>NZ_AP018666.1 GCF_003967075.1 Sphingobium amiense
GTGATCGACAGCGTCAAACTCAACAAGCTCCGCCTCTCGCCGATCAATGTGCGCAAGGTTTCGGAAGACCGGCTGCGTCTCGACGAACTCACCCCCGACGTCGAGGCCCGCGGCATCCTGCAGAACATGCTGGTGACCCCGGCCAAGCCCAAGGGCACGTTCGAAGTGCTCGACGGGGGACGGCGCTGGCGCGCACTGATGCGCCTGGTCGAGGCGGGTTCGATCGTCGCGGCCGACTATGACGTGCCGGTGCGCGTCATCACAGGCGACATCGCGCATCTGAGCGAAACGTCCTTCGCCGCCACCTATCACCAGCTGCCGCTCACCCCCGCCGAAGAATGCCGCGCCTATGAGCATTTCATCGGCAAGGGCGCCGACATCGACGGGGTCGCCAAACGCTTCGGCAAGACCCGCCGCTTCGTCGAAGGCCGCCTGCGCCTGGCCTCGCTGGCCGAGCCGATCTTCGACGCGCTGGCCTCGGGCGCGATTACGCTCGACATCGCCAAGGCCTATGCCTCGACGGAAAGCCACGACAAGCAGCTCGATGTCTGGAGCACCTACGGCCAGAACAGCTACGTCAACGCCGATTCCATCCGCCGCGTCATCGCCAACGACGCCCTTAAATCCAACGAACCGATCGCGCTCCTGATCGGCGAGGACCGCTATGCGGCCGCCGGCGGCCGGGTCGATCGCGACCTCTTCAGCGAGGGCGGCGACCGCTGGATCGATCCCGAGATCGCCAAGGGCGTCGCTGCCGAGATGATGGAAGCCGAGGCCAAGCGCATCGGCGAGGAATCCGGGCTCGCCTGGATCCGGCCGATCGCAAGCAGCTATGCCTATAACCACGCGCAGGATCTCTACCGCGTCATGCTCGATCCGCCCGAACTGACCGACGAGCAGGCCGCGCGCCTGGAAGCGATCGAGGCGCGGCGCAGCGAGCTCGAAGAGCTGATGCAGGACGAGGCGCTCGACGAGGATCAGTTCAAGGCACTCGACAGCGAGGACGACGCGCTGATGGCCGAGGCCGAAGCCATCGAGAACCGGCTGCCGGTGCTGCCCGACGAGCTCAAGCCGCATGTCGGCGCGTTCCTCCTCCTGACCCCGCAGGGCGAAATGCGCCTCGACACGCAGTTCTTCAGCGAACAGCCCATCCAGCGCATCGATGACGAGGCGCAGGGCGAGGGTGAGGAGGACGACGGCGAGGGCGGCGAAGAGGGCGAGCGCCTGGCAGGCGGTTTCCGCATCGGCGGGGCCGACAAGGAGGCGCCCAGCCTGCCCGAGGAAGCCGTGGGTCCGGGCGGCAAGCCGCTCAGCGCCCGGCTCTACGACGAACTCGCCATGCAGCGCCGTGACATCCTGGCGGCTTCGCTCCTCGCCGAACCCGCGCTCGCGCTCGACTATGCCCTCTTCACGATGATCGACGCGCGCAGCCAGTCCACGCGTCATACCGGCTACCACAGCGTCCACTATGGCTCGACGCTGCGGGCCGGAGCACCGCAAGACCCGGTCTCGGGTGATATGCCGGTGACCCGCGCGCGGCAGTATCTCGCCGAGGCCCATGACGGGCTCGACGCGGCCTGGACGGAACCGGCCGATATCGTGGAGCGGTTCGAGGCCTTCCGCGCGCTCGGCGACGACGCCAAGGCAGCCTGGCTCGCCTATATCGTCGCCGTCTCGCTCGAGGCCAAGGGCGGTTTCAAGGCGGAACAGATCCCGCTGCAGAACCGCCTCGCCTCGATCCTCGAGATCGATGTCGCCGCCTGGTGGCGGCCCACCGCGGAGAACTTCTTCGACCGGGTCAACAAGGGCACGATCCTCACCCTGCTCAACGATGTCGGCGGGGGCTCCCTGACCGCGCGCCATGCCACGCTCAAGAAGGGCGAGATCGCCGCGAGCTGCGAAAAGCTCTTTGCCGGGGAGTCGATCGTCGAGCCTGACGTCAAGGAGGCGGCGCTCGCCTGGGTCCCCAATGCCATGCGCTTCCTGGATCGCGTGCCGGAACAGGCAGAGGAATCCCTTGATGCGTTTGGCGACCCGGACGTGGCCGAAAGCGACGGGGCTGATGACAGCGAGACCGACGACGGTGACGCGGTGACCGCCGGGCCGACGGCTTCCGCGCCGGCCGAGGCCGACGAAGACGAACTCGCCGCCGCCGAGGCCTGAGCCTCAAATCCTGTCCGCAAGCGACCACCGGCGTGTTCTCGCGCCGGTGGTCGTCTCGTCTGTGAGGAGTTTTCCATCATGTCCAAGCCTGCACGAACCGGCCGGGATGCCGCGGCCGAAATCAGCGCCATCATCATCGATCGCCTTGAAAAGGGCGTACCGCCCTGGACCCGGCCCTGGCGCACGAGTGGCAGCGGCGGCCGGCCGCTCCGGCACTGCGGCACGCCCTATACGGGGATCAACAATCTCCTGCTTTGGGCGCTCGGCGACATGCACGGCTACCGGTCGCGCTACTGGATGACCTATCGGCAGGCGAGCGAGCTCGGCGCGCAGGTCCGCCGCGGAGAGCAGGGTGCCCTGTCCCTCTATTATTCCTCGTTCAAGAAGACCGAGACAGACGCCGTGAGCGGTGAGGCCGTGGAACGCAGCATCCGCTTCCTGCGCCATTACATCGTCTTCAACGCCGACCAGATCGATGGCCTGCCCGGCTATTATTACCCGCCCGAGGTGCCGGCCACGCCGCTGTCCCCCTCTCTGCGGCAAGCGGCGATCGACAGCTTCTTCGCGGCGATCCCCGCCGATGTCCGTCATGGCGGCAACGGCGCCTTCTACTCGCCCACCTTCGACTATATCCAGATGCCCAAGCGCTCGAGCTTCATCTCGATGGACCATTATGCGAGCGTTAGGGTCCATGAAACGGGGCATTGGACCGGCCATGGCGACCGGCTCGCGCGCACCTTCGGCAAACGCTTCGGCGACAAGGCCTACGCATTCGAGGAACTTGTCGCCTTATCTGGACAGTCTGCACCGTGCCTCACGCACACTTGAACGGTATGTTTTGGCGCAACGCAGGGGGGCATCAGGCCGGATGAAGCGCTATCCATAAGCTGGCGTAATCCGGCCTGATGACCACCGTCCCGCAGGCGCGCAACGTGTGCGATCTGGAGTTGGGAGGGGGTCTGGGGGAGGGACTGACAAGCTGTGGATACTTCAGGTGCGTCGATCGTCATTCAGGAGCGCCGGACGGCGGATGGCCTGGACTCCTACATCCCGGTAATCCTGCGTGATGGTGCGATCTATGATCTCCACCTTGAGCGCTACTTCCTCGATTTGCCGCTGAACGGTTCGCGTTCGCGACACTCGTTGCGCGCCCATGGCTATGATGTTCTGGTCTGGGTTCGCTTTCTCGCTTCGGCCCGTGGCAAGTCTGTTTGGCAAGCCGATGCCAATGATGTCGGTGCCTATCATCGTGCCCGGCGGCGCAGCGATGCTGAGTTCCGGATTTCGGCATCGACGTGGAACCGGGCGATTGCCTCGCTCGACAAGCTTTATCGATGGGCCGAACGGGAGGGTCTGATCGAGCGTACACCTTTTACGCATCGTCAGGTCTGGCGACGATCGCACGATGGGCGCCGGGCGGCAGTCACGGGCCGCAATGACGCCTATGAGCGCGCAGCCCGTCGTTCCGACGTCCGTTTCATCGATCTCACCGATTACCGCGCCTTCCGGGAAGTTGGTTTGCGCGGCCTGACCGTTGAAGGGACCGAGCGTCCTGGAGCGCGTGACCGCAATGGCGCGCGCAACGCGCTGTTCGCCGATCTGCTGGTCACCACCGGCCTGCGCCTGGAAGAGGCATCCCACTTGCTCGCAGCTGAGATTCCGGTTTGCGACGCCCGCTCGGAACGTCAGCGGCGGGTCGAGCTTCCGGCGGCACTTACCAAGGGTGACAGGGGGCGAAGCATGCTGCTACCGCGCCGTTTGTTGCCGGTGTTTGACGCCTACATCGCCGTTGAGCGAGCGGCGGCCGTCGCCAAGTTCGCACAGCGCCGTGGCTGGGAAGCCATCGACCGCCCGATCTTCATCCACAGCCCCTCATTCGGGCAGCGCGCATTGCCTCTCGTTGGCGGTGGCACGATGGACATGGAGGTCGTCACACCGGATGAACGCGCAAGGCTTGTTATTTGCGCTGACGATGGAACGCCGCGCGAAGCCGCGGTCCTCTGGCTGACCGAGGTGGGCCATCCTGTGTTGCCCAACTCGTGGGAAGCGATCTTCGCACGGGCAAGCCGCCGTTGCACGGACGCAGGCATCCCGGTCCGGCTTAGCCCCCATCAACTCCGGCATTCCTTTGCAGTCCACATGCTGGCCATGCTGATCCAGCGCCGCCTCGCCGACGCAGCGGCACCAGTGGGCGCCATGGAAGGTTATCGCCAGCTGGTCGGCGATCCGCTTCAACAGGTCCAGCGATTGCTTGGCCATTCGAGCCTCGCGACGACCTCTATTTATCTGGATCACCTCGCCACGCGTGCCGATACCGTCGATGCGGCAGTCGAAGAGCTGTTGGCACTCGTACCAGGCTATCTTCGATCATGAGCGCTGCTCCACGCAAAGGACGCAAGGTCAGCTTCGAGACCGAGGCGGCTGCGCCCCAAGCCGATCCATGGTCGCAGATCAGCACGCTGCGCTTCATGATTCATCCCTTATATGGCGGCGAGCTGCTCGTCGATTTCACGGGCTTGCGGCCGCGCGGCCTGGCGCTCGCTTTTGCCCGGAGCCTGTTCAAGCTGGCCGCACCGCGCGGCCCCATCATGGTACGTTCCTCCCTCAAGACATACGCCAACCAGCTGCCAAGCTTCTTTGCCTACCTGGCCGGGACAGGCGACCGGATCAACGGCCCTGCTGACCTTCGCGCCCATCACATCGATGGATTTGAGACATGGCTCAGCGCGCAGGGCAAGTCTCGCGTGCATGGACAAACCTATGTCGCCAAGGTCGTTTCCGTCCTACGTCGCATCGCGGACGACAGCCCTGAGCTTGTCGATTGCGGCTTGCGGGAACGACTGCGCTACGTCAGCTCACACGCACACGTTCGTTCCCGTCCACGCGATGCCTACAGTCCGTATGTAGCCCGCCAGCTGCGCGATGCGGCACGCGCGGATATTGCTGCGATCGAGGCCCGCTTGCGATCGGGGCCACAGATCGATGAGGTGGCGCAGATCGATGGCGCATATTGCAAAGCCCATGCTGCCATCGAGACATACGGTGTTCTGGGCTACCGTGATCCCACGTTTCAGAGCCTGTACAAGCTGCGCAAAAAGCGCGATCTCACCAGTGACAGGCTTAACCTGAGCCTCCACGCAGCCCACTATCTTACTGCCGACGATATCGTCCCGCTTCTTGTTCTGCTCTTACTCGAGACAGGGCTTGAGCTGGAGTGCTGCAAGTCGCTCACCCTCGATTGTCTGCGCAATGCCGCAGGTGGTACCGTCGATATCGCCTACACCAAGCTGCGGGCACACGGTGCCGAGCACAAGACAATCCGGGTGCGTGATCGCGGCTCATCCACCCCTGGCGGTCTGATCCGACGCATCATCGCCCTATCGTCCAAGGCCAGGGTCCATAACTTTAGCGATAACCTTTGGGTCTATTTTCAGCCGGGCGAGATCACCGCAGGTATTCGTCAACTGCGCTTGAAGGTCAGTGCCTGGACGCAGCGCCATTGTATTACCGATGATCAGGGTAAACCGCTCCATCTGTGTCTTTCGTATCTGCGCAAGACGCACAAGGCCTTGTGGTATCTGAAGACCGAAGGCCACATGGCCCGCTTCGCCGTAGGTCATACCGTCGATATCGCGGCACGGCACTACGCCGATATTCCCTCCCTCAGACCGCTGCACGAGCAAACCGT
This sequence comes from Sphingobium amiense, assembly GCF_003967075.1. NCBI lineage: Bacteria > Pseudomonadati > Pseudomonadota > Alphaproteobacteria > Sphingomonadales > Sphingobiaceae > Sphingobium > Sphingobium amiense. The sequence goes on from NZ_AP018666.1 coordinate 5,852, forward strand.
GGCAGATGCCCTCGAAGAGGCGCTCGCTGGTCCAATGATCCTGCCTCCTCAAGACGAGGACCGGCTGCGCGGCAAGTTGGCAAGCCCTGATCCCGATGATGGGGGCATTTCAACCGCACTGCTCGATGGCGAACAAGACGTCTGGCTTGCAAGCTGTGGCAACTTCTATTCCAGTCCCTTCGCATCCGTCGGCACGCCATGCCCAACACCGTTCTGGGCCTGCCTCGATTGCCGCAACGCGGTCATTACCGCGCGCAAGCTGCCTGCCATTCTCGCCTTTCTCTCCTTCGTCGACGCTCAGCGGATCGGCCTGAGTGCCGCTGATTGGACCGCCAAGTTTGGTCATGCCCATGATCGCATCGTTCAGCAGATCCTGCCTGCCTTCGCCGAAGGCGTCGTGGCAAGGGCCCGTGCGCAAGTCGCGAACGACCCTCCCACGGTCTATCTGCCGCCAGAGGCACGGGTATGACCGTTGTCCAGCTTCTGGCGGAGAGCGACGATGAGCGCGATGCCCTCCCTGTGCTTATGTCCGCGCCTTTGCGCCCCGGCTGCGATCGCGCGCATATTTCACGATACGGCGATCCGGTGTGGGATCTGGCTCCCGGCGTATTTCGCGACAACGCGCGGCGCTGCCATGTCACGGTACATTTCGGCGGTATTGAAGACCCATCTATTGCTGATGCCCTGCGCCAGATTCTCCATGCGCGGCTCAATGTCGATCTCCCCGGTCACCGTTCGCGGCTTGAGCCGGCCGGGGTGCGCGGCGAGGCCAACCGGACCTTGCGCTTTTTCGACTTCGTGAAGGCTCAGCTGGGGCGTTTCGATCTCGGCCGGGTCGATCAGGCTCTGGTCGATCGCTACGCCGGATCTTTGCGCCTTGCCGGGCTGCGCCCAGTTGTAGCGGCAGCGCTGCTGCGGATCGTCTTTGACCTGCACGAGTTGCAGCATCATCTGCCGACTGCGCACCTGTCCTTCGAACCGTGGCCGGGACGAAGTCCGTTTTCCGTGGCGGGCGCAAAGCATATTGCAGGGGAGAACCGGACGCCGCGCATTCCCGAATCGATCATGACGCCGCTGCTCTCCTGGTCGTTGCGCTACGTGACCTGCCACGCAGGCGATATCCTTGCCGCACGGGCGGAACTCGATCGCCTTGAAGCAACGCGCAACCGTCTGATTGCCGCTGGGGAAGGTCTGGATCCCGCTGTTCGTCGGTTACGGCAACGCGAACGCCTTCTCGACTATGTTGCATCCTTGCGGCAGCATGGGCGCGGCATTCCGATCTGGACCACGGCACATAACGGCGCAACGCGAACAGACCCGCAAACCGGCGCCGTCACGCCGCCGATCAACTACCACCTGATCCACCTCCATGCCGGTATCAACGCGCAGGCCGAACCTGCCATGCACCTTGGCCTCGCCACCGGTGCACCAGACCTCATCGCCGCTGCCATCGCAGAACTCGGCACCGAGATCGGCGGCATGGATACGCCCATTTCTGCCGATCCCGATACTGGCCTGCCTTGGCGCACCCGCTTCGATGCCAAGGTTTTGCCCCTCGAGGAAGTCATGCTGCAGTCCGCAGCCTATATCGTATGTGCCTTTCTCTCAGGCATGCGGGACAGCGAGATCCAAGCCATGAGGCAGGGATGCCTGTCTATTACCAAAGCCGAAGACGGTACGATCTTGCGGCATCGTATCAAGTCCACTGCTTACAAGGGCAAGCGCGGCGGCGGCGAGGAGACCGAGTGGGTTACCATCGCGCCAGTCGCTGAAGCCATCGATGTCCTCGAACGCCTTTCCGCGCGTGCAGGGCAAGCGCGCGGAACAACGACCCTGTGGCCAGTCCTCACGCTCCGGGCCAATACCAAGACGCACGTCTCTGCAGAGATAGTCCGGCAACTCAACCGGTTCCGCGATCACCTCAATGACCAATTCGGATCCGCGCAGGCACCCGTCATTCCTGCCGGACCCGACGGCCGACCATGGCGTCTGACAACGCGTCAGTTTCGCCGCACAATCGCCTGGCACATCGCCAACCGGCCCTTCGGAACAATTGCCGGCATGATCCAGTACAAGCATGCCAGCGTTGCGGCTTTCGAAGGCTATGCTGGCAGCAGCCGGTCCGGATTTCGGGGAGAGATCGAAGCCCAGCGTGCGCTCGGGCAGATCGACGATATCCTTGTCTACTTCGACGAGCGGCAAAGTGGCGCACGCCTTGGCGGACCTGCCGCGAACAGGGTCGGAGTTGTGCTTGATACTGCCGCCCACGAGTTGGCGCCGCTACCTGCCATGATTGCCGACCGTCCACGTCTGCGCACCATGCTGGGCAGTCTCGCGCGGACATTGCATGTCGGCCCGCTGGCCGATTGCTTCTTTGATCCGGCAACTGCCCTGTGCCTGAACCGGAGTTCGGAGCCAGGCGCAAGCGGGCCAATGATCTCCATGTGCGAACCGGTCCGCTGCCCCAATGCCTGCATCGCCGAACGGCATCGCCCGGCATGGCAGCGCGGTGCTGATGAGGCACGGTTGTTGTTGCGCGAGAAGCGGCTTCCAGAGCCGCAGCGGGTGACGCTTCAGGCCGAGGTGGCCAGAATCCAGCGTGTTCTTGAACAGATCGCACCGGGTACCGCCACACCGCATAACGGTATGGCGGGAGAGGAAGAGGAGGCGGGTTTGCGGGTGACGGATTGAAGGAGCGGAAGACAGTTTCCCTCCGCCCGTCGTGGAGACCTGCCATGTCCCGATCCTACCCTGCTACGCCGCGAGCCGACGTCTATTCGCGCATTACTACCGAGATTGTATGTGCCATCGAAGCCGGTGCCGGCGATTGGCGTATGCCCTGGCACCATGATGGCGCTGCCACCACCAGGCCGCAGAACGTCACCTCCCGCCGCCGCTATCGCGGCGTCAACGTGCTCGCGCTCTGGATCGCAGCCGAAGCGGCTGCCTATTCCAGCGGTCTTTGGGGGACCTATCGCCAGTGGGCATCGCTTGGCGCACAGGTCCGCAAAGGTGAACGCGGAACGACGGTTGTGTTCTGGAAACAGGCCGCATCGCGCACCGATGATGATCATGACGATGGCGAAGCCGGACCCGGCCGCATGTTCGCGCGGGCCTTCACCGTGTTCAACCTCGCCCAGGTCGAGGGCTATGAACCCTCACCTGTCGCAGTTCTACCCGAGGGCGAGCGGTTCGGGCACGCCGAAGCTTTCGTCGCGGCCCTCAAGATCCCGGTCACCGAGGGCGCCTACGATGCGCACTACCGGATCGACCTCGATCACATCTTCATGCCGACCTTTGCCTCGTTTCGGGATGCATCAGCACAGATGGGCACGCTTTTGCATGAGGCGGCCCACGCCACAGGGGCAAAGCACCGGCTCGACCGCAACTTTGCCGAACGTTTCAAGCGCGACAGCTTGGCGATCGAGGAAATTTGCGCTGAACTGACCGCATCGTTCGTGCTCGCCGACCTCGGGATCGCTCACCATCCGCGGGCCGATCATGCCGCCTACGTAGCATCGTGGTTGCGCGCACTCAAAGACGACCCTCGTGCCATCTTCACCGCCGCCAGCAAGGCGCAGGCGGCCGCCGACTGGATGCACGCCCAGCAGCCCCAGCCTGAGGAGATGGCCGCATGATCCGCGCCCCGAAAATTTGCGGTGGAAGTCACATTAGGGCTGGACTGTCAGGATATGCGGCCGAGATCACCGCCGGGCTGGTCTGCGCCGAGCTTGGCCTCCCCAACGAGTTGCACGACAGCCACGCGAGCTATGTTGGCCACTGGCTCGGCATCCTCAAGGCCGACAAGACCGCCATCATCCACGCTGCGTCCAAGGCCGAACAGGCCTTCGCCTATCTGACGGCGTTCGGCGAGGCCGGGCAAGCGGGCAGCGCCCCGCCGCCCGCACTTGCCGCGGCTGCATGAGGCGGCCGCCATGACCCCTGAAACCAAGATCCTGGCCTGCCTGTCGACGGCCCATCTCTCAGCCGAGGTCGCGGCGGAACTGGACGCCATCCTCGCCTATCCGCCGCCGCTTGCGGCCCGCCTCAACCCCGCGCTGTGGCAGGCGCATATCCTCATGGACCGCTGGCTGGATTATGGCTGGTTCATCTGGGTCGCATCTCCTGCCCGCGCGCATATGCCCGGCTCGCTCAAGGCCTGCCTCGACCTCGCCGAAGCGTCCGGCGCCGCCTGGCTGCAGTTCGACCGCGACTGCGCACCGATCGCCGAACTGCCGGTCTACGACTGGTAATCCCCTCTCATCCAAGGAGAACCCTCATGGGTTGGCTCACCATGTCTCGCCATTCGATGGGGGGGCACGCAACCGCGAAAGCCTATCTCGACGACCAGTTCACCTATGAGCGCGACCATCCCAAGGGCGGCACGCGCGGCCTCAAGGTGCTCGCCTCGTCCTGCCCTGCAAACCGCGTCTATTATGCGGCCGCTCAGGTGACACGCGACGGCATTGGCGGCGAGGTCTTCGCCATCGTCTGCCTCGTCCTGTGGAACCCGCGCAGCGCGAGCGGCGAAAATTTTGGCTACAAGGATATGACGGAAAATATGGGCCCCTGCGAGGCTGCCTGTCCCGCCGCGATCCTCGATCTTCTGACACCGACCACAAACGAGCATGCGCTCGACTGGCGACGTCGCTGCCGCGAGGCGCTCGCCCGCCGTTCCCGAAAGATCGAGACCGGCGCTCGCATCAAGCTGCCCGCGCCGGTCCGGTTCTCCGACGGGCATGTGGGCGAAGAATTCATCGTTGACCGGATCGGCCGCCGGGTCATCCTGCGCGATCCCGAGACGCGCATGCCCTACCGGATTGGCCGCTTCATGGACCAGGCCTGGACGATCGTCCCGGAGACCAAGGTCCACAAGACCCTCTTCGCCTGAGCGCTCTTGCCTCCCGTCCCTCCTGCGAAGACAAGGATCTGATCATGTTCCCTTTTCCCTTTCCCCGGTCCGCCAAGCGCGACCTCCTGTGCAGCCGACAGAATGCCGAGCGCGTCGCTGCACGTCTGTTCGCCGCCGGCGGCGGGCCGATCAGCGTCGTGCGCACCGGCGATCTTCTCCAGCCCTACCGCGTGGCCCTGGTCCCGGCCCGCTATGAGCAGGTCGAGACGGTCATGGTATCATGATGGGTCGCAAGGTCATGCTCTCAAGCGTCTTTGCAGCCCTGCTTATGGGCTCCAGCCTGTCGGACGCCCAGAGCTTCCATGCGCGCGGCCGCGCGCTCGACGGCGATACAGTCGCTGTTGATATCCGCCTGCTCGGGATCGATGCCTTCGAGACAAGGCAGATGTGCGAGCGCCGGAACGGCTGCTGGTCGTGCGGCAAGGCCGCGCAGGATCTCGCAGCACGGGCTCTGCGCGACGCCGAGGCGGTCATCACGTTGACGCCCTCATCAACCTATGGCCGTCCGGTCGCCACCGTGACCGTTCGCGGCGCTGACCTCGGCGAGACGCTGCTCCGCGCCGGGCTTGCAATCCCGCAATCGCAGTATCTTCGCCGCGATCCCGCGCGCCGCGCGCGCTATGAGGCGGCCTTCGCCGAGGCCCAAGGCCGCAAGGCAGGGGCCTTTGCCGGCACCTGGCTGCCCCCCGCACGATGGCGCAAGGGCGAACGCCTCGCCTGCGAGCGCCGACAATAATCCCTTTTCCGCAAGACCTCGGCGCTTGAAGCGCGCGGCACACCCCGCAGGCACCTGGGCGCGCCGAGGCTGGCGGCGGGCTTTGCCGATGAGGCTGGTCTCCAAGGACATGTCGCATGGTTACGTCCTCATCCCAATCGCGCGCGATCACGCTGATGGTCGGGCTGCCGCATCTTCGCTCCGGCCCGCTGCTCGCCCGCGCGCGCAGCCTTGCGCTGCCGGTCCTCGTCTCCGCCAACGCCTTCTCCCGCTGGGTGGACGCAGCGCAGGGACGTGAATGGGCCGGCTGGAAACTCCAGGGCCTGAAGAATGCGACCCGTCTCCACAGTCTTTGCCTGGACAGTGCCGGGTTCAGCGCCATGGCTCGCTATGGCGGCTTTCCCTGGACCATCGACGACTATGTCGCGCTCGCATCTGCCTTTCCCTTTCGCTGGTGGGCGAGCCTCGACTATTGCGTGGAGCAGGAGGTTGCCCGAGACCGCGAGGAGGTTCTCGACCGGATCGCGCGCACCGTCCGGGCCAATATCGAATGTCATGCGCGCGCTGTCGATCGGAATATCGCCAGCACGTTCCTGCCGGTCATCCAGGGCCGCCTGCCGCAAGATTACGAACGCTGCGCCACTGCGCTCGCAGGCCTTGTCGAGCGTCATACCCTCATCGGTGTCGGATCGATGTGCCGAAGACCCATCCATGGCGACGCCGGTCTCATCGCGGTGGTGGATCATCTCGACCGCGTCCTGCCGCCAGCGGTGCGGTTGCATCTCTTCGGCGTGAAGGGCGCGGCCATTCCCTTCCTCAAACCCTTCGCGCGCCGCGTCGCCTCGATCGACAGCCAGGCCTATGGCATCGCAGCGCGCAGCAAGGCGCGGGCGCATGGTTGTCGAAAGTCCGATGACCTCGTCGCCGACGAGATGGAGCGGTGGGTCGAGCAGCAGCGGGCGCGGCTACGCCAGCCTGCCCGCGCCCTGCCGATCGCGGCGCCAGCGATAGCGCCGCCGCTGCGGTTCGATCCTTGGGAAGAGGCGATCGCCCAAGCGCGGGAGGATCTGCGCGCGCTCATCGAAAGCGGCGACCTCGATCATGATGCGCCTGTGACCGGATGGGTCGAGCAATGGGCCGCAGACCTGATGCACGTTGAGGCTTGATGGCGATCACCAAGCACGGCGCCGGACGCGGCACAGCCCTGCAGCTCAGGATTTGACGACCGGCTCCGCCCACCAGGACGCACCTTGGACAAAATCGGCACGACTCTCGACGAGGGGGCCATCGGGCTCCGCCGCGACATAGGGGTTGGTCAGCGGGAGGATCGTTCGCTTTTCACGGTGGATCTGGCCGGCGACCCGGCCGCGCCGCTCGAGCAGATCCTCCAACCAGGCGAGGTCGTCGAGCATCTCGACCACGCCGCGACCAGCCAGGCAGAAATAGATCGTCCGCTGAAAGTCGTCGGCCTGCGGATTGGACAGGAGGCTTGCGAGCTTCCGTTTGCCTTGCGCCAGCCCCTCGTGGATCCACTGGGCCGCCTCGCGGATCTCGCGCACGGCATAATAGGCATCGAGCGCATCCATGCCGATGGCCGCATTGGCGATCATCCGGCGCGTCGGCCGATTGTCGGGATCAAGCGCGGCATCCCGTAGCGTGATATCGAGATCGAACCGGTCGAGAAAATTGGACATGCTCATGGCGGAAACTCCCTTCGCGTGGGAACGTACCGTGAACATCTGGCGTGGTCAACTGGTCGGCATCGACCTGGATCAGGCCTTGTCGGCCGCGTTGGCGAGTTCGCGATGAACGGCCCTGGCGAGATTGAGGTCGTAGCTGAGCGCGCTGCTGACCGGGAGGCTACGCACGCCCAGGGTCTGGAGCGTATAGTTGAGGTCGGGCGTCACCGCCGCGCCCGCCGCTTCGATCGGCAGGTCCCAAGGCCGAAGCGGCGAGACCGGCCATCGCACGCCCTCGGCCTCGCGCATTAGTGTATCGCCATGCAGGCAGAAGGCGGACGGATCGCAGCGATAGTCCATGTCGATCCGGGCCGCGATCGTGTTGTCGCCCGCGTGGCGCGCGACGAAGGCCCGGTGACGCCCCTCGATGACCTGATAGAGAGCGGGAAGTCCAGCCATCGTCAGGCGTTGCACCTTCACGGGCAGGCTGTTCTGCGCGTCCCGGCGGTCGCGTACGGCTCCGACCAGCCGGTCGAACCGGACCGGCTGGGCTAGCACGTAGCGCAGTTCGATTGCGGCCGCCTCGGGCGGCGCGACAATGCCACGGGAAAAGGCGGTGGCGCAGACGGCCCGCGCGAAAAGATCGACCTGAAACGGTCCTATGACGCTGAAGATACCGGTCGCATCCGGCCCGGCCATCTCGTTCGCGCGCTCACCAAGCTCAGGATGTCCAGGGATGCGCAGGTCCGACACGCCGCCACGCAGGCATTCCATCATGTCGATGCCCATCGCCTGAGTCCTCTCCATTTCGGAGGAATTTTATACCTTGCCGAGGCGTCTGACTATCCGGCGGTTCTTTCCCGTGGCCGCATCGGAAAGGTCCGCAGTCTGCAAGGACCTCCCAGCGCCAGGCGCCGGAAAAAGGGGAGGGGGGCCGAGAGGACGAGCGACGTGGATCGCTTGGCCCCTCGGAGACTTTCCCCATGAGCTACGATGTTGCGTTTCGCCACCAGCAGGCCCTCGACCCGAGCGCGCTCTCGAGTGTCACCACCACATTGCACGCGATCGGCGCCGCGATCACCGACTGCCGCAACGCTGGCAAGGACGCCGAGATCGACCCTGCGGTCATCCTCCTTATCCGTCACCTGTCGCAAGTGTGCGAAGCCCGGCCGCCCAGCACCCTGCTGCGCCGCGAATGCCTGGACGCGATCGCTGAGATCCGGCGGCATCCTGTGCTCAAGACGCTCGCCTATCGCGGCGTTGCCTATGACGAGCCCGCCAAGCGCCTCTTCCACAGCGAGGGACGGATCGCGATGCGGCGGCTCGCCGAGGCCCTGGATCTGGCCGAGGGCAGCTTCGATGTCCGGTCCAACAAGGGCGGCGTTGCCGTCTCCGGCGAAATCACGCTCCACGGCGAGGACATCTGGGTCCAGCTCAGCCTGGGCCTCATGGGACCGGACCGCGAGATCCTCTACCGGCGCGTCCACGGCCGAAAGGACCATATCGGCGAGCGCAACCATTATGCCTCGATCCGCGACCTCATGGCGCCCGATCGCTTCGCCCGGAAGATCTGCCGGGATCTCAATCTGGCACCCGCCACCCGATCGGACGGCCGGCTGTTCGCCTGACCCTCAGGCCGGCGGCGGCTCGACATGGCCCAGCCACCGGGCCAGCAAGCGCGCCATGGTGGCGCGATAGTCAGCGGGACTGTCGGGTTCGGCCGTCGCTTTCCATCCGCATTGGCACTGAACGGTGCGCACCGCGTCATGGGGCGGCGCTGCGTAGACGATCATATGCGCCCTGAGCGGCATCTTTCGTTTCCCCCCGCGGCGCGATGCTGCGCGCGCGCGGGGCGGCTGTCCACATTTTTGTCCGTAGCGCCCGCCTGCGGGCAGACTCCCTGAAAGGAGACCTCATGCACCGCTTGCCTAATGACGCGGCACCTTGCCGCGTGCCCGACAGGATCGCCCTCGATCCGCAGGCGCCCATCATCCTCGCCTATGGCATCGGGGTCGATTCCACCGCGCTTCTCATCGAGCTTCACGCGCGCGGCGAAACGCCCGATCTCGTCCTCACCGCTGACCCTGGGGCCGAAAAGCCCGATACCTATGAATATCAGGCGATGATGGCCGCCTGGATGGCGGCCCGGGGCATTCCCTATGAAGTGGTTGCTTACCGGCCCAAGCGCTTCAAGCACTATCCGCCCTATGCGACGATCCTCACCAACCTGCTGGCGAACGCGACGCTGCCGAGCATTAGCCTGGGCCGTCACAGCTGCTCGTTAGGTCTACCCATTGAAACTGTCTCCTTTGCGCGCGATGAGGGACGGGCCGACTGCCGCGCTAACCCAAAGAGCTGGCGGTGGTCGGCCCGTCCCTCGCGTCGCGCAGCGACGCTTAAGCGTCGCATGAGGCGCCGCACAAAAATGCCGCGCTTGTTATTCAAGCCATTCGTTTCCGAATCGATTTCTCTAGCGGAACGATGGCCGCCTCTGTAGAAGGTCGGAGAACAAAAGGGGGCCTTATGGCGCGGCGCGTTTTCTTCAGTTTTCACTTCGCGAACGATTTTTGGCGTACTCAGCAGGTGCGTAACATCGGAGCCCTCGAAGGGCAGACTCTTTGCACTGCGAATGCTTGGGAGGAGGTCAAGCGGAAGGGCAAAGCCTCCATCGAAAAATGGATCGATGACAACATGTACGGCAAGAGTTGCGTGGTGGTGCTCGTCGGTTCGGAAACAGCGAACCGGCCATGGGTGATCCGCGAGATCGTCAAAGGTTGGGACGCAGGCAAAGGCGTGGTGGGTATCCGGATAAACAAACTTCTTGGTCACGATGGGAACTCGTGCGTGGCAGGCAGCAATCCATTTGATGAAATAGGCTACGCCAATACAGGGAAGAAGCTTTCGTCCATAGTGAAGCTCGTCTCTCCTTCCGGAGCAGATAGCAAAGCCGCCTATGACTCGATTAAGAATGGGATCGAGACTTGGATTGAAGAGGCCATTGCGATCCGAGCAAATAACTGAAGTGCAGAGAATCGGAGATTTTGCGCGGAATTAAGAGCGGGCGGCAAGAATGATAGAATATATTACCAAATCCGAGCTTCGTAATTTCGCTGGCAAATTGAACATCAACGAGCAGGTAAACCTCAGGAAATCTGCTTCTTCTCGGGCGCTGTCGGGTGCTACATTTCTTTCGCACTCAAGCAAGGACGATGATCTCGTCGTTGGCGCCATTCGTGTATTAGAAGGGCACGGCGCCAAGGTTTATGTCGATGAAATCGACCCGGAAATGCCCCCATACACGACGGAGGAAACGGCAGGGCTGTTAAAGAGCCGTATTCGTCAGACCAAGCGCTTTGTCCTTCTTGCAAGCAAGAACAGCAAGGACAGTCGTTGGGTGCCCTGGGAGTTGGGCGTCGCGGATGGGTGTTGATTTCCACTGAGAGTTGACCCGGGAGGGGCATAAGTTTCCACTGAGAAGTGACCCATGTTTTGACTTCCCTCTGGCTGATTGGTCGGAGGATTCAGGAGTGATCGACATGGCGTTATTGAGTGTAATCCGGCGCTGGCATTTCCGGCAGCAGGTTCCGATCCGGGAGATCGAGCGGCGCACTGGTTTGTCGCGCAACACGATCCGCAAGTACCTGCGGGCGGACACGGTAGAGCCGCAGTTCAAGGTTCCCGAGCGGCCGAGCAAGCTGGACCCGTATGCGGAGAAGCTGTCAGGCTGGCTGCGGATCGAGGCTGGCAAGTCGCGCAAGCAGCGGCGCACGGCGAAGCAGATGCACGCCGATCTCGTGGTCCTGGGCTATAACGGCTCATACGGGCGCGTTGCGGCCTTCGTGCGGACCTGGAAGGCCGATCGTCAGCGCGAGCAGCAGACCAGTGGTCGCGGCACGTTCGTGCCGCTGGTCTTTGCGCCGGGCGAGGCGTTCCAGTTCGACTGGAGCGAGGACTGGGCCTTGCTGGGCGGCAAGCAGACCAAGCTGCAGGTGGCGCACACCAAGCTGTCACACAGCCGCGCCTTCACCGTCCGAGCTTATCTGCTCCAGACTCACGAGATGCTGTTCGACGCTCTGACCCAGGCCTTCCGGGTGCTGGGCGGCGTGCCGCAGCGCGGGATTTTCGACAACATGAAGACCGCGGTTGATCGGATCGGCACGGGCAAGGCTCGGCAGGTCAACGCGCGCTTTGCCGCGATGGCCAGTCATTACCTGTTCGAGCCCGAGTTCTGTAACCCGGCTTCCGGTTGGGAGAAGGGACAGGTCGAGAAGAACGTGCAGGATGCACGGCGCCGGCTGTGGCAACCCATGCCCAGCTTCCCCGACATCGATGCGCTCAACGTCTGGCTCGAGGAGCAGTGCATCGCGCAATGGGGTCAGATCCAGCATGGCGTCCTGCCCGGCACCATCGCCGATGTGCATGCCGAAGAGGTCGCCAGTCTGATGCCGCTGGGCCGGCCCTTCGATGGCTTCGTCGAGCACACCAAGCGGGTATCGCCGACCTGCCTGGTCTCCTTCGAGCGCAATCGCTACAGCGTGCCAGCCTCTTTCGCCAACCGGCCGGTGAGCCTGCGGGTCTACCCTGACCGGCTCGTCATCGCCGCCGAGGGCCAGGTCCTGTGCGAGCATGGCCGGATCATCGAGCGGTCCCATGACCAGCCAGGGCGGACCATCTATGACTGGCGGCATTACCTGGCGGTGATCCAGCGCAAGCCTGGCGCCCTGCGCAACGGCGCGCCCTTTGCCGAGATGCCCGAGGCCTTCCGGCAGTTGCAGGGCTTCCTGCTCAAGCGCCCCGGCGGTGACCGGGAGATGGTGGAGATCCTCGCGCTGGTCCTGCAACATGATGAGCAGGCGGTGCTCTGTTCCGTCGAACTGGCGCTGGAAGCTGGCGTGCCGACCAAGACCCATATCCTCAACATCCTCCACCGGCTGCTCGACGGCAAGCCAACCAGCATCGCCGCCATCGATACCCCACAGGCGTTGAGCCTGCGCCGGGAGCCGAAGGCCAATGTCGCGCGCTATGATACGCTGCGCGGGAAGGATCTGCGTCATGCGTCATGATCCCGCCAGCGCCGCCGTCATGGTCATGCTGCGCTCCCTCAAGATGTACGGCATGGCCCAGGCCGTCGCTGACCTCATCGAGCAGGGGGCACCCGCCTTCGATGCGGCCATCCCCATCCTCTCCCAGTTGCTCAAGGCCGAGATGGCCGAGCGCGAGGTTCGGTCCATCGCCTACCAGATCAAGGCGGCCCGGTTCCCGGCCTACAAGGACCTGGCCGGCTTCGACTTCGCTTCCAGCGAGGTCAACGAAGCCATGGTCCGCCAGTTGCATCGCGGCGAGTTTATCGATGGCGCCCATAACGTCGTCCTGATCGGTGGCCCCGGCACCGGCAAGACGCACGTCGCCACCGCACTTGGCGTCCAGGCGGTCGAGCATCACCGCAAGAAGGTCCGCTTCTTCGCCACCGTCGACCTGGTCAACGCGCTGGAACAGGAAAAGGCCATGAACAAGGCAGGCCAACTGTCCGAACGGCTCCTGCGCCTCGACCTCGTCATCCTCGACGAGCTCGGATACTTGCCGTTCAGCCCGTCAGGCGGCGCGCTGCTGTTCCACCTGCTGAGCAAGCTTTACGAGCGCACCAGCGTCGTCATCACCACCAACCTCAGCTTCAGCGAATGGGCTGGCGTGTTCGGTGATGCCAAGATGACAACGGCTCTGCTGGACCGGCTCACCCACCACTGTCACATCCTCGAGACCGGCAATGACAGCTTTCGGTTCAGGGCCAGCGCCGCGGACCCCAAATCACGAAAGGAAAAATAACCCGCTTGACCCACCACCCGCATAGCGGGACATACCTTCCAACCGGGTCACTTCTCGATGAAAATCCCGGGTCAACTCTCAGTGGAAATCAACATCGCTGATCGACATTTTCTCGATGGATTTGATTGTCGCGTATTTTGGGGTCCTTCCAGCCCCTGTCTGTCGCTGGAGGGCGGCCCTGCGACGATAGCTCTCGACATTCATCTCGAAGATGGTGGCGTGATGAACGAGACGGTCGACGGCCGCGAGCGTCATGGCGGGATCCGGGAAGACCCGGTTCCATTCGCCGAAGGGCTGGTTGGCCGTGATGAGCATGGATCGGCGCTCATAGCGTGCGCTGATCAACTCGAAGAGCACGGAGGTTTCAGCCTGATCCTTGGCGACATAGGCGAGGTCGTCCAGGATGAGCAGGTGGTATTTGTCGAGCTTGGCGATGGCGGATTCGAGCGCCAGTTCGCGGCGCGCGAGCTGAAGCTTCTGGACCAGCTCGGACGTGCGGGTGAACAGCACGCGCCAACCATTCTGGACAAGTTGCAGGCCGATGGCTGCCGCCAAGTGGCTCTTTCCTCCGCCCGGCGGGCCGAACAGGATGAGATTGGCGCCCTTTTCCAGCCATCCGTCGCCCGAGGTCATGGCCGTGACCTGCGCCCGCGAGACCATCGGCACGGCGTCGAAGGCGAAGCTGTCGAGCGTTTTGCCCGGTGGTAATCGTGCGTCGCTCAGATGACGTTCGATCCTACGCCGGTCACGTTCGGCCATTTCATGCTCGGTAAGTGCAGCGAGCAGTCGGGTGGCGGGCCAGCCCTCCTTGTCGGCACGTTCGGTAAACTCGGGCCAGATCACCTTGATGGCAGGAAGCCTCAACTCGTTGAGGATGAAGCTCAGGCGCTGGGCATCGACGTTATGGGCCTTGGTCATGCGGCCTCTCCCAGCAGCAGGGCATCGTAGTCGGTCAGGGGGCCAAGCTCGACCACCACCTCGGGCAGCGCGGCCGGATCGGGCGAGAAGCGCGTTCGCAACGCGGCGATGTCAGGCAGCCGGCCTTCGTCAAGGTCCTGGGCGAGAAGATCGGCAAGCTCGGCCTCGCAGGCCCGTTCATGGGCCATGGACAGCAACTCGACCATCTTACGGCAAGCGTCACGCTCGGACATGGCTTCGAGCAGCCGTTCGAACATGAGCCTGTACGCCTCGCGCGGGAACAACTGGTCGCGATAGGTCAGCTGCAGCAGGGCCATCGGCTTACGCCTGAGGCTATGGATCACGTGACGGTAATCCACCACATAGCCATGTTCGGTAGCGCTTTTCGGGCGACCGCGTGGCCGGGTCATGAGATAACTGCCGCCCAGGAACAGATCGAGCCGATCATCGTAGAGGCGCACACGCAGTCGATGCCCGATCAACCGTGACGGCACCGTGTAGAACACCTTGCGCAGAACGAAGGTGCTGGACGAGGTGACGGGAAGGATATGTTCCTCGTAGTCGCTGGTGCGACGATCAGGTAGCGGTTTGAGCGTTGCCCTTTCGGTGTCGATGCGGGCGGCACTGCGCCGGTTCTTTCGGGCAACGATCTCGTCGATGAACCTGCGATAGGCCGCGAGGTCCTCGAAGTCGGTCGATCCACGCATCGCCAGCGCATCCTCCACCGCCGCCTTGAGATGGCCGTGGGAGCTTTCGACGCTGCCATTCTCATGTGCGATGCCGCGGTTGTTGCGGGTCGGCGTCATGCCATAATGTTCGCACAAGGCGTCGTAGCGTGTGGTCAAGTCCGCACGGGCATCGGCATCAAGGTTGCGAAACGCGGCCGACAGACTGTCGCTGCGGTGTTCGCCCGGCGCGCCGCCCAGCATCCAAAGCGCGTTCTGCAGCCCCTCAGCCAATGCGACATAGCTCTCGCCGCCCAGGATGACATGGGCATGTTCGAAGCCTGACCACACCAGGCGGAAGTGGTAAAGCAGGTGATCGAGGGGCGCACCCGCGATCGTGACTTTGAGGCTCCTCATGTCGGTGAAGTCCGAAAGGCCCATTCGCCCCGGCTCATGAGTCTGGCGGAAGATCACTTCCTGTTCCGGGCCATGAACGGCCCGCCAGGCACGGATACGACGCTCCATCGTGCGGCGAACCCCAAAATCGAGATCGGGATGGCGACGGCGCATCTCCTCGAAGATCGCCACCGCCCGCAAGCCAGGTGCCGCCTTCAGCATTGGTACGATCTCGCTCTCGAAGATCGATTCCAACGGATCAGGTCGCCGTCGGCCGCGGGGCGCTTTACGGTGTGAAGGAAGCACCGGATCGCTCGCGATCCGGTAGCCCGTCGCGGTGCTGAACCCGGCCTTCGCCGCAGCCACCGGGACCGGGTTGGTCTGTCGCAATTTCATGAAAAGCCTCATTTGATGATCGTTGACTTGGCAACCCGGCACTCACGGCATCTCCCTCCAATCTGGATATGCCAATGAATATTGGGTCGGCCCCGACGATCTGCGGCTCCTCCATTAAAGGGCCATCGGTTGTTGGGGTCTCGGCTACGGGCTTCGGGCTACGCCCTCCGCCCTTCACCGACACCCCAACAACCGATTCTCATCTTGATTGTCGCTACGCTCGCATCCTGTCAGTCGCCGCGCAGCCGCGCCTGATCGAAAAGCTCCTTGCGATGACGGCGCCCCTATTACCGCATGTGGAGCCGTCCAAACGCGACCGGCTGTTCCTCCACCGCTTCCTCATGACGACAGGACGCCTCGAGCGCGAGCATCACGCCGGTCATATCGTGCAGGCCACGTTGCGATCGGCAATGTTGCGCTTCTACGAACGGCATAATGGCGCGATCGCCTCCTGGAACGATGCGCATCCGGGCAAGTCCCGTTCCTTGCTTCCCGACTTCTCGCCCAAGCTGTTCCGCAGCAGCATGGCAAGCGCCCACTACACAGCGTCGCAGGGCGATATCATGGCGGCCAAGGCGGTCCTCAATCATGCGAATGTCGCCACCACCGACATCTATGTCGATGGCGAGGCCGTCCGCCGCCTCGAACGCGATACGATCGCTCGGCTCCAGTCGCTGATGATCACATGGGTCACCGGCGAGACGCCCGCCCATGACTCGCAACATCAAGGGCCGGATACCAGCGCGCGGGTGACGGCGCTGTTCGGCCACGACTGCCTTCGACCGGTCGACGGCGGGCAGGCACAGCCTGGCCGCGTGTGCCCGAAACTGGGAGGCTGCCTTGCCTGTCCAGGCCTAATCGTCCCGATCGACCCGGGTCATCTGGCGCGCATTGTCCAGGCCACCATGCATCTTGAAGCGGCGCGGGAACGCATCGACCCGATCCGGTTCAGCCTCTTCTATGCCCCCAGCCTTCGGGCGCTGACACAAGACCTGCTGCCGGCGTTCCCGCCCGAAATGATGCCGGACGCGGAACGGCACATACCCGCCTTGCCGCCGCTGCCGGACCTGGAATAGCCTCATGGCCTCCGTCCCGACATCCACGCCTACCCAACTTCCGGCGCCATTGCTCGGAAACGAAGGCGTCCCCGCCGCCACGACGTTCAACTGGGGCTTCGAAATGCCGGACGGGAGCCGGTTCACGGACGATCAGTGGACGCCGCTCCGGCACGCCGCCGAACTGTTCCTGTTCTCGCTGCGGGCCGATCCGCCCGAAGGGCGGATGCCACTTCGCAAGGAAACGGTCGATGGTCACTTCAGCCACATCCGCTTCCTCGTTCGATGGATGGCAGCCGAGAACGTCCGATGCTTCAAGGATCTCGATCAAGACGCCGTCGACCGGTTCGTGGCCATGTTGCGCGCCCGTCCCGGCAGGAACGCTTCACGGCTCTCCCTCAGCACCGCCGAAGGCTATCTCGGCACGATCCGCACGTTCCACATGCAGCGCGACAAGCTGGACGACGCGCCGCTGATGGCGCCGCCTCGCGCCGGTTCGGTTGGGAAGCGGCACTGGAAACCTTATGGCGGCCATCCCTATACGCCCGACGAGATCGCCGTGCCTCTCATCAGCGGCGCTATGGAACTGCTCGGTGACCCAGCGGACCAGATACTCGCGCTGCGCGATCGCCTCGAAGATCTGTATGAGAAGTTTCGACAACAGCATCAGGGGCGAAGGCTCCACTGGCATATCAGACGCGCCATGTTGGCTGAGCCATGCCCCCACGCGGATCTGTATCCGAATCCGGAATGGCCGCTGCGCCGCCTGACGTTCATGCTCGATCGCCTTGGCGACGCCTGCTTCGTCGTCATCGCCTATCTCGTTGGCGCGAGAGCCTCCGAAATACTCAGGCTTGAGGAGGGTTGCCTCGAACGGCGCGCGGCCGACGGAGACGGCGAGGAACACGTCTATCTGGTCGGCACGATCACGAAGACGTCGCTGACGGAACATGGGGACGTCCATCGCTGGCTCGCGCCCGAGCCGGTCCAGCGGGCGATCCACATCCTCGAACGTCTCTCCGCTCCGCTTCGCGAACTTAGCGGGAAGAGGAACCTCTGGCTCCACCAGCTCGGCCGGGGACGCTCGCCGCTTCCGACGATGATGCCCGTCGCTCGACTGCGATCACCCATGGTCAATATCCGCTTGAACGAACGACTTGCGCCGTTCCTTGCCTTGCCGGAACACCAAGGCGGAACCTGGCACCTGACCACCTATCAGGGTCGCAAGACGTTCTCACGGTTCATCGGGCGGCGCGACCGCACCGGCCTGACGGCGCTGCAACGCCATCTCGGCCATGTCCACCGCGCGATGACCGACCGGGCCTATGTGGGCACCGACTTCGAGCTTGCCCAGCTGATCGACGACCAAGCCGCCGAAGAAACCCGCAAGGCGCTGGAAGACCTGCTCCTGGCGCCGAACGTCGCCGGGAAGGCGGGCGTCATGCTCTCCGAGCGATCGCCGTTCCGCGGGCGCACGCTATCGAGCGACGTCGATGGATATATCACCGAGATCCTCGCCGGCACGGATATGCGCCTCGGCGTATGCGACTGGGGCTACTGCCTCTACCGCCGGGAGACCTCCGCTTGCCTCGGCGGCGAGCGCGAGCCGAACCCGGTGCTTCGCACACAAAGCACCTGCTCGACTTGCGCCAACTTCGCCGTGACCGACCGGCATAGGCCGGTCTGGGAAGCGCGGCTTGAACGAAACACCGCATTGATCCAGCGCGATGACCTCGATCGCGAGAGCCGAGCACTTGCCGAAGCCCGCATCCAGGAATCTCGCCGTATCCTCGACCAGCTCGACGAAGGAAATGCCGGTGACGTCTGAATCTGACCTATCCACCCCGCAGGCCCGTCGCCGGGCGAACACCAATGCACGTCTGCGCGAAGCCCTTGGCGTCCTTGCCAAAGACCCGTCCGCCGCGCCAACGGTCGCCGCTCTTGCACGAGCAGCCGGGGTCGGCCGCAACATCATCTATACGCACCATGCCGACGTTCTTGACGCCCTGCGCGAGCTTCAATCGCAACGTGAGGGCGCCACTGAAATGGCCGCCGGCGATGCCGATCGCACACGCTCTGCTCTTCGGCACGTGGAAGCCAAGAACATCGCCCTCGCAACACATAATGCCAGCCTGCTGAAGCGCGCCCTCGAGGCCGAACAGCGCGCGGAGCGCCTTGAACGCCGCAACGCGCAACTCGTGCAGGAACTCGATCGGATACGCCTGCCCGTCCCTATCCGCATCAACGCCGAAGCGCCCGATCCCTCCACTGCCTGAAGGCGGTCACGCCCTAATCGGGCGTCTTGGAAGGGGAGGAGGACTGGGGATGTCGGAAATGCGGGCTTTGCGCAGCCAATACGACAGGTCGATGCAGACCTAATGCTCGCTCAAATGGAAGGTGGCGCCGCAAGACGCTTTCCTGAAGCAATGGGCACCGGCTCGCGCCGCATGGGCGAATGGGCAGAAGGTCGAGCGGCTGATCGGCTACGACACGTCGCCCTCCGATTCCCGGCGTCATGCCCATGCTGCCGGGCTGGACGATCCGCTGTTCCAGTGCCGCTATCCGCTGCGCGAATGGAACTGGACGCGCGATCGCTGCATCGCCCGGATCGAGGCCGCCGGTCTCCCGGTGCCGCCCAAGTCGAGCTGCTTCTTCTGCGGCGCCATCCGGCCCGATGAAGTACGCGCCCTGCCGGCGTGGTGCCTTCGCTTGATTGTCCTGATTGAGGCCCGCGCCGAACCGCGCCTGCGCACCGTCGAGGGATTGTGGCGCCGATCGACCAGGACCCGGCCCGGCAGGATCACCGATTTCATCCGCGCCGAGCGGCTGCTCCCCGAGGCCGAGATCGACGCGATCCGTCGCGATGCGCCGACCGATCTCATCCGTTTCCAGGACGCCGCCAGCATCGTGCCGATCGCCGAGCGGCCGACGATGGAAGAATGGATCGCGAGTTTCAACGCCGGCTTGATGGAGGCAGCATGACCAGCACCATATCCCGGATCGCCGAGCTCAATGACCGCGTGCGGCTCGGCCTCGATCGAAACGCGCGGATCGTGATGACGGCGACCTGTCTCGCCACATTGGCAGGCGGCGACCGCATCGTCAGCGAAGCCGTCGCCCAGGCCGCGGTACTCGCGGCCGTCCGGCGCTACGAATTCAAGCCTGATGACGGCCCGGAACGCAACTACGGGCAGTTCGAGCTCGAGGGTCACATCGTCTGCTTTCGCATCGATTATTACGATCCCTCGCTCGAATGGGGCTCGGAAGATCCTGCCGACGCCGCGGTGACCGTCCGTGTCCTGACGATCATGCTCCCCTGCGACGATTGAGCCGATCAGTCGCCTCGCCAATTTCCAACCAAAATGGAGGTAATCTTGCGCCGCATCACACCCGCGACGTCCGAGGACGGACAAGCCATTGCGATTGCCGTTGAACGCCTGCGCGAAGCCCGTAACCTGCTGCGCAGGGCGGGCGCGCGCCGCGCGGCATCGGCAGCAGGTCAGGCCATCAACAGCGCCGAAGGCGCCGCGCGGCACGTCGCGCACAGAATGCGGAGGACACACGCATGAGCAGGCACATTCTCCCGCCCAAGGCCGGCCATCCCGACGTCATCTGCGCGGCGGTAGGCTGGGACCGACCGCTCCAGACCTATTATGCTCAGGTGTGCTTTCGCACCGATGATGAGCCCGATGAAGGGGAAGCGCTGATCTGGCGGGGCACGGAACCGGGCGAGCTTCCCACGCCCGAGGCCGCGATCGCCGTTATCACGCCCTATGCGGAAATCCCGCCGAGGCTTGCCGAACAGCTCCTCGCCGACATGACCGCGACGATCGGCGAGAAGGATGGCCGGCACCAGGCCGAGGTCAAGCGGCGGCTGTTCGGCTCGATTCATTAGGATCGGGCCGTTCGAGGCAGAAACGCTTGCGCCCGGGTGTCGCCTCGATACCCTCTGCGCGCGGAGAAAACCGATGACGTCCGTACCGACAGATTATGATTCCGCCCGTGCGGCGCTGACACGGCTTATCCCGCTCGCCATGGGCGACACCGGGCAGGCGCGCCGCGTCGCGAACTTTCTGATGGCCTGGTGGAATGGCCCGGAGCTTGGTCATTTCGAGATCGCCGACATGTTCGGCCTCGACATCGACGTGGCAAACGACATCACGAGCGTGATCGGCTTTCTCGGCCAGAACGACCGCGGCGCCGTCTATATCGACGGTCTCGGTTTCGCCGAAGAGATGCAGGATGTCATTGCCCTGTGGCGGCCATCGGCAAGCGCTCCCCAGACTTGACACGCATCGCGTGATTGCGAGGCCCTGAAGTACCCGACGGCGCCGAAGTGGCGCGTCGGAGCGGCGCTGGCGCGCCTTACTCGGCCGAACGGCCGAGGAGAGGAGCGGGTGAGAGAAGGTGTTCGGACAAGGGGTTCGAGCGCACTTTCTCAGGAGACTTCCCATGAACATCGGCACCATCACCCAGAACGCCAGCGGCACCTACACCGGCAAAATCTCGACGCTCACGGTCGCGATCGTCATCGCCCTTCGCACCGTCCATTCCGCCAATCCGCGTGCGCCCAAGTTCGAGATCCTCGCGCTCTCGGCGGCACGCCAGTGGGTCCAGGTCGGCTCACTGTTCGAGCTGGCGTCCAATGCGACCGGCGAAATGTTCCTCAACGGCAAGATCGAGGATCCCAGCCTCGACAAGCCGCTCTACATCTCGGCGTTCCGTCAGGACGACGGCTCGTACAACATCGTCTGGTCGCGTCCCAACCGCCGCCGCGATGCGCCGACCGACACCGCCCCGGCCGACGACAGCCTGCCGCCGCTGCCCGGTGCGGACGAGCCGGCCAAGCCGAACGGCCTCGCCGGTACGGATGGCCTGGGTGAATCCTCGGCCGAGGGCGCGTTCGGCGGCGAGCCCGCGCAGGGCAATGGCCGCCGTCGCCGCACGCCCGAGATGGCCGACTGACGATCCTCTCTCCCTGCCGCGCGCGTCCCTCCGGCGCGCGGCAACCCCGCAGGGCTCGTTTGCCTCACGGCAAGCGGGCCCTGCCTTCGTTTCCCTGTGACCGTGTCCTCAGCTATCGTCCTCGCGCGCGCGACAGAGAGGACTTGAAATTTATCCGGAAACTCCGTACTTTCCGGACAGGAGAATCACCATGCCCCAGACTGTCAGTTCCGTTGAGGCGTCAAAGGCCTTCGGCCGCATCAGCCGCCAGGCGCTGGTTGCGCCCCTTACCATCACGCATCATGGCCACGATAGCCTCGTGTTGATGTCGGCCGCCGAATATCAGCGGCTCAAGCGGCGCGATCGCGAGGTCTTCACGTTGACTGACGTGCCGGAGGAAATCGTGGAGGGGGTTCGAGCGGCGCGAGCGCCGGCAGAAGCCGCTGCCTTCGATCACGAGGTCGAGTCCTGACGAGTGCAAATTCCCGATCCAGTTCCCGGCCTAGTAATTCGCTACTCGTATCTCTGGAGCCATGAAGCAAAGGCAGGTCACGAAGAAGGCAGCAAAGACCGTCCCTGCGCCGTGCTGCTCGCGACGACAAATAAGGCAGGCGCCAAGATGGTCACCATCCTGCCAGTGACCCATACGCCGCCGTCCGACACGAGCCTTGCCGTTGAAATTCCGCACGCGACGAAGGTTCGTCTCGGGCTCGATGATGATCGCTCGTGGGTCGTCCTCACGGAGCTCAACTATTTTCAATGGCCCGGGCCCGATCTTCGGACGGTGCCCGGAGATCCATTGGGCGAGGTTGCATACGGTCAGCTTCCAACCGCCTTCTACGAAACCATCCGCACCCGCTGGCTCGCCGCCTACGACGCCGGCAAGGTCACGCAGGTCAAGCGTACCTCCTGACCAGTATCGGCCGCGCCCGCATTTGCCACGCGGCGCGGATCATCGCGACTTCGGAGTGAGAACACATGGGAACGAACCAGCGGCACGGCAATCGGGCGGTGAGCACGGCCGAGACCTTGAGCGACAAGCAGCGGGCCGATCTCGCGGGCGCGCGACCTACGGACGAAGAGATCGCCGCCGACCGATGGGCTGATGAGCATGATACCGCGCGCGAAAGGTCCCGCCGCGCGAAACTCCGTCTGCCATTTCGCGCCTGAGGCCGCCGAGGCCGAGCAATACGAGGCTCTGCCCTCAATCCCGATCGCTGCGTCTAGCGGGCCTCGCCGAACGGGCTTGCCCGTGACCGATTGCTGAGCACGAACTCCTGAGGGCGCTCCGCCGCCGGCGCCGGGGTCAAGAGCAGCGCGCCGCGCGATCGTCCATCGGGTAGAGCCCCGCCGCGGCCAGCAGCCTTCCTTCGCCTGTTCCTGACACCTGCGGCGAGACGAAGACGTCCCGCAACCCCATCCGGTCGCCCGTGTTGCCGCTTCGCGGCTGCCCGCGCCAACTCCCTCCAGGGGTTCCCCTCCGCTGACGCTACGGTGCGGACCCTCTCCGCACGCCGCTCTTCGGTGTCACCGGCGGGAAGGCCGCTGGACCCAACGAGGAGCACTACCATGAACAACGTCAATCTCGCCGGCCGCGTCGCCAAGGACCCCGAGACCCGCGGCGCCGTCACCACCCTCATTGTCGCGACCGATCGCGTGAAGCTCAGGGACGGCAAGACCTATGTCGACGACGCCACCGGCTACACCGCCAAAGAGACAGAGTTCCACAAGGTCACCTGCTTCAACGGCCTCGGCAAGGCCGGCGCCTCGCGCAAGAAGGGCGATGTCGTCGCCATCACCGGCCGGCTGCACTATTCGAGTTGGGAGGATCGCGACGGAGTCACCCGGTACGGCTGCGAGATCATCGCCGACAAGATCGACTTCTTCTGACCCGGTAGAGCGGCGCCTGCGGGCGCCGCCCTTCAGCTCAACTGGCCCGGGAAGTTCGCGCGTCGCCCCGTCTCGAGGTTGTGGACCATGTTCTCGACGCCGATCGCGTAGAACTCGCCGACATGGAAGCTCGCCCCATCCCGGAGCTTCCACTCCTGATCGGTGACGACCTTGATCACGCTGTTCACCAGCGCGATCACGTCCTGCTCCGCCAGCGGATAGAGGATCGGCTCGATCTGCCACAGGCGGTCGCCATGAATATCACGTTGCCGCAGGAGCTGCTGATAGACGGCGAGTTTCGCCACCAGCCCCGGTGGCTCATTGCCATGCAACAGTGCAGCATATCGCGATAGACGCTCCTCATAGTTCGCCTGAATCTGGGCCTTCACTCTTCATTCCTTCAACATTGCCTGCGGCGTCGGTGCTCGATCATTTGGCGCATCCCGGCCCTTCGACAGGCTCAGGCCGGGACCGGCGCTCTACTCGCCTGCGGCTCCCGGAGCCACGGCCTTGCCGCGTCTCCGCCCTGCCGGGTTACGATCACCTTGCGGGGGTGATGGGGAGGGGGTTTCTCCTGGGACAGTATGGAGCGATTTGCTGTTAACCCGGCCGCCGCGCGGCCGGGGCAAATCCAATTCTCTCTCTAACATCTCGGTATCAGACAAGCTTCATCGCCGTAGTGTGATGTGCCTTGGGGGGCTTTCTCAAGGATGCGCGGTCCCCCCAATTTTCCCGGGACCGTCGCTGCGCTCTGGCCCCAAGAAAATCGGTTCCCCCACGCCCCGCCGAGGCGGCGCGGGGACTTGTCCCCGCGTCCCTGACAAAGCCCCGTCGGCCCATCCGATGAGATTTCATCTTTCATCCAATCCCGGATGAGAGATCGACTTGTTCGGAGGCTTTTATGACTTCTTTCAACAATTTCGCCGACCTTGCCAGCTTCGTCGCCGCGTCGCGTGAAAATGACGGACTGACCCAGACCTACGAGGGCGCGTTCATCGAACATAGCGAGATGGCCAAGCTCAGCATCGTCGAAGCGCCCGAAGCACTTGACATGCCCGATCCCGAGCAGGTGCGGGCCGCCACCGAGATGATGATGCAGACCATGTTCGACGTGCTGCGCGACACCCGCATGGAGCCGTTTGCGGCCGATCTGGCGTGGGGTTTCGCCAACAGCTTCCATGTCGTGGCGAAGCGTATCGAGGGCCGCGAGGATGACGCCGCCAAGAAGCTCGGCGATCTCGCACGCAGCTATGATCCGTCCGAGATCTACGCGACCGAACTCGAAGACACCCAGCTCCTCTGCCAGACCCTCCAGGGTTGCCGCGAGGCGATGGAATGCATGCGCGACCATGCCGCCGAGGTCT
The DNA here is from genome assembly GCF_003967075.1 of Sphingobium amiense. Lineage (NCBI taxonomy): Bacteria > Pseudomonadati > Pseudomonadota > Alphaproteobacteria > Sphingomonadales > Sphingobiaceae > Sphingobium > Sphingobium amiense. The sequence goes on from NZ_AP018666.1 coordinate 30,609, forward strand.
ATCGGGTCGAAACCGGCAAGCCCTTCTCGCCGGTGCGGGGAAGCCGGGTTTCCAGCGCGCTTACCGCATCGATGATCGAGGCCCGCGACTATCTTGCCTCGAAAGCCCGGGAGCGCCGCGAGCAGTTCGCCCCCGAAGGCCCGGTCGTGGCGTTCTCCGGTGGTCAGGTGTGGGAGGACGTGGACCTGCTCTGGAACGGTCTCGACAGCATCAAGGCACGCATCCCGGAGATGATCCTCGCGACCACCGCGCAAGCGAAGGGCTGCGATGCCGTGGCGCACGCATGGGCGGCATCGCGCGGCGTCAAGGTCATCCAGTTCCGCCTCGATCGCAGTCAGGGCAACCGCGCCGCCTTCGTCCGCAATGACCGCATTCTCGGTCTCAAGCCGGTGGAAGCCGTCATCTGCGAAGGCTCGGGCATCCAGCAGAACCTCGCCCAGAAGCTGCGGCAGGCGGGGGTGCCGCTGCACATCGTCCGCCTCGCGCACCAGCGCACCCAGCGCAGCGCGTGAGTGCTCGCTTGGAGGGGCTCCGGCTTCGGCCGGGGCCTCTCCATCTTTTTCTGCGTGGACATGCGGCGCTCAGGGGCATCGAGCCCCTTCGCGCCGCGGGGGACTGAGCGCTGGCGCGCTCGCGCAATGGCCACCATTCGCACCGACTTCGCCCCGCCAGGCGGCCAGAGGGGAGAAGGGACGGGTGCTGCGTTCAGCAAGGGAGGACGAGATGTCCATTGTGTTTCGCATCACCACATCGGCCGACCATCAGGAACGCCAGACCGCCGTCATCAACGCCCGCCAGCTCGCCGCCTTCCGGGAATTTCTGCGCGGCCAAGGCGAGCGTCTCGACATGACCCTGCTGGATCCGGATTTCGCGGAGGACGACTATCTCTCCTATCGGTTCGAGGCGCGTGTCTGCCCGCTGGCGCTCGCCAGCATCGCACGCATCTTCGACTATCAGACCGATGTCATCACGGTGCTGGATGAGGCCCAGTTTCGCGGCCGCCGGGTCAGCGTCTATCGCGAGGGCGACACTGGCCCGATCACCCTGTCGGTCGGGCTGACCTCCGATCTCGGCCTCGAACTCGATCTGGCCTATCAGAATGCGTTCGCGCTGCTCGAAGGGCTTGGACTGCGACCGGAGAGCGTCGGCGAAATCCCGGTCGACAATGTCCGTGCCCGCCTCGCTGATCCCGCGATCCGGCGCAGCGTCGAAGCGCAGGGTGCAGCCCCATACCTGTCCCGGCTCGACCGCCTGATCGCGACCGGAGATCTTGACGACAGTTCCCGTCTGGAATGGGCATAGCCTCCGCCCGGACCAGACGTCGCGAAGGGGCGCGTCGCCGCGCGCGGCGCGCCCCGCAATGCCGCTGCGAGCCTATGCCGCGACCGGCGTTCGCGGTGTCAGCAGGGTATCGATCGCGCGCTGCAATTGGTCGGCGGCATCGACATCGTTTGTCGCCGCCAGATACTCTTTGGCCTGCCGCATCAATGCCAGCGCAAGCGCCCGTGTTACCGTCGGGTCCGTCTCCGAGAGGTCCATATCGCTACCTCGAGCGCGGTCCATCCTCGCGAGCTTCCGGGCCGTCGCTCCTCCCCGGAGAGCTCCCGCGCCGTGCGCGGGAGCCGGGGCTGGTAACACGTCGAGACATGCGCCTACGCTTTTAGTGCCAAGGCACCTGGACATGTGCGCAGGCACCCCGGCGTGAGATCACACCGAGCTGCCTTTCTCGACGGGATTACCAGTCCCGGCGCCGCAGCCTTCGCAGCGCAATCCGGCGCCTAACACAGACCTCCTGTGACACCAAGGCGAAGTCGTTTCGGCCCTGTCCAGCACCCTCCCGGATCAGTGGATTGTCCATCCGCTCCGCCCGCTGGCCGAGATCGGTGAAGGGTCCGTGCACGCCGTTCTCATAATTCGCAAAAGCCATGATGGGGCGGCGTTTCATCGTGACGACACCGGCTCGCTCGCGTGCCGCACGGACCCGTCGGTCCGCGCGCCGCTACGCCTTGCCGGAGGCGCTTCCCCGAGAGGAAAAATCTCTCACAGTCTTCCCATTCTGTCGGGCGGACGAGACCGTCTCAAGCCCGGCGGGGCCCCACCATTTTCTTCGGCGGATCGGGCGCTGCGCATCAATCTCGAACGACGGTGGCCGCCGAAGAAAATCGTGACCCCCACCGCCGCTTTGCGGTCGCCGGCAAGCCGGCGAGGCCTGACACGGTCCCGCCCGCCCGACGCCATTCCCCTGTCATTCAAGACGACAGGAGACGAACATGCAGACGATCACGAACATCGCCGCCGCCGATCAGCACGCCGCCTACTTCGCCGCCGTCGCCAATGCCGAGCGCCGCGCGATGCACAGCTACTTCGACCAGCATGTGGTCGAGCACGATGAGCTGGGGTTCCTCGCCATTGACGAGGGCGACTACGGCGCGCTCGGACAGGCGATGATCGACCGGATCGTCTACACCGCGCCGGGCGGCATCATCGACGAATTCTGAACGATAGGGGAGGGGCTGCGGCCTCTCCCCTTTTTTTGCTGGGAGAGGAACGGTCACGGGGGGCATCGAGCCCCCCATGACCGTGCCGCGGCGTTGCCGCGGCGGGGGATGATTCAGGCCTTGAGCCGCTTTTCGACTTCCTCGAAACCCAGTGTCTTGATGCGGGCCGTCAGATCGGCGAGCCGCTTAGGTTCAAGCTTCAGCAGTCCGGATTTCTCGATCGTCGCGATCGCCTGCTCGCGCTCTTTCTCTTCGAGCTTCCTGCGCCGCTCTTCCAGCCGGCGCTGATCCTCTTCGAGAGCCTGTCTCTCCTGTTCCAGTGTCTTTGCCATAGGTGCCTCTTGTGAAGGCTAATCGGGCTATGAACTGGCTGAACATAGCGCTGGTTGGTGAGGGCAGGAAGAAGAAGATTCATGGGGCTGGGCGCATCGGGCCTGCGCCCGACGACGGCTCTATTCGCTAGGGCTCCCGATGCCCTTCAGGCAACGAGAGCCCAACCTCACGGAGCCAAGGCATGCGCCTTGTCTCCGCCCTTCGGGTCACGATCCTCGCCTTTCCAACGCGGCCCTTTGGCCGACGTTGATGCTGCGCATCGGGGCTTTTCGCGCCCTGATCGGATCGGTGACACCGGCCTCGCGCGTTCCGCCTCACGGCGGCGCGTACCTCGCCGGTCCCGGCAACCGGCTCCTCTCCGACGACATCGTAACAGGCCCAGGGACAGGGGATCGGGCTCTTGGGATTAGCACACCCTACGCACCTGAAGGTGCATGAGTTCCGTTGTTTCACAACGGGTTAGCGCGGAAGGAAAGGAGACTACGTTGTAGTACGAGCTGGTGGGCGGGCAAAAACGGCGGAAATCAGCCATTCGCGCGTAGTCTGTGAGACTACGGCCTGCTGGTCCATGACGATCAACTTGCCGGAACCGGGTCGCTCGGCTATAAATAGAGCCATTCTTCAGTCCCCACCAGCCTCCCTGCTAGGAGGTTGGTCTTGGCTACCAGTTACCGGCATTACAACGTCCGCCTGGAGCGCGCCCAATGGGACCGCCTCAGCGTGATCGCCGCCGAACAGAAATTGAGCGTCGCCGACGTCATCCGGTCGGCCCTCAATGTCTTCCTTTCATCCTCCGACGTGCTGACCGCGAGCCAGCGCCGCCTGGCCCGGATCAGCGAGTTCCAGCAGCTCGTGCTCGACGTCATTCTGCGCGAGCAATATCCTGAGCTTCGCGACCGCCTCGTTGCCGAAACCGACAAGCGCCTGGTGCAATATCATGGCGCGTGAGGACATCCGCTCGAACGGGAAAAACATCCCGCTGACCCACCACTCTGCGCGCGGCCGCGTGCAGCGAAACTCGGGCAATTTCACCCGCGGCTCACAGCTTCTCACCCACGAGATGCTGATGTGGTTTTCGGGCGCGCGGCTGCCCATCATGGTCTGGTTCTTCGCCTTCCTCGCGGCCTGGTTCGTCATCCTCTCGATCCGCCTCGACGAGCACGGATTCCAGCTCGTCTGCATGAAGATCTATTCGGCGCTCTGGAACTGGGTCGACCTCAATCCCAACAAGCGCGTCAACGTCACCCTGCCCAATGGCGAGATCTACAAAACGGTCATGCCCGTGGTGCCCTATATCCCGGCCGTGCAGCAGGCCTGGGAGACCACCATCCGGGCGCTGATCGGCTCGATCCTCGTCTCGGTTTTCGTGGTCGCGCCACTCACCATCTGGTTCGTCGACATCTCGCGCAGGCGTGGGCGTTCGATCCTTCAGGAACGCCATGAGCGCGGCGCCATGCTGGTCGATCGCGCCGTGCTGGTCTCCGAAATCGCGCAGCACAATGCGGAAAAATTCGCGGAGGACGCGCGCGAGTTCTTCCCCGGCCGCTCGTCCGCCGCCGTGCTCAAATTGCCGTTCGCGACACGGAAGGCGGGCGGCATCCACCATCCCTATACGCTCGCCGGCATCCCCTATCCGCACCGCCTCGAGCAGTCCCATTCCATGCTGATCGGCACCACCGGCGCGGGCAAGACCACCGAGCTCAGGAGTCTGGTCAGCCAGATGCGCCAGCGCCAGGACAGCGCCGTGATCTTCGATCTCACCGGCGCCTATGTCGAAGCCTTCTACGATCCCATGCGCGACACGATCCTGAACCCGATGGACCAGCGCTGCCCGGCCTGGTCGATCTTCAACGACTGCTCGACCTACAGCCATTTCACGTCGGCCGCCGCGGCGCTCATTCCCTCCGATGGCGGCTCGTCCGAGCCCTTCTGGGCGCTCGCGGCCCGCACCCTGTTCATCGAGATGTGCGTCCGGCTTCAGGAGCGCGGCCAGACCACCAACCTGGCGCTCGCCGAGAACCTGATGACCGCCGATTTGAAGCGGGTGCATCGCTTCCTCGCGAACACCATCGCCGACCCGCTGACCGCCCCGGAAGCGGCCCGCATGGCGGAATCGATCCGCGCCGTCTTCAACACCAATGCGCAGGTCCTGCGTTTCCTGCCCGACGAAGGAGAGCCGTTCTCGATCCGGCACTGGATGACCACCGAGCGCGCGCCCGGATCGATCCTGTTCGTCACCTCCGACTACGACGATCTGGAGATGAACCGGCCGCTGCTGACGCTCTGGATGAACATCGCCATCACCAGCCTCATGACGCTGCCGCGCACGCGCAGCTTGCGGACCTGGTTCATGTTCGATGAGGTCGGCGCGCTGCACCGCCTGCCTGCGATCGAGAAGGGCCTGCAGACCGCGCGGAACTTCGGCGGCGCAATGATCCTGGGGCTCCACAGCTTCCAGAAGCTCGTCGAGGTCTATGGCGAGGAAGGCGCGCGAAATCTCGCCTCGCTCGCCCGCTCCAAGCTCATCCTCGCGACCAGCGAGTTCAAGACCGCCGAGGAGTGCTCGCAGTACATCGGCAACCGCGAAGTGCGGCAGATGGATGAGGCCTATAGCTACGGCTACAACAACAATCGCGACGCCTCGACCCTGACTCCGCGCAAGCAGGTCGAGCCCCTCGTGATCCCCGACGACATCACCAACCTGCCCTCGATGCACGGGTTCGTGAAATTCCCCGACGGTTTCCCGGCCGCGCGCATCCTTCTCGAATGGAAGAACTACCCCATCGTGGCGCCGGGCTTCCTGAAGCGTCCCGTGATGCAGCCCGTCCGGTCCAAGCGCGGGGAGGAGATTTTCGACGAGGAGGGCGGTGAGGCCGGCGGCAGGGACGGCGCCGTCCAGATCGTGGATGAGGTGGTCGAGCCAACCAATCTTGCGAAGGAAATGGCGGCGCGGATCCTGCAGTCGCCGAGCGAGGACCAGGCCGCCGAAACCCATCGTACCGCCCCGCGTAGCGATGACCGGCCGGTGCCCCCGCAGGCGAAGGGAGCGGGCGGCGGCAAGGAGGACGGCGCGCGCGGCAGGGACGCCCAGCAGGAGACCGGCCAGCGGCCCGCCGACGACCGGCGCGGACCGTCACCGCAGGCGCCGCAAGTCGAGGATCAGACCCTCATCGAACTGCGTCAGGGCTTCGCCGCGGGCCGTGACCAGGACGATCTCGACATGGGGATCTGATCCATGCTCTCGGTCGCCGCCGTCCGTTCCGCATCAGGCGCCGCGAACTATTTCGCGAAGGACGACTTCAAGGACAATTACTACACGGCCGATGGCTCCTCCGAGGTCAGTGCCTGGGGCGGGGCAGGGGCCGAAGCCCTCGCGCTTGAAGGCGAAGTCAGCCGCGAAAGCTTCGAGCAGATTCTGAGCGGCGTCCTGCCGAGCGGAGAGGGCGTCGCCCAGGTCGAAAACCGGCGCAACGGTGTCGACCTCACCTTCTCCGCGCCCAAGTCCGTGTCGGTCATGGCCTATGTCGCCGGCGACAAGCGGGTGCTCGCCGCCAACATGGTCGCGGTCCAGAAAACCATGGCCTGGGTCGAGAAGAATCTCGCCGAAGGGCGCAAGGACGTCGAGGGTCGCAAGGTGCCGGTGCCGACCGGCAAGCTCGTCTATGCGCTGTTCCAGCACGACACCAGTCGCGCGCTCGATCCGCAGGCCCATGTCCACTCCGTCATCGCCAATCTGACCCAGATGCCCGACGGCAAATGGCAGGCGCTGCACGCCGACAAGATCTGGTCGAATAACGCGGTCGTCGGGGCGATCTACCACGCCTACCTGCGCGCCGGGCTGGAGAAGCTCGGCTACCAGGTCGAGCTCAAGGGCAAGCACGGCACGTTCGAGATCATGGGCGTGCCCAAGGCGATCATCGATGCCTTCAGCCAACGGCGCGAGGCGATCCTCGAGAAGGCGGCCGAGCTCGGCATCGTCTCGGCCAAGGGGCGCGACGGCGTGACCACCACCACCCGCGATCCCAAGCTCAATGTCGAGGACCGCGACGGGCTCCTCAAAGGATGGATCGACAAGGCGGCGGAGCTCGGGTTCGACGGCAAAGGACTGCTCGCCTCGGCGCTGGCCCGGGCAGGGCAGGGCGCCGCCGACAACAAGCTGGAGCGGGGCTTCCGGGCGGTCACCGACGCGATCGCCGGCGCGCGCGATCTCATCGGCGGCTTCCTTCGCTCGCCCGATCCGCTGATCGACAGCGGCCTTGCCCGCGCCACCAAATCGCCGGCCGTCGCCCGGACGCAATTGGCGGTAGCCTCGGCCGTCCGCATCCTCGCCGAACGCGAGGCGGCGTTCGACGTCAACAAGCTCTCCAAGACCGCGCTGGACCTCGGCCTGAAGGGCGTCACCATCGAGACGGTCGAGCACCGGATCGAGCAGCTCTACGACAACCGCCAGCTAATCCCCGGTGTCGCCCGCGCCGGCGACAAGGGCGTCCGGATGGTGACCACCCAGGAGGCGCTGCGCACCGAGGAAGCCGTTCTCAAGGCGGTCGATGCGGGCGTGGGCAAGGCGGTGCCGATACTCCCCGCGCAGGATGGGCCCGCCCGCCTGCAGGAGGTCGCCGATCGCCCGCTCAATGCGGGGCAGCTCGCAGCCGCGACCCTGATCCTCTCCTCCGAAGATCGGACCGTGACTGTCCAGGGCGTCGCCGGCGCCGGGAAGTCGACCATGCTGCAGGCGGTTGCCCGGATCGCGGAAGGCGAAGGCAAGGATGTGCTGGGCCTGGCCTTCCAGAACAAGATGGTCGCCGACCTCGCCGAAGGGGCCGGGATCAAGAGCCAGACGATCGCCTCGTTCGTGCTCGCCAACGAGCGCTACCTGACCGAGCGCGATACGCCGCGCTACGAGGAGGCGCGCGAGCGGCTCGGCGGCGCGATGCTGGTCGTGGACGAGACCTCGATGGTCTCCAGCGCCGACATGCTGAAGCTTCACAGCATCGTCGAGGCGCTCGGCATCGACAAGCTCGTGCTGGTTGGCGATCGCCAGCAGCTCTCCTCGATCGACGCCGGCAAGTCCTTCGCGATGATCCAGGCCGCCGGCGGCACGATGGCCCGAATGGACGAGAATATCCGTCAGCGGACCGACACGCTGCGCACCGTCGCCGCGCTCGCCAATGTCGGTAAGGCGGGCGAGGCGATGAAGGTGCTGGGCGATAACGTCCACGAAAGCGCGAACCCGCCCGAAGAGGCCGCCGACAGGTGGCTCGCGCTGGGGGCGGACGACCGTGCCGCGACCCAGGTGTTTGCGTCTGGCCGGGAGTCCCGCGCCATCATCAACCAGCGCATCCAGGACGGCCTTGCCGCCGAGGGCACCGTGCGGGGCGAGGGCATCCATCTCATCGTCTATGACCGCGTGAACCTGACCCGCGAGGAGCTTCGCTACGCCGCCAGCTATCGGCCCGGCCTCACCCTCGATGTCGGCCGCGGCGGCGCGCAGGACGTCGGGCTCGCGCAGGGACGCTATGACGTCTCCAGGGTGCTGCCCTCGGGCAAGGTCGAACTGGTCGATGGGCGCCGCAAGATTCGCTTCGACCCGCAGCGCCTCTCGCCCACCGAAAAGCGGGACCGGCTCGAACTCACCGAGAAGAAGGATCTGCATGTCCGCGAGGGGGATCGCATCCGCTGGACCGCGAACGACAAGCCGCGCGACCTGCACAACGCGGCGCTCGCCCGGATCATCTCGGCCGATGCCTCGGGCATCACCGTCGAGACGGCGGGCAATCAGACCCTGACATTGGCGCCGGGCGATCCGATGCTCTCGCGTTTGGACCTCGCCTACGCGCTCAACATGCACATGGCGCAGGGCATCACCACCGACAAGGCGATCACGGTCATGGACAGCCATGAGCGCAACCTGTCGAACCAGCGCCTGTTCAATGTGGGCGTGACGCGGGTGCGCGACGAACTCACCATGATCGTGGACGATAAGGAAAAGCTCGAACGCCAGCTCGACCACAATGCCGGCAACAAGACCTCGGCCCTAGAGACGGTCGGCCGCCTCGATATCGACGGCAAGAAGGGCGGCGCCAAGCCGGTGAAGTTCGATCCCGGCCCGATCGACGGGATCAACCTCGCGGATCAGCCGGACATCCTCGCCGATCTTCCCCCCCTTCCGGACGGGCCGCTTGAGCCCGCAGCACCGATCAAGGGCGACGGCCTCAAGGCGCCCCCGGATCTCAAGCCCGAAAAGGCAGACCTGCTGCCGCCGCTGCCCGAGCGCAGCCTGGGCCTTGCTCTTTGATGACGAACGGTCGGCGCGGTGCCGGCTGAAAGCAAGGAGAGTGACGATGGCATGGGATTTTGACGAAGGCGGCAAGTTCGGCAGCGAGAAGGCCGCCGAGGACTATGCCCGGCGCAACGGCCTCAGCAATGCGGACTTCCGCACCCGGCGCAAGGGTGATGAGGTCGAGCTGGAGATCCGCCGCTCCGCCATCGACGGCCGAAACCTTCGTGACGCGGGCGAAGGCCGCAAGGGCGGTTGGTTTTGATCCGGACGTCGGCGGCCCGGACATTCGGCAGGAGGCGGCTGTCCAATGGGCATCGATGATCGCGACTATATGCGAGCGCGCCACAGACAGCGCGCCAACCGGACGAGATGGAACGAGGGTAGGGGGCGGATCGAGGCGGCCTGGCTTGATCCGCGCCACCAGCGATATCGCCGACAACCGTCTGCGGCGGCGATCGCTGTCCGTTTCGCCCTGCCGGTGCTGAGCCTGCTGCTGATCCTGATCCCATTCTATGGGGACGCGCAGCGTCATGGCTGGATTCCTGATCTCGAGCCGGCGCAGCCGTTTCCGGAGCGGGTCGGTTACGGTTGGGGCCAATGTTATCGGTCTGATCAAACGCAGCAATCTCACGATCGAGGCAGCCGATTCCAACACGGTGGTGCAATTGGTGGACCCGGATACGAACGCCCATGCACTGTCGATCTATGTTGCCGCCAATGACCGGGTGTCCCTGCCGGTGCCTGCGGGTACGTACCGGGTCCGCCTGATCGAGGGGCGGAAGTGGCACGGCGCGAGGCGCTATTTCGGGCCGAACACATCCTACGAGACGGTGGCCAGTCTGATAGAGTTCACGCCGACGATGGGTCACGTCATCGACCTGCATCGTCGGCCCGGCGGCAATCTGGAGACGCGGATGATGGGCTCTCGACCAGCGCCGCTTTGACCGGGGCGGCCCGCCCCACCAGAACCTAAGATGCCATCAATGACACTTTACCCCGAAACGCCTGGTAGAGTGTCATTGATGACAATCATTCGACGAGGGAAAGTGCGTCCATGATGCTTGGGCCAGGCAGGCATGTTAGCGAGGGCGACCACCATAACGACGAGAATCGCTACCTGAATGCCGCACCAAATCTTCTATTCCTGGCAAAGCGACACGGAGAACCGGATCGGTCGCGGCTTGATTCAGTGGGCGCTGGACCGCGCCATTCGAACCGTCAATGCGGACGCCGACGTTGATCCCGCCGATCGTGAGCTTCGCGCCGATCGCGACACTGTGAATGTGCCGGGCATGCCGCCGCTCGCGGACACCATCTTCGGAAAGATCGACCGGGCGGTCGCCTTCCTGTCCGACCTCACGCACGTTGCCACGCGCGCCAAGGGCCAGCTCTCGCCCAACCCCAATGTCCTGCTCGAGCATGGCTGGGCGCTAAAATCGCGCGGGTGGGGCAGGATGATCGGCGTCATGAACACAGCGATGGGCCATCCCGACGAGCATCCTCTTCCGTTCGACCTCACCCATTTCAAACGGCCGATCCTCTTCCACTGTCCGGCCGACGCGACCGACGAGGAGCGCCAGGCGGCGCGGGCAGGGCTTCAGAAGGATCTGGAGAGCGCTCTTCGCCTGATTCTCGACGACGAGGTTCTTATGGCGGCTGCGCCGCCGGCCGAACCTCACCCTCATGATGTTGAGCTGTTGCAGCGGTATCGCCAGCAAATCCCGGAGCTGCTGCGCCAGTTCCTGCGCGAGCATAATTTCGGGACGCCCTATCCGCGCAAGGCACTCGATCCCCTCGATGATATGGCTGCTACCTGGGCGGGCGCTGCCTTCGATTTCGAGGACACCGCGCTACAGGAGGCCGCCATGGCGCTTCGCGCGGCGAACACCTCTCTCATGGAGCTGGTCTATGAGCGCATCCATGTGATGGACCGGAACCCCAACATGGTCTGGCCGAAGACCGACTATGACGTGCGGCACGGCACGCAGCAGGTCACCCTGGATGCGATCCGGGAACTCAATGCGCGCGCCGGAACGCTGATCGGCGCGATAGATGCGTTCGAGAAGGTTGGGCGCTCCCGAATTCGTGTCGCGCCGCCGGCGCCAACGGCGCCGCAGGTGGATCCCCGCTGGGAGGCCGCGCGGACCGCGATTTCAGAGCTGGCGGCGGACCGGATGCGAGGAGGGCTTCCCGAGATCGTCGCCATGCCCAGCATGACGCTGCGCATTGTGCCGCTCGCTGCGATGGATCGGCCGGCTCTCGATCCAAAGACCGTCCTCGCTGCGGCGCTCCGCTTTCCGCCTGACAGCCAGGTCCGGGTTCAGTCAGATTCGGATGAGCGCCAATGGTGGAGCTATGGCCTGCCGCTCATTCAGACCGAAAATAACCCGGAGACCCGGTGGCGCACGCGCCTTGTTCGACCCGGCCTGATTGAATTCGAGGCGATGATCGGCGCCCGGATCGACGATGATCCCGAGATCCTGGTGAATGGTCGCGAGCTGGAAGCATCGATCGCCGCCCATCTCGAGCGTCTTGCCGCCGTGCTCGCCGACGTGGGCCTGGCCGGTTCCGGCCTCGTTTCCATCGCATTCCGGGGAGTGGAAGACGTCCAGTTGACGCGCGCCCGCGGTGGCGGTCGCAAGATCCGAAAGCCCGAGCTGTTCCTGCCTGAGCTTCAGGTGACCGATCTAGCCGCGCCGATGCAGCCGCAGCTGCAGGAGCAATTCAATATCCGCTGGCAGGCGTCGGGCTGGGCCGACGGCTCGCCGTCGTTCGACTGACCGGGTGCGCGCTGTGGAGCTCAAGCCCCCGTCACCGGAAGAGGGAGATGCCGGTCTTCAGGCGTTCCGTGAGGCAGCCAAGCTCCATGAGGATACGTTGCGCAGCCGGATGTCCCGCGAATTCTATCGAAAGGACCTGGCAAAGTGGCAGAAACTCTACGCGACGCTCGCAGGGAAACGCGCGGCAGGCTCGGCAACGGCCGTTCATTTCACTCGACTATCGGCGCTCTGCGGTGAGCTGCTGACAGAATATGGACCGGAGGCGCCGCCCAAGAAGCGGGTGCCCAAGGCGGTGGAGCCGGTGCCGTTGAGCTATCCCGACTTCCCCGACGACATTACCCATCGCATTCACTTCCTCGAAGGGCCGGGGATCCGGCGGCAACGCGCCGTTAAGCTTTCCGTCCATGCGCCGGGCATCTTCCGGCAGATCTCGGCGCGTGGCCGCGTCCTGCTCTCGATCGGGGTCCGTCAGGATCAGGTCCGGCTGTTCGAGCGCATCGTTGAAGCTATCGGCGATCTCGCCATGGCTGATTACGCCGCCGCGGGATTCGACATCGGCTATGTGATGCGGCCCGATGGAATCGCCCAAGGTCAGTCCTGGACGCCCAATCCCCTCGATCCAGCCTTGCCGACTGCCCGCGTATGGGAAGACAATCAACGGGCCCGGAGTTACGGATTGCAGGCACGCCTGCTTGGCGACCAATGGCGTGGCGCTGACGGCACCGGCCTCCCAGGTGATCTTCCGGATGTCGATGGCGAACCTTGGGATCCCGATCCGCATTGGCAGCGCGTTCTTGAACTCACACAGGCTGATCGGCTCGACGAGGCACTTACGCTGGTCGAGGCGGTGCCCGGCCGCGATCGTGAGCCTCTGTTCGACGAGGTCATCTATCTCAGATTCCTGACAGGATCGCCGCTGCGCGCGCAGGATATTCGCGTACTGGCGCGCAAACATGCGGAATCATCGCTCATTGCGGGGCGTCTGCTGGAGGAATTCGAGGCATTCCTGGGCCATCTCGATGCGCAATTCACGCTGGAGCCGCCTGTCCTGGAGGAAATGATCAGGCTTCGGCCGGATTTCGGGTCGACCATGATACCGCCCATGCCGCCCGCTTCGGATTGGGCCGCCTATCGGCGTCATATGGCGCAGTTCACGAACCACGGTGCGCGGCGCGGCCGGATTTTCTCCATCAACATCGGGGCCGCCGACACCGGGGCATCCGCGTTCTTTGCGACCGCCATGGTCGCTGCCGAAGAGGCGTTCCGCCGCGAGAGGTCGATTCCCGAGATCGGACGGGGCTGGGTGTCCGAGGTGGCGCTGCTCGATCTGGTTCGAACCCTATGGCCCTCCGCGGTCCATCAATGGCGCCCGGCGTTCCTCGGCATGCAGTCCGTCGATATCCATGTGCCGGAGCTGGGCCTCGCCATCGAGTATCAGGGGCAGCAGCACTACGCGCCCGTGACGCTCTTCGGCGGCGAAGAGGGGTTCAAGCTCACGCAATTCCGCGACGAGAAAAAGCGCGCGCTGCTGGCTCGCCACGGTGTGCGGCTCCTTGAATGGCGCTTTGATGTTCGGATCACCAGGGCAGAGCTGATCGCTCAGATGGCGGCGATGGAAATCCAGATCCCGGACTAGACGGCAAGCCTCTTCTGCCTCGGGCCGCCGTTTATTTCCTCGACGATGAAGGTGCGGGCCGGCGGTGTTTCGAGAAGGTCGATCTCTGGGAGCAGGTGGTCGAGCCATTGCATGCGTTGCCGGCGCAGGATGATGGCATCGTGTCGATCCTGATAGTGGCTGACTTCAGGATTGGCCGCGACGGTGATGACCCGGAAGGACAGGGGCCACTCTGCCATGGCCGGCTCCCAGATCGCCGCGAGATAGAAGAAATTGCCGTCTTCGAGCCGCACCCGATACTGCTTGCCGCCGCTAACGGTCATGTGGAATTCCGAGGCGGGCACCAGACAGCGCTGGCTGGGGAAGATCTGGCCCTCCGAGCGCACGAAGCGGAAGGAGGCCCCGCCGCTGAAGCGTGGATTGGAGCCCCACCGGGCCTCGACCATTTCCATTTCTTGCATATCGTCCGGATTTCGCCGGATGATGGGCAAGAGCTTTTCGAGGGGGGCCTCGGAGTCGAACGGTGTTGGCGTCGCCATGACAAGAACATATATAGAACGACGATGAGTCGCAAGGACCAGTGGAACGGATGACCGATGTGCAATGATTATCGCCTGGAGGTCGATATCGCCTCGATCGTTGAGGATTTCGACGACCTCAAGATCAAGATCAAAATGCCCGAAGGGACGCCCAATGTCGCGGCCCGCGCAGACATCAACATCAGCGACGTCGCGCCTATCGTGCGCAGCGGCGAGGGCAGGGGATCGGGCGAGCTCGTCAATCGGCGATGGAGCTGGCCTGGCCAGAATGGGCGGCCGGTCTATAATTTCCGCTCCGAGGGCCGCGAGTTCACTTCGCACCGCTGCCTCATTCCGGCCGACGGTTTCTATGAGTTCACGGCGCCGCTCGAACCGGGCCAGAAGCGCAAGACAAAATGGCTGTTCACGATGAAGGACCATCCCTGGTTCTGCATCGCCGGCATCTGGCGATCGCATCCGGAAATCGGCGAGGCGTTCACCATGCTGACGATGGAGCCCGGCGAGGATGTCGCGCCCTATCATTCCCGTCAGATCATCCCGCTACCGCGCGACCGGTGGGCCGACTGGCTTGATCCCTCAGTACCAGCAGAGGAGGTGCTTGGCCTCCTGCCGAAGGGCAGCCTCCTGCCGCTGCAGGTCTATCCACCGGCCGCGGCGCAAGCGTCGCTGCTTTGAGGTCTCAGGCCGCCGGGGGCTCGACATCCGGCGGGTTCATATAGACCCTGAATCCAGCAAGATCCTCGTCGCTCGGATTCTCCATCTCGGGGATATAGCGGATCGTCTCAGCCATATCGCGCCGCGTAACATAGTCGATGATCGAGCCACCGTTGGAGAGCTCATATTGCATCGATCCGCAATGGCGATCGACGGTGGCGAGCCCGGGCGCGAAGGCGATGGGCTTCTTGTTTCCCTTTTTGCTCACCTCATGCTTGGCGAGCGCAACGCGCAGGAATTCCAGCCTGGTGAAGCCCATTTCCGTCCGGCGTAGATCGATCCGCATCTGATCGACGAGTTCGGGTCGCTCCTGAGCATCGCGAAGCTGTTGGGCCCGCAGCTCCCTATCGTAATGCCGGTAGCCGAGATCGCGTTCGAGGTTGGTGGCCTTGAGATTGATCCCGCCATTCTCCGCGAGCTTGATGACCTCCTCGCACCGTTGGCGCCAGGTGCGGAGCAGTTCGTAGGCCGCATAGATCCACATGGGTGTCAGGGCCGACAGCTGCGCCATCCGGCCGCGCGGCGGTTCGTCGTCGAGCTGATGCTCAAGGATCTCCTGCTCGATGTGATTGAGCATGTTGTCGACCAGGCACAGCTGGCTCGCCTGCATCCTCAAAAATGGATTCTCGCCGAACCCTGCCAGGGTCATCAGGGCTTCGTAGAGTTCGGCCTGTCCGATCTCAGCCACCGGACGATATCGAGGCTCGTCATCCACCTCGTCGGGATAGGGTTCGTAGTCCACGGTCAGTCCTTTCGCGCCGGCCGTGATCGCGCCGGTCCGGGGGTGATAGTGCTCACGAGACCTTCTCCCGGAGCCAGGACGACAGCCCTGCGTCGAGGACCATTCGCGCGAGGCGCTGCGGCCCGAGTAGGATTACCCCGTCCGGGCCTTCATTCTCTGGGATGTTGCCGGTGTGCCATACGAAGAACATGCGATCATAGGCCTCCGCTTCGGCCAGCCGGCCGACATAGTCGTCGAGAGCTGCCCGAGTGGCTTGAGATTTCACTTGCACGAAGGCGCGTTCGGCAGTGCTCGGAAGCACGAGTTCGAGGTCGATCGTTTTCTGGGTCCGGCCGACCTGGCTGAGCCGGCGCCATCCGCTACTCGAGAAGACCAGATCAACCAGCAGTTCGAAATCCTGCCAGGTCAGCAGTCGCATCAGGGGAATGATCGCCGCTGTGAGGGCGCGTTCCGCCTCTTCCGCCGCTGCGACCTCCGGTGACAGCTCATCGCTCAACCGGCGCAGCAGATAGTCGGCCGCGCGCACGTCGCAGATCGTCCCGCGGAACATCTGGACCTTGAGCAGTCGCCCGGACAGCCGGTCAGCCGTCAACAGACTGCCGCCGACCGACGTGCTGTGCCAGCCATCCAGGGTCGCGCGGCGATGGCTGTTGTCGGGCAGGATCTCGATCTCGCCGACCGGCCGACACCAATAGAGCAAGCCGCCGACGAAGGTGATGAAGATGGTATCCTCGTCGCTCTCGTAAAATGCCCGGATTTGCTTCACATCGCGAGTTGCAGCGCCGGCGTCCCCTCGACGATCCTTCATCGCGTCCCAAACGCCGGGCCAGTCGCCTGCCACGCAAAGGTCGTGCGGCACTTCGCGGTAGCCAAAGCGCAGCACGCCGTCGCGGATGCTCTCCGTCTCCCAGTCACCGCCCCGGCCCAGCTTGATGTAAAAGACGTTCGCCGCCGTAACTGCGGTCATGGAATCCCCCGTTATAAGCAGGGCAATTCCGATCAGCCCGCCCGCATCGCAAGCTATACCTTCATCGTAGAAAAGATATTGAAGAGCTTGCCCTGATCGGGCGGCGGGCAGCAAAATTGGGGGGCAAATGGCTAAGGCAAACAGCAACGCACATCGCGAGAAATCGTCAAAGCCCTATAACGAACGCACCGATCTCGAAAAATTGCAGTCACAATGGACCAAATTATCCGGCCTGCACCTTCGAGAAGAGCCATCTGCGGCGATCGTCCGTTGCGCCACGGCAGCGGAGATCGCGGCCAACTATGCCATTCGGACGGAATGGGCCCGCAAGACCGAATTCGATGACACCATCGTCGACATGTTCCTGCGTTGGGCCAATGGCCTTCCGCTAAAGGTCACTCGGCTGTTCGTTCCGATCTATTTCGAGACGCCGGACAAGAGTCCGATCGGAAAGGCGCTCAAAGCGTCGGCCGAGAAGATCAACACGGTGCGCAATGCCGTGGTGCACCAAGGAGCCTTCAGCAATCCCGAGGAGGCTGAAGCCGTGATCGCCGAGGCGAAGGCCTTCATCAACACGATTGTCGGCCTGTCGATCGAAGGGTTCGACATCGAGGCGGCGGCGCGAGAATGGCAGGCGTCCCGCAAGAGCGAGGGGGGCGAATGACCTCGACGCTCGGCGGTCTGACCGTCACGCTCGGCAAGAAGCTCAAACAGTCCGACGATTTCCTGAAGGCCAAGCACAACCTGCTGACCCAGTTCGACAGCATCGACGATCTCGTCACGGACGAAACCAAGCTGTCTGCCAAGGATCGCCAGGCGATCGAGCATCATATCCTGCAGCTCCGCGCGGCGATCGCGCGCACGCTATGGTCGAACGAGTTCTACATCGGGCGCTCTCTGCTCGACGACTATATCCTGCACACCGCCAAGAATGGGGGCGGGGATGTGCCCGCGCGGGTCATCGCCGGGCTCGCGACCGCAGGCGCCGACAGGCCGGGCTTCGTCCTCTATCCGCTGACAGGTTTCGGGATGGAGATGCCGCGGATCTTCGCGAAGGACAGCAAGCTCCGCTCCGAGGCGATCTTCAGGAGCGCGGGCTTCGCCGTGAGTACCCAGAGCAATTCGTTCGACGCGGCCGTCGCCAGCATCGAGCGGATGGCAAGGGGGCTCGGCGTGAAGCAGCGCATAGACAAGTCGGATTTCCGGCACTTCGCTTACTCGGCAAAGTGGTTCGGAAAGAACCCGCTCATGCTGGTCCGCCTCACGTCGTTCACTGGCGATATGTACGAGAACCAGTTCGTCTATTCACTCAAGATCAGGGTGGCAGCGGCGAACCTGCTGATGCTGCATAGCCTGTCGCAGGAGGCAGTCGGGCCGCTCGACCGGCACCGCAATTCGTCCTTCGTCAACAATTTCGAGACGCTCGACATCGCCCATTATATGATCGGTGAGGCGATCCCTGGCCGCCCGATGTCCACGCGCCGCGTGCCCATGAACGTCTCCCAGCTCGAGCTGGCCAAGCTCTCTGACGTCGCCGCGACGCTCTCCACCACCGCACTGGCGACGTCCCGCATGCGGCGGCTTGCGGCGAAGGTGACGCAGGCGTTGAACACGGTGGAGCGAGGCTATTTTCGTCACGTCAGTATCGCCACGCATTCGAAACCGGAGAACCGCCTTTACCGCCGTCTGCTCACTGCCTTGGACTGGTTCCGGCAGTCGTTCAGTGCCCGGGCGAACGAGGCGGAGGCGATCGTCGCGCTGGCGGTGGCGTTCGAGACGCTGCTCACGGACCAATATGCCCCCGCGATTGCAGAGCGCCTGCGGCGCCGGATTGGGATTTGCATCAAAGGGGTGCCAGGCGTGGCGAACTATCAGGCCAGCGTTCTGGCGATCTACTATGCCCGCAGCGCCATCGTTCATACGGGCGAGCCTGACCACGCGATTGACATTCATCGCGGCCAGGTCGCCTTCGCGCGCTGCTTCTGTGCAATCGCCGAACGGCTCACGGCTTGGACACCGACCTCGAACAACGCCATGGGCGACCTGTTGGGCGATATTGCATGAGACCTTCGTCAGGCTGAACCTATCGATAGGCCGCCGCCCTACCGTTGAGGGCCTTCGACACTTTGCTATGATGATACCGATGCAGATACGACCCGAGAAACCTGCGGACGAGGAATTTATCCGCGCCGTAACTACTTCCGCTTTCCTCGCAGCGGAGCACAGTGACGGCAACGAGGCCTCAATCGTTGATGGGCTGCGCAATGCGGGTGCGCTGACGATCTCGCTTGTCGCTGCCAACGGTGGGAATATCGTAGGCCATGTCGCATTCTCCCCAGTCATGATCGACGGCATTCTCGACGGGTGGTTTGGGCTTGGCCCCGTGTCGGTTGACCCAAATTGCCAACGAGAGGGCGTCGGCAGTGCGCTGATCGAGGCAGGTCTCACCGACCTGAAGCGGCAAGGCTCGAAAGGATGCGTGGTTCTCGGCGATCCCGCTTACTACCGCCGGTTCGGCTTTGCCGTCGATCCCGACCTGCGGTTAGCAGGAGCCCCGCCAGAGTTTTTTCAGCGGCTCTCGTTCGATCAGCAGCACCACAGCGGCATCGTCACATATCATCCCGCATTTGGCGGCGAGTAGAGAGCCCTATTCGCTGTTTCTTGCGCTGCGTTCCGGGCCGGGTGCGTCAGCGGAAATCGCGCTATCGGCGCCCACACGCTAGACCGAGATCTTTCGATAGCCGCTTCCCTGCACGAATCCCTGTTCAAGGCACCATCGGCGGGTCAAGCCGGCGCCGGTGTCATTCGAGTAGGCGTGCGCGTTCGAGCGGAAGCGCAGAAATGAGGGCCAGGTCGAAGGGGCTGGGTGGTTCGTCGCTACATGGACAAGGACCTTCTCCCCGTTTCTGATATCGGTGGGCTTCCTGACGGCGTAATATTCGCCCCAATCGTCGCTCTTTTCGAGGACGGCCTGGGTCACCGTTTGCCGAGTGGCAGGCCGTCCGGGTTTACCGGCCTCTACCTGCGACGCAATTGTATCGCGATCGCCCCATTCCCGGAAATACACGTTGGCCCAGCAGCCAAGAACCTGATGGGCGTTGAGCGCCTCGATATCCTGGTGCCGATCGATGTCGATCCAGTGCGCCCGGTGGCCAGAGGTGTAGACAGCCCCGTCGTAAAGGATTGCGCAGAGAGAAGGTGAGAGCGGCAGGAAAAAGATGGCCCCAGCGGTCTTTACCCCGAAACTCGGTCGGCCCTTGCGCGGCCGTTGAATATGCAGGCGGTTGGTCAGGATGGCCGGATCGTCGGAGGTGAAGAATGGGAGGTCTGACCGGTTTCGCGCGATGCAAAGCGTGAGATCGTCGACGATCCGCATCGTGTCCTTGTAGTTCAGCATCGCGGCCTGGACGGCCTCCTTCGATGCCTCCTTCACCGTTGGCACGGGAAGGTCGGATCCAGGAACATCTTGCAGCGCCAGCGCCATTTCACTGGCTTTCAGCGAGGCGGCTTCCGTCCGGAGGTATTGGAGATAGATGAACCGCTTGAGGACGACCTTGACCGCTGAACCGACCGCGCCGCCATCGGACAAGTGGCGGACGATCGGCCCATAAGGGTCCTCGATGAAGTTGATCGCGTTCTCGAGAAGCTTGTTTTGCCCGTAGAAATAGTCGCCCGAGCATTGATTCCTGACGGGTGCGTTGGGAATGGCCTTCATGCGATCGAGATTGAACAGGTTGATCGCCAGCCCCTCTCCGTTGACCGTGAACGGCCGAAGGTGGACCCGAGGGACGAAGTGCTGGTTCTTGTTGTCGGCCATCTATCGGCGTGTCCGCATCATGCGTGTTCAACGGCCGGGTAGCTTGCCTCCATGATCCCCTGAAGTTTCAGAGGATCAAGGACATAGGTCGCGAGCGTAAGTCGCCTGTATCCCATCGCGACTTCCCAGTCTGTGGGGTCGAGCGCCGCAAGTTGTTTGGCGGCGATGGAATCGCCCTCGAGATAGGTCACAAGATCGAGCGCATGGAATTCGCTTCCGGCCCAGATCGACAGACTGCGCTCCTCACCGCTCAGCTTGCCCATGGTCAGGACATTGATGAGTTCATGCGCCTGGCGAACCGGATGGCCGTTCAGGGCCGCACCATGAAAGATACGATTTGCGGTGACGATTCCGGTGTGGACTTCGGCAGACGGATCGACCGCCCAGCCATGCTTCTTCAACAATTGGCTCTTGTGGGTCGTCTCCGAAAAGACCCGCCGCCGCTTGTCCAGCTGGTCGCGCCCGACCTTAATGTGATCATAGCTGTTGCGCATCTCGTGTGGTGAGCACGGGTGGTAGGCGTTCTTGCATTCGAAGAAAAACAGATGGCCATCGCGCCAGGCGACGATGTCGAGTTCAAAATCGAGCCCGCCAGCACGCAGTTCCACGCCGGATTCAACCTTGAACCCCGCGGATTTGAGCGCGTCGATCACTGCGTTCACCATCTGGTCTTCGGGGCCGAGTGCGATCGGTCGCAGGCCGTTGGCCACGATGGTGTTACGGACGAGATTCGAGGCGGCCAGCACCTGAGGGGCAATGACGTAGTAGCCGCCGAGGTCGATCAACGGTCGATATTGCAGATCGATGTGACCGGTGCTGATGGTCATTTTCATCAGATCGATCAGGGAGCGCACCTTTGCTTCGCTCCTAAAAATCAACATCATCTGCATGAAGAGATTGTCGTGAGACATCACAAAGACGGTCGACGTGAAGGTGAGGAATGTGCGCTCGGCCTCGTCCTCAATCCGCGCCAAGGCCCTTTGGTACACACCGCTCAGGAAGGTGAAGTACCTCTGAAATTTGAAGATGTCGGTGGTGGTGACATGCTCATTCACATCGGCGATCAGATCGCTGACGTTCCCAAAGTTGTTGACATCGAGGAGGAGGAGGCTCTCCACCTCCTCGCGAAACATCTGGTCCCCAGCGAAGATCGAGAAGATTTCCGGCGCCGTCGGCAGCATCATTCGATAGCGTCTGACCGGCTTTTCCGCGAGTTCGAGCAAGCCGGGAAAGGCGTCACGTTCAAAGCCCATGTCGAGAAAGTCACTCATGGACATCGGCGGGTTTGAGTTCCGGAAACGGTGGATCCGGATGATCGCTTGATTGTCGCTCTGAATGTAGCCCAAGCGGACGGAGCGCTCTATGTCCGGGTCGATCGATGAGATTGTGACGGTCTCGCCTTCGAGCGTCGCTTGATAGGGCAACCCATCAATCTGGGTTTCCGCGTCCTTGAATTTTGTGAGGCGCACGGCCGCGAGGAGCAGTCGTTCATAGACCACCGCGTCCGTCGTGATGGCAGCAATATCGACGTGATTGCAGCATTCGTCGGTGATCGGGAACAGCGAGGCATAGATCGAGAAGATCAGCGAGGCGCCGTCTACATATTCTTCCGTGGTGTAGCGGCGAGGCGACCAGGACGGCTGCGAAGGGTCGGCGACCCAGCCCTGGTAGAACTGGTTATTGAGAATCACGAGCAGGGTCTTGAGAACGCAATCTCGCCGGCTCCCGAGGATTTTGACGATTTCGTCGTAGAGCGCGCGCGCGTTGGAGGCCAATTTGCTGAGCGCAATCACGGACTCGAAATAGCGAGCGCGTTCTGGAGCGTTCAACAACGGCCGTATCTGGAGTGCGGTCTTGGCGAGGGTGCCGATCAGATTGCCGGCGTAGCCGTAACGCGAAGCACGCAGCACACCTGCCCGGCGCAGGCGGGGCACCACATGTCAATCGGCGTGCAAACGGGACCCCCTATCGGCGCGCAAAAGGGACCCCCTTTTCAAGATGGCGCAAGGTTGATCGGACACGCGCCCTTGCGCTGCGCGCGGCGTAGGGAGGGCGGAGCCCGACCGGAGGCGCGCGCAGCGCAAAGCATCTTAATCCCGGTGTGCAGCGGAGATCAGTTTCGGTTCTTGAAGCGCCAGCTGTCATTGCCGGTCTCGATGATGTCGCAATGATGGGTGACGCGATCGAGGAGCGCGGTGGTCATCTTGGGATCGCCGAAGACCGTGGGCCATTCGCCGAACGCGAGGTTGGTGGTGATGATGACGCTGGTCTGCTCGTAGAGCTTGCTGACCAGATGGAACAGCAACTGGCCGCCTGAGCGGGCGAACGGCAGGTAACCTAGCTCATCGAGCACGATCAGATCGAGACGGGATAGCTGGGCGGTGAGTGCGCCGCTCTTGCCGATCCTGGCTTCCTCTTCGAGACGGGTCACCAGATCGACGGTGTTGAAGTAGCGGCCGCGCGCACCGGAGCGAACGACATTGGCGGCGATAGCGATGGCCAGGTGGGTCTTGCCGGTGCCCGTGCCGCCGACCAGGACGATATTGCGCCGAGCGGGCAGGAACGCGCCGCTGTGCAATGAACGCACCAGCCCCTCGTTGATCGGTGTGCCCTCGAACCGGAACGCGTCGATGTCCTTCACGACCGGCAGCTTTGCGGCCGCCATCCGGTATCGGATCGACGCGGCATGGCGATGCGTCGCTTCCGCTCGGAGAAGGTCGGTCAGTATCTCCATCGTGGTGCGCTGACGCTGAAGGCCGGTGGTGACCGCATCATCGAACGCGCCCGCCATGCCCTTGAGCCCAAGCCCGC
This sequence comes from Sphingobium amiense, assembly GCF_003967075.1. Taxonomy (NCBI): domain Bacteria; kingdom Pseudomonadati; phylum Pseudomonadota; class Alphaproteobacteria; order Sphingomonadales; family Sphingobiaceae; genus Sphingobium; species Sphingobium amiense. The sequence continues at coordinate 53,705 of NZ_AP018666.1, forward strand.
GCATCGCCTCGATCATGTCATGCCGCTGCATCGAAGGTCCTCAGCTGGTCGTAACGGGCGCAGTCGGCGATCGGCGGATGGCGCAGCGCGCTATCCTCGGAGGTGATGATCGTAAGTGGGCGCGGCGGCTCGCGGTGCCGCGCCAGGATGTTGAGGATCAGATCGTCGCTCGCCGTGCCGGTCGCCAGCGCTTCGCGCACGGCCGCTTCGACCGGATCCAGGCCATCGATCAGCACGGCCGACAGCACACGGACGAACCGGCGGTCGGCATCGTCGCCATTACCAAGCTTGCGGCGCAGGCGCGCCAGCGCAGGTGGCAGGTCCCAGTCCTGGAAGGGCGCGCCGTTCCGCAGCGCGCCGGGCTTGCGGGCCAGCACCGGCAGATAATGCCAGGGGTCGTAAATCGTGCGGTTACGCCCGAAGGTGCGAGGATGCTCGGCGACAACCTCCTCGCCGCAGCGCACGATGATGCGGTCGGCATAGGCACGGACCTGCACCGTGCGCCGCGCCATCGTCGAGAGAACCGAGTAGCGGTTGCGGTCGAAGCTGATCAGGCAGGTGCCCGTCACCGCATGCTCGCTCTCGTTGAAGCCGTCGAACGGCCCCAACATCGGTTGCAGTGCCGATCGTTCGATCTCCAGCGCCTGCGCTACGGTTAGCTCGCCCTGTTCAGGATGCGCCTGCCGTTCCGCCCAGCGCCGACACTCGGCCTCCAGCCAGCCATTGAGCTCCTCGAGGCTGGCGAACCGCAACCGGGGCTGGAAGAAGCGACCCCGGATCGTCTGCACCTGGTTCTCGACCTGCCCCTTCTCCCATCCCGCCGCAGGTGAGCAGGCGGTCGGCTCGATCATATAATGGGCGGTCATGATCAGGAACCGCCGGTTGAAGACCCGTTCCTTGCCGGTGAACACGCTCGTCACCGCCGTCTTCATATTATCGTAGATGCCGCGCCCTGGCACCCCGCCGAAGAAAGCAAAGCCGCGCGCATGCGCGTCGAACAGCATCTCCTGGCTCTCGCGCGGATACGCCCGGACATAGACTGCCCGCGATGCACACAGTCGCATATGCGCGACCTTCACCCGCATCGGCTTGCCCGCGATCTCCACATCCTCATGGCTCCAGTCGAACTGGTAGGCCTCGCCGGGCTTGAACATCAGCGGGATGAAGGCCGTGACACCATCGCCGGCATCCTTGCGCCGATCGGCCTTCCAGCGCGCCGCGTAGCGCCGCACGGCATCGTAGGAGCCCTCAAAACCCTCGCGCTCCAACAGATCATGGATCCGCGTCATCCGCAGCCGCTCGCGCTTGCCGCGCACCTCATTCTCTTCCAGCAGTGTGTTCAGGCGATCCTGAAACGGACCGATCCGCGGCAACGGCTGAACCTTACGCTGATAATCGAATGCGCCTTCCGGCGCCCGGATCGCCTTGCGGATCACCTTCCGCGATACATGCAAATCCCGCGCGATCGCCTTGATCGCCTTACCACCGGCATACTCGCGCCGAATCCGAACCACTGTCTCCAAAACCAACATCCCGATCTCGCCGCCTGATTATCCAGCCGGCTGCTTAAACCATCGAAATGAGGGGTCCCTTTTAGACGCCGATCACCCCGCTAACGGGGTCCTTTTTGCACGCCGATCCACAGCACCACATAGGCGGCATCGATGTACAACAGCGCGAGGAGCGTCACGGTCGCCTCGCGGCGGCGTTTTGCTTCGATATGACCGCCGAGCGTCTCGATTGCGGACCGGATCTCGGCGCCGATCGCCTTGGACATCGCAGGCCGCGGCGATTGGCCCAGCTTGGCAATCATGTCGGTCTGATTCCGTGTCGCAAGCAGTGTCGCGATGAGGGCTTCAACTGTCGCGGCGGACGAAGATACCATGAAACGCTGCTTTCCTGCTCCGGCTGTTGCTGGCGCGCCTCGTTCACCCGCTCACACGTCAATGGCGTGAACAGAAACACTGTGACGCGTTGGCCGTAAGCTGGCCCCCGAAGGCGATATAGGAATGGTCCAGGCTCCCTGCCATGAGCTGGAATGATGTCTCTCGCCCGAATACCTATGCACCGACCGGCTAGTCTAATGACAAGCTCCCACTGCGCCGAACTTCTCTCGTTTTCCCCCGGAGCTGCGAGCCGGCGAGTTTGGACAGGATCAGCGGAAATCACGCGAACGGACCCTTATGCCGGGATCAGGCGGTGGCGTCAGCGATCTGCGATCCCACGATACCAGATCACGGGGATCGCACCGCAGCGGATGTTTGGCCACGTCAGCGCGACTAACCCGGTAGATATCGGCGACATCCGTGCGTGTGCCAACGCTGGCAAGGAGCGGCGACAAATCATCGAGCCGCTGGGCGACCACATGGATCACCTCGCCCTCGCGCTGCACCTGGCCTCGCACGCCCATCATCGACGCACCCAGGACGGCGCGCCGATGCTTCTCGAACACGTTGGTCCATACCACCAGGTTGGCGACGTTCGTTTCGTCCTCCAGCGTGATGAACATGACGCCCTTGGCGGAGCCCGGCTTCTGTCTGACCAGCACGATCCCCGCGAGATTGATCCAGCGGCCGTCTTTCATGGACTGCAGCTCATCGCAGGTGATCATCTTGCGATTGCGCAATTCGTCGCGCAGGAACGCCAGCGGATGAGCCCGCAGCGACAGGCCAGAGGCCCGATAATCCTCGACCACTTCCGCGCCGGCGCCCATAGGCGCAAGGATGACCGTCGGCTCGATCGCTTCCTGGCGTAGCTTGCCTTCACGTTCGTCCGCCGCAGCGAACAAGGGCAATGCTGCATTGCCGAGCCCCTTAACGCTCCACAGTCCCTCACGCCGATTGTTCCCCAATGAGCCGAACCCATCGGCTTCGCCGATCCGATCCAGAGCGCCGCGCCCCACGCCGGCACGCCGCTGGATTTCCTCGACGCTCTCATAGTGTTGATCGGCGCGCGCCGTGACGATCGCCGCGGCATCGCGGTTGGCGAGCTCATTCACCATGCGAAGGCCCAGCCGAACGGCGAGATAGCGGCCGCCCGTTGGCTCAAGGGTGCAATCCCAGCGGCTGTGATTGACGTCGATCGGGCGGATCTCGACGCCATGCTGACGCGCGTCGCGGACGATTTGGGCCGGGGCATAAAAGCCCATGGGCTGGGCATTTAGCAGCGCGGCGCAAAACACATCTGGATGATGGCATTTCACCCAACTGCTGGCGTAGGCGATCAGCGCAAAGCTCGCGGCGTGGCTTTCCGGGAAACCATAGGAGCCGAAGCCCTCGATCTGTTTGAAGGTGCGCTCCGCGAATTCCTGATCGTATCCGCGCGCGACCATGCCATCGATCAGCTTGTCCCGAAAATGTGAGACGCCGCCTGTCAGCTTGAACGTCGCCATCGCGCGCCGAAGCAGATCCGCTTCGCTCGGTGTGAAGCCAGCGCATTCGATGGCCACGCGCATCGCCTGCTCCTGAAACAGCGGCACCCCCAAGGTCTTCTCGAGCACGCGCCGCAGTTCCTCGGTCGGATAGGTGACGGCCTCCTCGCCGTTGCGCCGGCGACGATAAGGGTGGACCATATCGCCCTGGATCGGCCCGGGGCGCACGATCGCCACCTGAATGACCAGATCATAGAAGGTGCGCGGCGCCATCAACGGAATGGACGCCATCTGTGCGCGGCTCTCGATCTGGAAGACACCCAAGGTATCGGCCTTGCGGATCATCGCGTAGGTCGCCGGATCCTCGGCGGGGATGGTCGCGAGATCGAGCTTCAGGCCCTTGTCATTCTCCATGAACTCGAACGCCCGCCGCATGCACGACAACATGCCCAGCGCCAGGACATCGACCTTCATGAAGCCCAGGAGATCGATATCGTCTTTGTCCCATTCGATCACCTGTCGATCTTCCATCGCAGCCGGCTCGATGGGCACCAGTTCGTCAAGCCGATCGCGCGTCAGCACGAATCCGCCAGGATGCTGCGACAAATGGCGCGGCGTATTGATGAGCTGACGGGCCAATTCCAGGGTCAGCACCAGGCGCCGGTCGGCGAGGTCCAGATTGAGCTCTTCCGCGTGTTTTTCCTCGACGCCATCCTGGCTCCATCCCCAGACGGACCCGGCCAGACCCGCCGTCATGTCCTCGCTCAGGCCGAGCGCCTTGCCGACTTCGCGGACCGCGCCCCGCGCGCGATAGCGGGTCACGACGGCCGTCAGCGCCGAGTGCGTCCGCCCATAAGTCTCATAAATCCACTGGATCACTTCCTCCCGGCGCTCATGCTCGAAATCGACGTCGATATCGGGCGGCTCGCGCCGCTCGGCCGACACGAAACGCTCGAACAGCAATTCCGAGCGCACCGGATCGATCGAGGTGATGCCCAGCACGTAGCAAACGGCACTGTTCGCGGCCGACCCACGTCCCTGGCAGATAATCTCGCGCCGCCGCGCTTCGGTCACGATGGAATGGACGGTCAGGAAATAGGGCGCATACTCAAGGTCCGCGATGAGCTTCAGTTCGTGCACCAGTTGCGAGCGCACCTTGTCATCGACCCCCTCGGGATAGCGGTCGGGGGCTTTCTCCCAGGTCAGCCGCTCCAGCTCCTCCTGCGGCGTCCGGCCGGGCACATTGATCTCATCCGGATATTGGTAACGGAGCTCCTCAAGGCTGAAACTGCACCGCGCTGCGATCTCGAGCGTGCGAGAGACGGGCGACGCATCCTTGAGATAGCGACGGAACAGCCGCTCCATTTCCTGGCCGGTCTTGAGATGCCGATCGGCGAACCGCTCGCGCCGAGCGCCCAATTCGTCGATCGTGCATTTCTCCCGGATGCAAGTGACAACATCCTGCAGCATGTGGCGCTCCGCCGCGTGGTAGAGCACGTCATTGGTCGCGACCGTAGGAACGCGAGCCGCAGCCGCCAGGTTCGCGAGATCACGCAGCCGGATCGCATCTTTCGGTCGCCGCCGGATCGTCAGAGCCAGATAGGCACGGTCGGCGAAAATCCGTTTCGTCCGCGCAAGGGCGGCCTCGGTGCCGACGTCTGCCCGGTCAGGACTCAGGATCGCGATGAGCCCGTCATTCCATTGTTCGACATCCGACCAGTCGAGATGACAGGCTCCCTTGCCGCCGCGTTCTTTGCCGATGCTGAGCAGTCGGCACATTCGGCCATAGGCTGCGCGATCCGTCGGATAGAGCAGTAGCGCCGTGCCGTCGCTCAGATCGATCCTGCATCCGATGATGGCACGAACGCCGGTGGTCCGTTCGGCATCCCAGGCCCGGACGATGCCGGCGACCGATCCTCGATCAACGACGCCGAGAGCAGGCAATCCGAGCAATGCGGCCGCGGCGAACAGCTCCTCGGGGGATGATGCGCCCCTCAGGAAGCTGAAGTGCGTCGTAACCTGCAGCTCGACATAGTTGGCGTCGACCTCGCTCATGCGAACGCACCGTGGATGAACCAGCGCATGGTGCCCGTAGCCGGATTTACGCCGTCACCGAGCCGGAACAGCCAGTACCGACCGCCTGTCTCGGTCTCGACCTGATAATAATCCCGGACGATCAGCGCCTTGTCGGCCTCATTGCCGCTCTCGCGCCACCATTCGCCGTGCAAGCGTTCCGGACCATCGCCTCGGGTCACCCGATAGCGCTTTCGACGCCACACGAAGAGGCGAGGGGCATCGTCTGGCAGCAGGGCGACCACGTCGATTGGCTCGGGTCGATCCAACATGCGGGCGGGGCGAGGGAGGTCATCGTCCCACTGGGCGCCGCTATCTTTCGCAAGGGCGGGCATCGTGGTGATCGAGCGCTCAGGCATACTGCTCGCGTGCGGTGCCGCCCGATGCAGGCTCCGTGGACCAAAACGGTTGGCGAGCGCATCGACCAGAGAGGCGAGGTTCGGCCCGCGTCGCGGGCTTTCCAACCCTTCATCCTGTTGGGCCGCGAGCGCGTCAGCCAGCGGCGTCACGAGGGTCATTGCCTCAATGCCAAGCCCTGGCTCGACCGTCTCGATCTTAGCGCACAGCAATTTCGCGAGATGGCCTGCGTCGCGGGATGCGGTTGCGGTCCCGATGCGGATCGCCTGATTGTGGCCGTCCACACGGTGGAAATAGCAATCCAATCGGCGAGCACCCTTGCCGATACAGGTGAGCTGCCCCACCACATCGGCAACGAGATCGCCGATCACCTGGGCGAAGGCTTCAGGTGTCGCGATCGGCTCCATGAAACCTCGACGGGCCCGCGGCAGATGTTCAGGGTAGATCGGCTCGATCGGCTCGGGCACGAAGCCGAGCGCCTGATCCAGCCGCCGATGCAATTCGCGGCCGAACCGTTTGGCGAGAGGGCCGCGCGGCGCACCGATGAGCTGTTCGATCCGCTCAAATCCGAGCTTGCGCAAACCTTCGACCTCGCGTCCTGGCAATCGCAACGCCGATATCGGCAGGATGGAAATGGCAGTGCGGTGTCCGCCCGGCTCGATCGTGACCGGCCGGCCGGCGGGTACATGCCGCGCAACGGCATGGGCGCAGCCTGCAGTGTCGGCCACAGCGATCTGCAGAGCCAGCCCCGACGCGGCAACACGGCGATGGAGATCCTTGAGCAGCGCCTTCTCGGTGCCAAAGAGACCCGCGCAGCCGGTGATGTCGAGCCAGATTCCGTCGGGCGCATCCGGTGATACGAAGGGTGAGTATCGGCGGCCCGCCCATAGCGCGAGATCGCGAAGTCCCTGCAGGTCGCCCTCCGGGTCGGCATCGACGACCTGCAATTCAGGGGCAAACGCTCGGGCCTTCGTCACGGTCATGCCGACGCGGACACCGAGCGCCTTAGCCTCGGCATCGACGGCAGCAATGACTTTCCTGCCGTGATCGGGCACCGCGGTCACCAGCGGAAGATCAAGGACCAGGCCGTCACGGCACTCAGGCGACAATTTTGCGATCTTCCGCCGCAGCCGGTCGGTCGACCAGTGCGGCAGGAAGAGCGATACGACCCGTCGCATCGCACGCCTCCACGATCCAGGCGTGCGGATTACCACCGCGCACACGTTCCAAATCCACATGCCAGCGAGGGCGACCCAGGCTCGGCAGACCGAGATCTTCGCTTGGTGAAGCGGTGATCCGCCAGCGTGTCATCGCTGCCGTCCCTTCGGCGACCTGTTCGGCCTTCGCCGCGCGACGAAACACGAAGGCCGCTACACCCGAGCTTTCCGCCGCCAATTGCAGGCGCTTCGATGCAGTAGTCGAATATTTCCCGACTTCGCCAACCACACCGGCGATGCCAGGGTGATGCAGGCACTCCTCCATCGCGAGCAGGACATTGGTGTCGCTGCCGGCCTCGACATAGATGACCCGATCTGGATGAAGACCGGCGAGATGAAGGGCAGGGGCAAACAGGTCGCGCCAGCGCAGGCACCAGAAGACGGGACCTTCCATTCGCGCCAGGATTCCCGCCAGAAAGACCGTCGCACTCGCCTCGTCCGCGAGATCGGGACTGCCCATCATTTCATGGAGAGCACCTGCAGCAATGCCTCCGCCCGGCAATCGCTGATCCAGTTCGTCGATGCCGAACGGGATCGCTTCGCGCTGAACGCCTACGCCCTCGATACGCGCGATGCGCGCTCGCAAATCTTCAAGGACGGTTGATTGACGCATGGCATTCAGGAGACTCGGGACTCGTTGATTCGTTCCTTATTTGTTCCTGTTCCCGGCGATGAGTCAAGCAGCTCAAATGCACCGCTTCCGAAGCCTGTGGAATCCGCCAGAAAAAAAGCGCCTTCGGTCCTTTGTGGGATTCACATCCACCAAAGTGCATAGTAGATTCATGCTATGTTCCATCAGGCAGACCTATTCGAAGCATCCGTCGAACCCGCGCGAGGGATGGACACGCCGGGGCTTTTGGCGGCGATCGCCGCAGCTTCGCCGCGGCCAAAATTCTCCTACATGCTCCTCCAGCTCCTGGAGGAAGTCGCTGACGAAAAGGGCAGGGCTGGACCGAGCGTGATGGTGAACGGCGACGCCGTGCCTGTCCGCGACTGGCTGTGCGATGCGCTGGCTCCGATCGCGCAGCGTACACCCTGGCGCCGTTCGACGATCGAAACCGTGCGGTCGGCACTTGAGCAGGCTGACGAACTACCGGCCGATCCGACACAGGCTGACCGTGTCATTGAAGAAAGGGTCCGTGAGCGGGTTCGCCAATCGGGCCGCTGCAATGTCAGCCGCGCAGTGTCGGATCTATGTCGGGGCGGCCTCCTGCGACGCCACTATCAGGGCTATCGGGTGGATCATCAAAATCGCGGCGCCCAGCGCGAGGCAGTCTACACGATCATGCCGGACACCTTGGCGGCGCTACGCCGGCGATGAGCTGCCGCTGATCGCAAGATCGGCTTCTACTGCGGTCGCGCGCATCAGGCGATCGGGCATCTCCAACAACTTCACGGCCGCCGCGGTGATCGCTTCGGCTTCGGTGGGATAGGATTCGGCCGAGCTGATCGATACCCCATCGGGCAATGCGACCGTTGCCTGAAATCCGTTGCCTTTAGGTGTCGCGCTCAATCGGACTTCCATGAAAGGTCTCCGCGTTGTATCGGGACTGATATTCTTATAAGATATTGATATTTAACATAATTCTTATTATCGCTCTAAGAATTTGTAAGCGCAACTTCGAAAAGAGACACCTCCGCAATTTCCAAATGAGACTCGTCTCTTGAGGACGCCCCTGCCGCGATCCAATGCTGCTCTTCGAAGCCCGACTTATCCCGCCAACCAGCGGACGGTCAACTTAGCTGACCGTCCACTCCTCGGTAGTGTAGCCTTCGTGGCCCGCCGTTAACTCTGGACAGCGGCGTCGATCTTGGATCGTTGATCACGGCGGACTTGCCACCGAGCAGCAAGAGCCGTGATCGCCGGCAAAACGAGCAATGTGAGCACGGTCGAGGTGATCAGTCCGCCGATGACCACGGTCGCGAGCGGCCGCTGGACTTCGGCACCCGTACCGGTTGCCAATGCCATCGGCACAAATCCGAGACTGGCGACTAACGCCGTCATCAACACGGGGCGCACGCGCTGCATCGCGCCACTGACGATGGCGTCTTCCTCGCCCGCCCCTTCTTCGCGTCGCTTGCGGATCGCGCTCATCATGACAAGGCCGTTGAGCACCGCCACGCCCGACAGCGCGATAAACCCGACCGCCGCGGTGATCGAAAACGGGATGCCGCGCAGGAGCAGCGCGAACACGCCGCCGGCGAGCGCCATCGGCACCGCGCTAAAGACGATCGCTGCCGGCACGAGCCCGCCGAGTGCCATGTAGAGCAGTGCGTAGATGGCAACGAAGCAGATTGGCACGACGATCAGCAAGCGCAGCCGGGCCGATTGCAGGCTTTCGAATGTGCCGCCCCAGGCTGTATACATGCCGGGCGGAAGATCGAGGTTGCCGATCTTCGCCTGCGCTTCCTGCACAAATCCGCCCAGATCTCGGCCGCGGACGTTGACCTGCACGACCACCATGCGCTTGCCGTTCTCGCGGCTGATCTGGTTCAGCCCCTGGGTGTAGCTGAACCGCGCCACTTCGCGCAGCGGGATCGAGCGGGCAATCTGGCCATCGGCCGCGGGCAGCATCACCGGGATGGCGCCGAGCGTTTCAAGATCGTCGCGCTGGGCGTCGGGCAAGCGAACGACCACCGAGAATCGCCGGTCACCTTCAAACAACAGCCCCGCCTCACGGCCTCCCAGTGCTGCGGCGACGGTACTGGCGACCTCCTCAACCGTCAGTCCGTAGCGCGCCGCCGCGAGCCGATCGATCTTCACATCGAAGGTCGGCGCACCGTCAGTCTGTTCGGCGCTGACGTCGCCCGCGCCGGGTATCGTGCGCAATACGCCGGCGATGCGCTTGGCCTGCGCGCTCATCGCATCAAGATCGTCGCCGTAAAGCTTGACCGCGACATCGGCGCGCACGCCCGCGATCAGCTCGTTGAACCGCATCTGGATCGGCTGCTGGATCTCGGTGCGGTTGCCGATCAGCGGCTTCATCCGCTCCTCGATCCGCCGCAGGATATCCTCCTTGGATTTGACCTCGGCGGGCCATTCGCTCTCGGGCTTGGGGATCACATAGGTGTCCGAGGCATTGGGTGGCATCGGGTCGGTGCCGAGATCGGCGTTGCCGTTCTTCGAGAAGACCAGCGCCACCTCGGGCAGCGTCTTCAGGGCGTTTTCGATCTGCAGCTGCATCTGGGTCGACTGGTCGATCGATGCGGAGGGCACGCGGAAGTTGGTGACGGTGATGTCCTTCTCGTCGAGCTGCGGCATGAACTCCTCACCGAGGAACCCGAACGCGAACACAGCCGCGGCAAACACGCCGACCCCACCGAGAATGAACGGCATCGGGCGCGCGACCGCCTTGTCGAGCAGCGGGGCGTATTTCTCCTTGAACCAGCGGATCGGCTTGACCTCGGTCTCGCTGACCCGGCCCTTGATGACGATCGCGATCATGGCGGGCACGAAGGTGATCGACAGCACGAATGCGCTGGCCAGCGCGACCATGAGCGTGATCGCCATCGGCGAGAAGGTCTTGCCCTCGACCCCCTGGAAGGTGAGCAGCGGCACGAACACGAGGAAGATGATCAGCTGACCATAGACGGTCGGCCGGACCATCTCCTGCGCCGCCTCGATCGTCTCGCCCATCCGCTCCTCGAGCGTGAGCAGACGGCCTTCATGCTCCTGCCGCTCCGCAAGGCGCCTGAGCGCATTCTCGACGATGATGACCGCACCGTCGACGATCAGGCCGAAATCGAGCGCGCCGAGGCTCATCAAATTACCTGATACGCCGAGCCCATTCATGCCCGCCGCCGTCATCAGCATGGTGATCGGGATGACCGCCGCCGTGATCAGCGCGGCGCGGACATTGCCGAGCAGCAGGAACAGGATGACGATGACGAGCAGCGCGCCTTCGACCAGGTTCTTCTCGACCGTGGCAATAGTCGCGTTGACCAGTTTCGAGCGGTTATAGACCGGCTCGGCGAAAACGTCAGGTGGAAGGGCCTTGTTGATTTCGGTGAGCCGCTCGGCCGCGCTGTTGGCGACGATGCGGCTGTTCTCGCCGACCAGCATCAGCACAGTCGAGATGACCGCTTCCGATCCCATGCGGCTGCCCGAACCGGTCCGCACCGCGCCGCCGATGACGACCTGACCGACATCCTTGACGCGCACGGGGACGCCCGCGCGGGTCGCGACGACGGCCTGCTCGATCTCGTCGATCGATCTGAGCCGCGCATCGGCGCGGACGAGGAAGCTCTCGCCCGCGCGCCGGACATAGTTGGAGCCGGCCGAAAGGTTCGCCTTCTCCAGCGCATCGGCGAGGTCGGTGATCGATAGGCCGTAGGTCGAAAGCGCATTGAGGTTCGGCTCGACCAGATATTGCTTCACATAGCCGCCGTTTGAATCGACGCCGGCGACGCCTTTCACGTTGCGCATCTGCGGACGGATGATCCAGTCCTGCACCGTGCGCAGATAGGCCGCCTTGGCGAGTTCGGTGGTGAGCCGCTCGCCCTCGGGCGTCAGGTAACTCCCGTTGGACTGCCAGCCGGGCTTGCCGTCGGTATGTTCGGCGCCGCCCTTGCCGTCGGGATGCCGGAACGCGACCGAATAGAAGAAGATCTCGCCAAGCCCGGTGCTGAGCGGTGCGAGGTTGGGCTGGATGCCGGCAGGCAGGCTGTCCTTGGCCTGGGCGAGACGCTCGGTTACCTGCTGTCGCGCGAAATAGATGTCGGTCGTGTCCTCGAACACCGCCGTCACCTGGCTGAAGCCATTGCGCGAGAAGGACCTGGTCATCTGCAGGCCCGGAATTCCGGCGAGCGCTGTCTCGACCGGGAAGGTCACCTGCTTCTCGATATCTACCGGTCCAAGCGTCGGCGCAAAGGTGCTGATCTGCACCTGCCGGTTGGTGACATCGGGCACCGCGTCGATTGGCAGCTTGGTGATCTGCCAGGCGCCGAACGCGACGACCAGCAGGGTGAGACACGCAACCAGCCAGCGGCCGCGCACCGAGAGTTGGAGGATGCGGCCGATCATTCCGCCGACTCCTTCTCGAGTTCGGCCTTGAGCAGGAAGGCGTTGATAGTCGCAATCGGCGTGCCGGCCTTTAGCCCAGATACGATTGCAACCAGTCCGCCGCTGCGGCTGCCGACCTCCACATTGGTCGCCTTGAAGCCGTTCGCCGTGCGGACGAACACGACCGTTCGGTCGCCGACGGTCTGGACCGCGTCCTGCGGCACCATCACGCCATCCTTGGCGGCGCCACCGCTGCCGAAGATGCGGGCCTGTATGAGCTGGCCGGGTGCCAGCATCGACACGCCGGCACTTGGTTCGATGACCACCGTCGCACCGCGCGTGTCGGGATCGACCACGCCCGTCGAAGACCGCACCCGGCCTTCGATGATCTGGCCGTCAGCCAGGCTGAGTTCGACGCGATCTCCCGCACGGACACGCGGCGCATCGGCCGACGGCAGGCTCGCCGTGATCTGGAGACGGCTGGGATCGGCCACTCGGAACAGCTCGGTCTCGGCCGAAACGAACTGGCCAAGGTTGGCGGGAGCTGCGGTGACACGACCTGAGACCGGGCTGGCTACCACCACCGATCGCCCGTCACGCGCGACCCGCGTTGCGCCGGCGGCAGCGCTGGCGCGCATTGCGTCGGCGCGGGCGACCGCGAGGTTGGCTTCAGCCGTTTCATAGTCCGCGCGCGGCGAGACGCCCTGCGCGAGCAGGCTGCGCTCGCGCGCCAGTTGCCGGGCCGCGAGCGTCACCCGCGCGGAGGCAGCAGACTGGTCTGCGGCGATCGCCGAGGCATCGCGACTCTCGACCAGCGCCAGCGTCTCGCCGGCGCGAATGGGATCGCCGATCCGCTTGAAGATGCGGCTCACCGTGCCGGCGGCGCGCGAGGTCAGCACCGCCTCCGCGTCGGGCGTCGCCTCGAGCGTTGCGGATGCCGCGATCGCCGCGTCGAGTTCGCCCGAGGCAGCGGGCGCGACCGAGATCTGCGAGGTCTTGATCGCCTCGGCGGTCATCGCGACGCTGTCCGATGGCGCGGCCGATTGTTCGGCGGCTGCTTCGACCTGTGGTGTGGGAGCGGTCAGGCGAGCAATGCCGAACCCGGCGCCGGCAGCCAGCACGAGCGCCAGCGCAGCGCCGGCAGTGAGTTTCTCATTGGCGTTCATTGGATGGGTTCCCCCGTGATGGTGCGGCCAGCGAGGCGGGCTAGGCGTGCGCGCGCTTCGAACCGGGCGGTTTCGGCGTCGAGAACGGTGCTGCGGGCGGTGCCGAGACCGTGGCGGGCGGCGAGCAGTTCGACGAGCGGCGACTTGCCTGCCTCATAGGCGATGCGGGCGAGACGATAGGTCTCGTCGGCGGTGGCAAGCGCGCCGCGCGCGGCGGTCACCCGGCTTTCAGCGGCGGAGAGCTCGGCGGCCGCCGATTGCGCTTCGGCACGGGCCTCGGCGCGTAGCACCGCAAGCCGGGCTTCGGCGGCATCGACCTCGGCGCGCGAGGCGGCGATGTTGCCGCGGTTGCGGTCGAACAGGTGAAGCGGAATGGTCACGCCGCCGAGCACCGCGGTCGCACCCTCATATTCCAAGCGGCGCACGCCCACGCTCGCGGTGATGTCGGGTGTCGCACGGCGGCTTTCGACATCGAGCCGGCGCGCTGCGGCCGCGCGTTCGGCTTCGGCGACGAGCAGCGCGGGACTGGCCGTCGGATCGACTGGGCCAACCATGTCCGGGCTGGGACCGGTATCGAGCAGCGATTCAGCGAGGCTGGCAAATGGCGCATCCGCTCCGACCAGTGCCGACAGCCGGACATAAGCGGAGATGCGGTTCGCTTTGGCGAGATCGAGCTGGGCGCTGACCTCGTTGAGCGCCGAGCGTGCCTGGAGCGCGCGGAGCCGCGTTTCCTTGCCCGCACCGACCAGCGCTTCGGCTGCCTTCAGGTCGCTCTGCGCTTCCTCGACTTCGTCTTCGGCAAGGCCAACGCGCCGGTCACCGATTTCGGCGGCGGCGTAGGCGCGTGCGAGATCATAGGCGAAAACGACCCGGGCATCGCGGTCGCGAGCACGCGACGCGACCACGCCGGCTTCTCCGGCAGCGATCCGTGCCGAGCGCTTTCCGCCCAGTTCGATCGGCTGGCTATATTGCAGCGTCGTCTCGGCGCGCCCGAACCCGGAATAGGGTGACGATCCCGCCACATTCTCGGTCATCACATTGATACTCGGATTGGGCCGTGCGCGCGCCTGATCGCGCAGCCCTTCGGCCTGGCGGACGCCGGCTTCGCTTACCGCGAGCCGCGGAGCGTCCTCGCTTTCACGCAGCAGCGTGGCGAATGGCGGCGCTACCTGCGCATAGGCGCTCTGGGCGACCGCCATGAGGCAGGTCGCGGCCAGCATGCCGGCAACCGCACGCCGCGGCAGCCGGCCTCGAAAGGCTTGCATCGGTATTTCCCCTTGAAGGCTTGAAGATCGGGCGCGCCAGACGGGCGCGCGACTTCAGCCTCGCGGGGGTCTCAGGAGTCCGTCGGGGTGGATCGCGCCGGGCGCCTGCGGGCCGGCAATGCTCCACTGGAGCGGCACCGGCTTGAGCATCGCAGCCAGCACGGGCTGGCGCGGTACATCGATCGTCTGGATCACGGCGTGCGCCGCCATGTGCAGGACATCCGCCATGTCGGGCGTCTTGCTTGGCGCATGCTCGTGATGATCGCGATCGACACTGGTTGCATGAACTGCGGCATGGCTGTGCGGCATGCCATCGTGCCACGTCGATAGCGCCAGCACGCCGATCATTGCGAACAACGCCATAAGCGCGGCGACGCGCCCGAGCGCGCCACCGGAGCCGAAGCGCCGCGTGGAGATCGACATTGCTGTCATACGACAAGACCTATCGCGAGAGCTGTGAACTCACAAGACGAACGCGCGATCATTGGCGCGGCCAATGCTGGTGCAGATCGTCGATCACGAAGACATGGCTCTGGTTGCCGCCGCTATGATCTTGGCGAAGATGCGGATGGTCCGGGCCAAGCGTCTCGTGATCATGCGCGATCTCTTGCGGATCGCTCTTCGGCCATAGCGCGACGGCTGCAAAGAACCCGATCCCGGAGAGACCTGCCATCGCGGTCAGCGCCGCGGGCATTCCAATCGTCGCGCCAAGCTGGCCGACCAGCGGATAGGCGATCAGCCAACAAACATGGCTGAGCGCGAACTGGGCGGCGAACAGCGCGGGCCGGTCTCCGGCGCTGGCCGAGCGACGCAGCAGGCGCCCCGATGGCGTGACGCTCATCGAATAGGCGATGCCGAGCAGCGGCCATGTGAGCAACAGCACCGTCCAGCCAATCCGCCCGCCGCCCGCGGTCGCGCCCCATGTGGCGAGGCCGGCGAGCATGACGGTCAGCAAGGCGGCGGCACTCACCATCACCGCGCGATCGGCAATACGATCGAGAACGCGCGGCAACAGCAGCGCCGCGAGCATCGAGCCGCCGCCATAGGCGGCAAGCGCCAGGGCGACCTGCGACTGGCCGAAGCCGAGTCCGCGGACGATGACGACGGTGTTGACGATGACCATCGCGCTCGCCGCGGCCGCAGCAAGCGTCACCGCGAGCAGGCCGCGCAGGCGCGGTGTCTTGAGATAGATACGGATTCCGCGGGTCGTCTTGTCGTAGATGCCAGTATCGGCCTTCGGTGAAGCGGCGCTCCTGGCGAGGCCTGATGAGACCACCAAAGCCGCCGAGGCGAGGAACCCGATCGCGGTCCCCGAGAACAGCCAGTGGAAATTGATGATCGTCAGCAATGCCGCCGCGAGCATCGGGCTGGTCAGGCTCTCCATGTCATAGGCCAGCCGGGACAGCGACAGAGCGCGGGTATAGTCGCCCTCGTCGGGGAGCACGTCGGGGATGGTTGCCTGGAACGTCGGCGTGAACCCTGCGGACGCGGCCTGCAGCACGAAGATCAAGACATAAACCTGCCAGACCTCGCTGACGAACGGCAGGCAGATCGCGACCGCCGCGCGGACCAGATCGAGCGCGACCAGCAGCGCCTTGCGCGGCACGCGGTCGGCGAACGCGCCGGCGATCGGACCAACGCCGATATAGGCGACCATCTTGATCGCCAGCGCCGTGCCAAGCACCGCGCCCGCATCACCACCGGCGATGTCATAAGCGAGCAGGCCGAGGGCGACCGTCGCCAGGCCGGTCCCGACCAGCGCGATGAGCTGGGCGAGGAAAAGATGACGATAGGTCCGGTTGGCGAGCACGGTAAGCACGCCCGCCCCATATCCCCCTGGGGGGATACATGTCTATCCCCCCAGGGGGATATTTTCTCGACAGTCGGTCGCCTGCATGCGATGCTATCTCATGGCCCACTATGCACACTCCAATCATCCGGCGATCATCAAGCGGCTGAACCGTGCCGCTGGTCACCTGAAAAGCATCGTCGGGATGATCGAGGAGGAGCGGCCGTGCGTCGATATCGCGCAGCAGCTCCAGGCGGTCGAAAGCGCGATCGCCAGCGCGAAGAAGGCACTGATCAACGATCATATCGACCATTGCCTCGTCCATGCCGAGGAGGGTGAAGGACCGGCGGAGGCGATCGCGCAGTTCCGCGCGATCTCCAAATATCTCTGACCAATGCGCTTTCTTGCGCAGAGCTTTCTTGACAGTCGCGGGCTCCGGAGGCTTATTCGCGGCATGGGGATCGCGATCACCCCATGAGGCGACAGGCTGAAGCATCGCGTCCTTCTTGATAACTCAAGGACGCATCATGCCTGCGCTCAATTCCATCCAAGTCGACAAACTATTTCGCCTGATCGGCACGCCCAAGGCGCCGGTCATCATCGATGTTCGCACCGACGAAGACTTCGCCGCCGATCCGCGCCTCATTCCCGGTGCGATGCGCCGACCCTGGGCCGAGGTCGCCAACTGGGCGGGCGGCTTCCGCGGCAGGCCGGTCGTGGTCGCGTGCTGGCAAGGCCACAAGCTCAGCCAGGGCGCTGCCGCATGGTTGCGGCAGGATGGCGCGGAAGCTGAAGCACTCGACGGCGGCGTCAAGGCGTGGGTCGATGCCGGTTATCCGCTGGTGCCCGAAGCGATCCTGCCAACGCGCGATCCGCAGGGTCGTACCGTGTGGGTCACACGCGCGCGGCCGAAGGTCGATCGCATCGCTTGCCCTTGGTTGATCCGCCGCTTCGTCGATCCGAACGCGGTCTTCCTGTTCGTTGCGCCCGGCGAGGTGGTCGGGGTCGCAGACCGGTTCGGTGCGGCGCCGTTCGACATCGAGGGCGACGGCATCCGCTGGAGCCACGACGGCGATCGCTGCACCTTTGACGTGATGCTCGACGGGCTCGGCCTGGCCGGGGTCAAGCCGCTTGCCCATCTCGCCATGATCGTGCGCGGCGCCGATACCGGGCGTCCCGATATCATTCCCGAGGCAGCGGGGCTGGTCGCGCTGTCGCTCGGTCTGTCGCGCATGTATGCCGACGATCTCGAACAACTCGACGCCGGAATGCTCGTCTATGACGCGCTCTATCGCTGGTGCCGCGATGCGACCGGGGAGACCCATGACTGGGTCTCGCATCAACCGAAAGGCGCGCGCGCGAAGCCGGTGACGGCATGAGCACCGCATCCGTGGAAGTGGGCGTCGCGTCGTCGCGGCAGCCGGGACCGGTCGCGCCGGTCACACTTGGCGAAGCCTTCTGGGTCTGGCTGCGCATCGCCGCGCTCTCGTTCGGCGGTCCCGCCGGGCAGATCGCGGTGATGCACCGCATCCTCGTCGACGAGAAACGCTGGATCGGCGAGCATCGGTTCCTGCACGCGCTCAACTATTGCATGCTGCTTCCCGGTCCCGAGGCGCAGCAGCTCGCTACCTATATCGGCTGGCTGATGCACAAGACGCGTGGCGGCATTGTCGCCGGCGCGCTGTTCGTGCTGCCCGGCGCGGTCTCGATCATGGCCTTGAGCTGGATCTACGCGCTCTACGGCCGGGTCGGCATCGTCTCTGCCTTGTTCTTCGGCCTCAAGTGCGCGGTGCTCGCGGTGGTGTTGCAGGCGGTCGTGCGGATCGGCAGCCGCGCACTCAAGAACACCATCATGCGCGGGTTGGCAGTGCTGGCATTCCTGCTCATCTTCTTCCTCGGCGTGCCGTTCCCGGTCATCGTGCTCGGCGCTGGCCTGATCGGCTATTTCGGTGGGCGCGCGGGGATCGCCGCGTTCCAGGTCGGCGGCGGGCACGGCGCGGCCAAGGGCGAGATCGTCGAGGATGCCGACACGCTGCTCGGCGAGGCGCTGCCCGCGCACGCCAATCCCACGATTCGTCAGTCGCTGCGCCAGGCGGTCGTCTGGATGGTGCTGTGGCTGGCACCGGTTGCGGTGCTCTTATTGCTCCTCGGGCGGACCAATGTGTTCAGCCAGATCGCCACCTTCTTCTCGACCATGGCGGTGGTGACGTTCGGTGGTGCTTACGCGGTGCTCGCCTATGTCGCGCAGCAGGCGGTCGAGGGCTATCACTGGCTCAGCCCGACCGAGATGCTCGACGGTCTCGGTATGGCCGAGACGACGCCCGGACCACTGATCATGGTGCTCCAGTTCGTCGGGTTCATGGGCGCCTATCGCAATCCGGGGATGCTCTCTCCGTTGCTCGCGGGGACGCTCGGCGGACTGCTCGCAACCTGGGTAACGTTCATTCCCTGCTTCCTGTGGATCTTCCTCGGCGCGCCGTTCATCGAGCGGATGCGCGGCAACAAGGCGCTCTCCGGCGCGCTCGCGGCGATCACCGCGGCTGTCGTCGGCGTAGTGCTCAACCTTGCCGTCTGGTTCGCGATCCACACGATCTTCCGGCAGGTGCGGCCGCTGCGGGCCGGCCCGATCGAGTTCGACATGCCGATGCTGACCAGCGTCGATCCGTGGGCGCTCGCCATCTCGCTTGCGGCGATCATCGCCATGTTCCGCCTGAAGGTCGGTATCTGCCTGACGCTCGGCGGCGCTTCGGCCGCAGGCGTCGCCCTTCACCTCGCCGGGCTGGTCGGATGACCGGCCACAGCCATTTCCAAAGGAGACGCCCATGACTGACCCCACGATTGATCGCCGCAACCTTCTCGCCGCCGGCGCGATGGTGACTCTTGGTGCCGCCGCCCTCGGTTCGGCCGAAGCCGTGGCACAGGCTCCGGCCGCGGCCGGTCCCGCCGGCAAAGCGTTCGCGCCGCAGCCCGTTCCGCTGCCGTTCGATCCGAAGTCGATCACCGGCTTGTCCGAGCGGCTGCTCGTCAGTCATCACGACAACAACTACGTCGGCGCGGTGAAGCGGCTCGGGGCGATCAGCACGCAGTTCGCGGGGATCGATCCGATCAAGGCGCCGGGGTTCACGGTCAACGGCCTCAAGCGCGAGGAACTGATCGCCTGGAATTCGATGATTCTGCACGAGCTCTACTTCGCTGGCCTTGGCGGAACGTCGCGCCCGGGTCGCATGCTTGGCCAGCTGATCGAGCGTGACTTCGGCAGCTTCGATCGCTGGGCAGCGGAGTTCACCGGGATGGGCAAGGCACTCGGCGGAGGATCGGGCTGGGTGCTGCTCCAGTGGAGCCACCGCGACAACCGGCTGACCAACCAATGGGCCTCCGACCACACCGCGACCCTCGCCGGGAGCACGCCGCTCCTCGCGCTCGACATGTACGAGCATGCCTACGCGATGGATTACGGCGCCAAGGCAGGAGACTACGTCGATGCGTTCATGCGATCGATCGCGTGGAGCCATGCCGACACGTTGGCCAGCCATTTCGGTGGCGGTTAAAAAGACGCCCGCCAACGAAGCTTTCGCTCTGTCTGTTCAATATTGAGGGAGCTCATCGCAGAGCGATGGTTCCTTTGGTTTGTCGACAGCGAGCGTCGTTATGAGCCGGGGCAGCGTTGAGCTGTGTGGAGGGCTCCACACTGCCCCGGCTCATAACGACGGTTGGGCAGCCCTATCGCCAGCGAGAGTCTCGTTTCTAACTTGCGCGAGAATGTCTCTTTTCAAAATTGGTTTAACAGAATTTGCGATTGTGGCACGTGTCCGCATCGGCCTATTCCGGTTTGAATGCGAAGTTACTCAATGATATGATGTCGGCGGTAGAAAGTCGCCCATGTTTGATACGATCACATACGCATTCACCAAAGATCTACCCGGCGGCCCAATCTATAGGCCGGCCGATCCGATGCCGCATGAGATCAATTCCGACGAGAGCGATGACGATACTAGCGAGCTTTCGCGTGGCCGCCTGATCGGTGGCGTGATTTCGCTTGTCCTGCTCGTGGCGACGGGTGCCTATCTTTACCTGACGCTCTGACCGGTCCTTTACTTCCGCAAGTTCGGATCGGTGAAGAAACCGCGATTGAGTTCGCGGCCGACCTCGGATTGTAGATCAACATTCGCGCCACCGCGATTGTTACGGGCGGCTTCCGCTGCCGCCCGATCACCGTCCAGCTTCGCCTGTCCATCAGCGATCATGCGGGCAGCGGCGCCAGGGTCGCCGCCTCCCCCACCGCTACCGATCCCGCTAACCCCGCGCGGATTATAGGAGCCGCGCACATCGCCGGCGTCGAGATCGATCCGCGACACGTCGACCAGCGACGGGTCCTTGATATCGCCGCTGATCTCGGACCAAAGCGCGTCTCGTTTTTCCTGTGCCCACTGTTGAATCAATTGGTCACGGACCGCGCGCTTCTGCGGCGTTAAGTCGGTCGCCCAAAGCTCGGGCGCATCAAGGTTGGGATGAAGGGCCTGTTGCAGCCTGTACCATTGCGCAAGATCCTGGCTCATATTCTCGCTGAGCTGCATCCCGTGCGATTCGGCGAAGCTCGCATCGCGCGCGAGGGATTGCGATAGCTCTTCCATACGCCGCGCGGCCTCGGAATAGGATCGTGCCCGCGAAAGGGCGTCCTCGGTGCTCACCGAGGACGATGACGTCACCGATGACCGGCTGAACGAGCCTGAACGAACATAAGTGCCGTCGGATGTGCTAGCTCCGCTGCCGTTGGAGTGCTCGTCGCGCACACCGCTTGAAGACGAGCTGGAGCTGTCGGAGGAACGCGTTTGATCCGTGCCATAGCGAAGATTGTCGACCTGTTGCCCGGTCTTGCTGACCCCAAGGGAACCGCCGACATTGGGAAGAAGTCCCCCGCCGCCTGCCCGCCCACCGCCACCCTTACGACCTCCGCCGCCGCCGATGCCGCCATTGATCCCGCCGGTCACCTGATCGAGCGTGCCGGCTGACCGATCACGGCCCATCGAGATCCGATCGGTCAACCCGGTCGAGGAGCGCTCCTCTAGGCCCTGCGAGCTCGACCCGGTAACACGATCGAACTTCTCGACATTTGTATTTGCGGTGGACCCGCTTCCAGATTCAAAGCCTCTGGATCGCTCGGACGAGACCCCAAACGCACTTCGGTTCGTGTGTGTGCTGGTCAGAATATCCTGCGCGGCATTCTCCCACGCTTGCGCTTGGCGATGCGCCGCGCTCGACATTTCCCGCCATTCCGCGACGGTGCCGCTGTTCATGGTTGGCGTGAACCCCAGCCGCGAGATCGCGCCCGACATGTCGATGACATCTTGTCCATTGCCGAAGCCCGACACCACGGCGCCGTTGTCCTGGCGCCAACCCACGCTGGTCGCACCGCCCGTGAAACTCGGCGCAATCGACCATTGGTCGCTCTGGCGCATGTTCGACGTCGCATTCGCCCAGCTCACATTGCCGTAAGAATAGTTTCCCGTGGTCTGTTCCAGCGCGGCAGCCTCGGCGGCGTTCTGTGCCGGCGCAAGCATCGAGGTCGCCTGGCCCGCGATCGACATCGCGCCCCGTGCAAGACCCGCGGCGAGAAATGGGATGCTCATCAGCATGAAGCCGGCGATCGTCGCAGTCTCTCCATTCACGGCGCCGATGCCGGCATAGGTGCCCAGCGTGACGCCGCCGGGCGCGACCCCCGCGGCGGCGGCCTCGGCTCTTGTCATGCAGATCATGTGCAGGATGACATAGAGAGGCCCCCAGGCTGCGAGATAGAAGAAGCCCATCGCATAGCCCTTCAGGGTCGCGAGACCCGTTTGCGGCATCAGGAACAATGGGAATATCACCGGGAACATCGCGAAGAAGACCACGGTCAGCACGATGTTGAGGATGGGCACCCAGGCCATCGCCTGCTGTGCGATCGAATTATAAGTGTTGCGTGCCTGAATGTCGGCGCGGGTCTGCGCGAAGGTGTCGATCGTCGCCGCGCCCGATCCGCCCGCCATGCTGTTGCGGGCTTGCATGAAGGCGTTGATCGCCGTGTTCTGCCGCATGGAATCGCTGTAGTTGCTGCCCGAGCCGGTGAACGCGGCATTGGCGATCGGCAGATCGTGCCTCAGCTTGTCGGCCGCCAGCGCGTTGCTCAGCTTCGGGTAAAGCTCCTTCCCCCAGAACGGCGTGTTCGCCTCGATCATCGGCGCCCACCGCGCATTTAGCATGTCGTAAGCCTGCCGGCAGGTGACGATCGCGCTGGTGACGGTCCCATCGCCCTGCCGTTCGAGCCATTCCTGCGATCGGGCTTCCGAGCCGGGACCGATTTCCGCCCAGAGATCCTTCGATTGCGCCAGGACGGTCAGCGACTTCCGGTAGAGCATCACGTCCCCGAAGACGCATTTCTTGAAATGCTCCTCAAGATTGGTCGAGAACTCGGCATCGCGGATCACGAAGTTGCGAGTGGCGTCGAACAGGCGCGCGCCATAGACCATGCCGTTGGTCGAATAGTTGAGCTCGCTCGGCATCACGAAAACGGTCTCGGCCGTCCGCGTCAGCCAGTCGCCAATCTGCGTGGTGAAACTTGCCAGAACACCAAGCCCGAGCGGCACGTTCGCGACCGTTGCCGGTGCCAGTGACGGATTGATCCGGTCGGTGACCTTCACGTCGATGGTCGGCACCATGAGGCAGAGATAGATCGCCGTCGATTGCAGAAACCAGTTCATCCACACGCGAAAGTTCATCGTGAAGGCGACGACGAGCAGAGAGTAGATGAGCCCCATCACCATCACGACGCGGAGGAGCGAGCGGTATCCACCTCCCCCGGACCAGGCAGCGACGGCGTTGAAGGTGTTGACGAGATATTCCCCGCCCCCGACCGTAAAGACCTCGAGCATCGCGCCGGCTCCCCTGCCCTAATTCAGCCCTTGTGCGTTCAACCCGCGCGAGAAATTGAGCGCGGACGCCATGCCCGGCGTCATCGAATTCTGGAGCGTGGATTCGAGCATGATGCTGCGATCGATGATCTGCATCGTCACCTGCAGCTTGTTGGAGAGCTTCACGTCACGCTGCGCGAATTTCTGCCGCGTCGCAGCGATTTGCTGTTTCCACTGCGTCGCGGTGGCCTGGTCGAACGTCTGATAGTGAGTCTGCGCCTGCTCGACGCGATCGAGCATGTTATCGAGCATCGCGGCCAGCAGATCGACTGCGACGATCTCTGAGAGCGTTTCGATTTCGCCGTCGGTCAGCGCGTAATGCGCATAGGCCTGGACTGACAGGATCTTGTAGAGCGGTACGGTCGCGAGGTTGAGGAGCTGCTTCTCCGAACCGTCGAGCGCGGTGTCCGTCCTGATCTTGCTGCTCATCGAGCGGATCATCCCTGCGATCCGCGGCCGCAACGCCGACGAGGCCGGCACCGTCAGGGTCTGCTCACCGACATCGTAGCAATCCGTGTCGTTGCACTTGAGCATCTTCACCGCCGGTGCGTTCGCCGTGCCGTCGAGCAGCGCCGTAACCACCGCCTCCTCGGCGGGCCCGAACATGATGACCTTCCCGCCTACGCTCGGATCGGTTGATGGCGTGGTGATCACCGTGCCGACGAGCGTCATGATATATTCGGAGAATGACTGGTCGAACGCCCCGAATTTGGCGGACTTCTTCAGCGCCTCCCAAGTGTAGTTGTGTGGCTCGCCGACGAGCTGGTCCTTCATGCTCGCATCGGTATTGCCAGCGATTGTGCTGTCCCGGCGGTTGCCGTTGTTGCAGCCTTGCCGTGAAGCGGCCCAATCGGAGAATATGCCCTGGCTGTTGCCGACCGCCTCGCAGATCGTCGAGCGGGTGGTTTCCATCTGCGGCCAGATTCCACCGACCAGCGCCTGCGCCGTCTCGCAGCTCGATATATTCATCTGGTTGAGAAGCTGCGCCTTCTGGCTGAACTCATCCATTACCTTCCCGATCTCTGGCGAAACGGAATCGATCGCGAGCTTGAAGGCGAAACCAAGGGCATTGTTGGCGGTCGCCTTCAACATCGCCACGATTTCCGAGGCGTTGATGAAGGAGAAGCTGCCTGCGAACAGGTCGATGCCGCCGCAGCCCGCCCGCGCGCTCGGAAGCTGCAGATTGAACGGCGAGACGCTCTTCTGCGGAAAGCGGGTCCACACGTTGCCAAGCGAGTAATAGCCCGCGGACTGACCCTGGAATGCCGTCGGCCCGGTGACATTTGCGGCGCCACCGGCATCGTTGAAGAAGCCGTTCATCTCAGACGCGACATCAGCGTGCGCGACGCCGACGATCGCGAAATGGGAAGCTGCGATTAACGCCAGACCAGAGCCGAACTTCCGGCGCAGGACGCCCTTTTTTGCCTGTGTCATCAATAGTCGCTCCCGACCTTGGTGTTGGTCAGCATGAAGATGCGGTCCATGATTTCGTCGGCGCTGAGCACGCCGTAGCCGACCGGAATCGTCCGCTTGGTCTGGGTATCGAACAGGACCAGCGCAGGCGTTTCATTGCCCGGCACACCCATTCGTGCCCGCTGCCCGGAATCGACGACGTAATTCGGAAAATCCCTGCTCGGCCCGCCGTCCATGGATACGGCCATCACCGTCATCCGATGACTATCGGTGACCGATCGCAGGATCGGCGCGAACACCTCGCACGCGCCGCAACTTTGGGCATAGAAATAGAACAGCCCGTAGCGCTGGCCGAGGCTGGTGAGGACAGCATCGCGGTCGGCCTTCCGATTATCGAGCCACAGACGCTTGCCGACCGTCGAAACCGGGCGTTGCAGCGTATAGTCGAGGTCCGGGTTCTGCCAGAGCGCGCGTTGCCAGGTGTCCGAGAATGTCGACGCGCGATCGAGCTGTTCGCGCTGGAAGCGGATATAGTTGATGACGTTCGCTTCCGTCGGCTCGAGGATGGCCTTGGCCTTCAGCTCGTCGAGTTGCTTGGCGATCGCGGCGATCCGATCCGTGGCGCGATCCGCTTCGACAGGCGTCGCCGGCTTGGCGTTGTCCATCGGCTTTGGCTTCGCGCAATAGAACCACTGCCCCAGCCTGCGCTCGCCGCAGTAGAATTCGTCCGGCCGATCCTGCTCGATGGTATCATTTCGGGCCGCGGGCGCGTCCTGGGCAAGCGCGGGCGCCCAAATCGCCGCCGAGAGAGCTGCCGCAAGGATCACCGTCCGGTCAAGAATTGCCATGTTCCGTCCCTCCCTCGGCCTTACCGGGCGACTGTGCAGGGCGTTCGCGGGGCGGGCTTTCTTTGCGCGCTTCCCAATCCGGTAAATGAACACAGCAATCGGCCACCGTTGCGGCGTGCCGGGAGGCGCACGGCGGGCGCGGCGACGGGCTCTCGTGCGCTGGCTGAAGCAGCAGCGCTGCCGCGATGACGGGCAGCTCAAGAAGCGGCATCGACATGATCATTCTCCCTGACTTTCTGGCTTCGGACGGCCTCCCCCCGGCGTGGTGCACATCTGACCCGCCTCATTTTCCGTGGAGGTCGTAGTAGGACTGAATTTTCGCCTGGATGTCCGTCATCGTCTGGACTTCGTCAGGCAGCTTCGCCGCATCCATGAAGTCCGCATACACCTCGGTGAAATTCATGACGGAGAGGTCGAGGCGGGCAAATTCGTCGACGGTGAAGCCCTGACACGTTTCCTTTTTGGCGCTCCCCCAAGGCTTGCCGAGCTGTGGCCGGCCCTGTTCCTGAAGCACGCGGCTGAGCTTGCTTTCAAAGCAGCAATAGGCGGTCCGCTTCGTTGTGCAGATGCCGAGGATCTTCGATGAGCAATAGGTTCCGAGATTGTGGCACAGACCCATCCGATCCTTGATGTCGAGCTTCATCTCGTCCTGCGAACAAGCGAACAGGGTCAGGAAGGGCGTCGCCAACGCGGCGATCGCCGCAGGCCCGCCGGCCAGTGCGGCTGCGCCTGCACCGACCGTCAGCAGGCCTGACGTTTTGCCGGCGCAGCAGTTGATGAGCCCGAACACCGGCTTGTGACAGGTCTCGCGATTGCCCTTGAAGACCGTGAAATTGGTCTCGTCGAACTCCTCACCGGCCTGGTCGATCGAATGCAAGGCGACGAGCGCATCCTTGAATTCGGTCGACGCCTCGCGAACGATCGGCTCGCAATCACCGTTGATGCAGTAGACATCGTCGCCGCAAATATATTGCGGTGCGTCGCTGGTCCCACTCAAGGGCGTCGGGCATTTATAAACCCGGTTTTCGACCTGACATGCGCCGCCGTTCGGTTCGTCATCAAGGCATTCGGTCCGCAAATAGGTGCAGGCCCGATTGCTCTCGAGGTCGCCGCAGTCGCTGGCGGGAGTCAGCGTGTGGCAGGTGAAGTCTCTTTTCCACGCCCAGCATGCCTGGGTTATCGGCACCCCATTGATGACGCGGGTCTCCGGGCCCTCGGTGCAAATCTCCCCCGCAGGATCGGCCATGCACATGGCATCCGCTGTAAGAGGTCCACAGCCGTCGGCCCTCTTGACGGTGACCTGCGTGTCGGTCGTTTTGGCATGCCAATCCCGTCCGGTAATCGGGCTAGGGAGGAAGGCAATTCCCGTCAGGTCCTGGGAGCAAACATATTCGGTGGCGTTGTAATCGTCGCAAAATTTGTTCGTCGAAACGCCGTAGATGCGATGGGCGGCGCACGCCTGCATCACCACGCCAGTCGGACGGCATGTCCCGGCCGTTATATGCGGCGCCATCGAATCGTACCGTGCGAACGGGGTGCCGTAGGCGCTGTTGGGAACCACAAAGAATTTGAAGGCGTCGACCGTCGTCGTCTCCGGCACCATCGTGATCGAGCAGGAGCGCGGCTGGTCCTCGATCTTCGTGCCCTGATTGCAGGTCGCTTCGTAGTAGCCTGCGTTCCCAACCGCCGGTGGCAACGGCACACAAGACCCGCCACCGCCGCTATAATCTTCACCGGCCAGATAGGTGGATGGATCGTTCTCAACCGACGTCGCCCTCTGCGTGGCCGCCAAGATCTCCGAATTGCTGAACGTCGCGCGCGTCCGATCGGCGTCCGTCGTGATGCGATATTGCTCGTTCGAGGACTTCGCCGATTGACCGGCCGCCTCAAGTCGCTCGGGATCGTCGAAATAGGAACCTTCGGGCAGGCTCGGGCCGGAATAGCCGGGGACCGCTGCCGCCTGGGCGTCACTCGACGGTACGAGCGTCGGATCGTTGCGCTTCTGGGTGCCGAGCTCCTTGCCCTGCTCCCGCGCCTCCTCGACGGTCGTTTGCGCCAGCGCCGGCGTTACGACCATCAGCGCGACAACGAGCGCAGCCGAGGCGGGGATCGACCTCACCGATTGACCTTGCGCATGTTGGAGAGCCCAACGGCGGCGACGCGGGCACCCGGGCCATTCCCCTCGGCAAACTGCTCGAGCGCATATTCAACCGAGACGTTGCCAATGAGACGGTCGTGGGGCGGAACCTTGGTCTGGCACGAGAAACCGGCGCAAAGGTCGAAATCGGACGAGACGGCGATATAGGTCGGAACAGCTTGGACGTCGAAAGCGCGGAAGAGGCGCGGATCAATACCGACATTGGCGAAATCGTCCTGCCGGGTCACGATCTTCCCGAGGGCGGACGAAAACTCCTTCATCGAATTGTTCGGAAAGCCCCGGAAGACGACCACACCGCCCGCGCGCGCGGTATCGCCGATCAATTGCTTGAGCGCCTGTGGCGGCATCGACAGGCTGGCAAACACTATGAACTGGGGTGCTTCGCCCTTCCCCACCGTCGCGTTCGACGCGGCGCCCGCTACGATTTCGTCGAAGTCGACCGGACCAGCGGGCCCCTTGGGCAGATCGGTCTTCGCAACGCGCTGCATGTTGGCCATGCCACCGTCATTCACATTGGCCGCCTCCTCGCGGAACGCATCACCCCTGTCCTTCACCTGATTGACGAACGCCTCGGCATCAGCCTGAAGCTCGGCTGAGCGCTTCTTGATCGCCTGAACGTCGATCCCATCGACGCTCTGCGCAAGCACCGCCGATATGCTGGCGATGCCGAGAACAGCAGTAGAAGCCCAAAGATATCCGCGCATCGAAAGGCCCCCCTAGAGAACGCAGCAGTTGCGTTTGCGCCAGACCAGGTAGCCCATGTCCTCGCCACCGGCGGGATAGGCGCGGCCTGCGTCGGGCGGCATGGTGGATGCCCCGATCGCGGAGCAAGCGAAGCGACCGCTCACGGTCGGGATCGGATTGACCATCTGAAAGCGGTATTGCTGCTTCCGCATGATCGGCATGAGGTACTTCTTGCAGAGGCCCGCCGACCCCATCGTTCCCCACGCCAGCGCCTCGCGGTGCATCTTGTACGCAAAGCGCGACAGCGCGAGCCGCGAGGACTGAACGTGGCCGATCGACGACGGCACGTTTCCATTGAGCGGATACATGCTGCCCTGGCAGCCAGCGCACCAGAATAGCGGATCGAGCGGCAAATGGGCGGTGCCGGCGATGCAGTCTCCGGCGCAGGCAACCTGGGCGATCGGATTGGCAAAAACGATGGCTTCCGGGTTGATAAGTGCTGTCAGCGAGTCGTCCTGCCAGAGCGGGTCGATCTCGGTCATGTACGCGATATCGAAACTTGCCTGCTCGAAGCAGACGAAGTCGGTCAGGATTTCCATCCAGTAGAGGAGCGGGTACACATACCAATGGACGTGCCATTTGGCCGTGCTCTGGGAGCGGCCGCCCACCATCGACGGGCCGGCCAAATAGCCCTGTCCGATGTCGAAGCCGGGTGCGATGCGGATACCACCAAGGTTCGGAAAGCACCAAGGCTTCATGGTCACGTCCGCGAGGCGCGCTGGTTCCCAGAAACCGACGGAGATACCGATCCGAGGAATGGGGCTGCCGCAGGCGCAAATAGGCGAAGCCGGATTGGCTGTATCCGGCCGGCCGCTCGGCCAGATCTTGAGGCCGCCCACCGACAGCGGGAAGAGGCACGACCAACAGACATCGGTGATCGGGTTGACGAACTTCCCGTGACAGGTCGGTCCCGCGGCCTGAGCGCTCGGCGCGAGAATGAAGGCGGCGATCATCGTCAGGAGGAGCCGCAGAGCCCATCGCGCGCTATGCATCATTGCTCCTCCCCGCTTGCTTCCAGAAATGAGGTGTCGGCGCGATGCTTCCGCGCGAGGTAGACGGCGGTCGTGCAGATATTGGCAAGCAGAAGTACTGCGATCGCGCATGGCGCCGCCCGCCCGAAGGCGAGCGATAGCGGCTGCAGGCCAATAATCGCGGCGCCGAGCATCAGACAAAGCATCTGCCAAATCAGGCGCAGACGTCGCAGCGCGCCGGTCTCGGGGGCCGCCATCGGCGTGCGAAGCATGTCTAGCCAAGGTGGCATCAGCCTGTTTTTCCGGGCTTGAGCGCGACTTCGGACACGCGCATCACCCTGCCGGCCTGGGTGACGATTGCCGGTGTGTGCTCGATGCCGAACCGGGTCGTGAGCTTGCCTGCCTGGTCGAAATAGAAACGCCGCTTTTTCGCGGTCATCAGCTCGACCGGCGAGCCATTGACCAGGATGATCTTGGCCTTGATGTCGGAGTAATGCTCGATGGCCCACGCCGTCTGCGCGGGGTCGTCACCATCGATGAAGACGAGGTCCTGTCGGACCGAGACGAAGTCGAGCGGATTGATACGCTGGCCGGCCGCGGCGATCAGGTTTCCTTTCTGATCGCGAATGTCGCGCTCCATCATGACCGAAGGATCGAAGTCCCAGCTTCGGGCCGCTCGCGCCGCGGTTATCCCCGCCACGGGATCAGGACGCCGAACCTTCGCCTCGACGCGCTTGGCAAACATCTCATTGGTGCGCGCGAGTTCGCCACTCGCCTCGGCCCTGCGCAGTCGGGCTTCGATCGTCGAAAGCAGATCCGGCTCGATCACCGGAAATGCCTGTGCCGCCTGGCCATAATCCTTCGCTTCCGACCGCATCGGGGGAAAGACGAGCGCCGCGCCTAGCGCCGCAACCGCGCACACGCAGCTCGTGACAAGCATCCTCATAGGATTGGCTCCCCTGTCCCAATGATCTGGCGCCCGCAGACGAAGCCAATTTCGCCGTAACGGCTGTCGAAGCCGTCCTTGTGAGGCGTCGCCGCGAAATAGCATCCGGCCGGCACCCGTCCGGTGGCGCCAGGAGTCAGCGGCTCGCCGAAGCGTGTGAAGGGCTTCATCTGCGCGACCGGGTGACCATTCACGGCGACCGTCCGGCCGATATGGCTGATGATGTCGCCGGGCACGCCGTAGGCGATCTTCCCGAACATCTGTGGCTTCGCGCCGAAATGGCGGCGGAGGAGCTCGCCGGGCGGCGGATCGAAGAACACATAGTCGCCGCGTGCCGGCAGCTTGTGGCGCTGGATGAGAAACGCCCAATTCGGGAGCGAGTCCGTCGTGTTGATCAAAAGGGCGTGGCCATCACGCCATTCGCCGATCGCGCCGAAGCCAAGCGTCCCGGCGACGGCCACCGCCAGCATCCCCCACATGCGCGTGCGGGGACGCCAACGCAGGGCTTCCACCCTATTGGCCGCCGTTGCCATCAGGTCCTCCGAACGTCGAGACGGACGCACCGGGAATCTGCGGCGGGATTGGCTGGGCCGGAAAAGCCTGGCCCGCGGGCACCTGAGGGCTGGCGCCGGGGACGCCAGCCATCGGATCGATGGTTGCCCCCGGCGCCGCCAGCGGTGCTGCACGCGAGGCGGCCAGCGCCGATTGGGCAGCCGAGAGCTCCTGCATCCGCTGCAATTCCTCGACGGACATACGCTTGGGTTCGGGAACGCCCGAGGCAAAGACCGCCATTTTCAGGCTGTCGGTGATGTCCGGCACGTTCTTGGTGAGCACGGCTTCACCGACAAGCACGATCTGGCCGTCTTGGCTCCTGCGCTGCAGTTCCTTGTCGAGCGAGGACATGAACGCCTGCATCTCGGCGCGCACGCGGTCGGGCGGCGAGCCTGAGAAGCGCTGTGCCTCGACATAGTCGCCGACCAGCGCCGACAACCGTGCCGAAACGATATGGTCTTGTTTCGACTGGGTCAGTGCCCGCGTCACCCACATTCCCCAGATGATCGCAGCGACGAGCAGCAACAGGATCAGCATCTGGACGCGCGTGAAGCCGCCAAAACCGACCCTGCGCTTCGCTGCTCGGGTCTCAGGCGCGGAAGGGGGAGGAAGGTCGAGTTGGGGTTGGTCAGCCATGAGGCGGAACTCCCTCATCCGCACGCTGCGGAAGGATGCGATTGGCGCGAAGAGCGACGACGGCGGTGGAAAGGATCATGTGCGCGATCGCGAACATGTTGAGGAAGGCGGCGGTGCGCGCCGGGTCCGCGGCAACGTAGCGCGTCGTGAAATTATTGAGCTGATGGACGAAACCATCGAACGAGAAGCCGCCGATCGCGAGGAAGAAGAGGCAGAAGAGGCCCCAGGTGATGAGCATCGTCGACGCGACAAAGCCGAGCCCATGCAGCAGGAAATGAAGCATGGTCTGCCATTCATGGCGCGTGAACCCGATGTATCGCCGGGCGGTGGTCGGGACCGGATGCGTCGCCATCCCTGCTACTCCGCCGCGATCGCGATCTCGTCCTCCGGGACGAGATTGCTGACCCACTTTTCGGGATTGTTCGGAAACGCGATCCGCTCGATCGCCTCGTCCATGCTGAGGCCCTCGGCGATCAGAGCGTCGATCGCCGCAAAAGTCTTCGGACTCGAGGAGAACAGCGCTGCGGAATAGGGGTCGAGGACCAGGCGGCCGACAGCGAGGGTGTCGGGCCCTTTGATCATGATGTCCGAATATTCGAAGCCGTTGCGC
Organism: Sphingobium amiense; assembly: GCF_003967075.1. Classification (NCBI taxonomy): domain Bacteria; kingdom Pseudomonadati; phylum Pseudomonadota; class Alphaproteobacteria; order Sphingomonadales; family Sphingobiaceae; genus Sphingobium; species Sphingobium amiense. The sequence goes on from NZ_AP018666.1 coordinate 85,766, forward strand.
TTCAAGGATCGCAACAGCGCATCGGTGTGATCGTCCATCTCGAAGCGGTCATGCTTCTTGAAGTCTGCGATCGTCTCCGGCTTTTGCTGGAGGATCACGAACCAGTCGGAATTTTCGAGCGCCGCGACCGATCCGGCCGATTTGTAATAGTCGTTCAGCGATTGCGTCGCCGTGACCAGCGATGCGCCATATTTCCGGCAGGTACGCGCGTAGGTCTCGATGAAATCGGCCATCGCCCCGCCGCGGAGCATCTGCCATGCTTCGTCGAGGAGTAGCGCTTTCGGGATCGAACGATCCAGCTTGCGCATCATCTGCTGCGACATGAACATGATCGCCGTCAGGACGACGCTGCGCAGCTCCTCACGGGCAGACAGATCGGAGAGCTCGAAGACCGTGAGCTGGGCCGAAAGTTCGAACGAGACCTCGCCCTGAAAGAAGCGGCCGTAGGTGCCGCCCGACGAGAAGGGCCGCATCGCGATCGCAAGGTTCGCGGCCAGCCCGTTTCCGGTTGCCTCGAGCGCCTCGATGACAAGATCGATCGAGCCGCGGCTGCCGTGCGCCTCCCAGACCTGGTTCACGGCACCGTCGATCAGCCCGCGCTCGGTGTCGTCGAGCAGGTTGATATGCCGGGACATCTGATTGATGATGGCCTTCAGCATTGCCATGCAGTCGAGGAGATAGTCCTCGTCTTCGGCGGCCTGGGCCTCGTCGATCATCGAGAAGGGATTGAGACAGAAGCCCGAGCTCATGGTGAACTCGACAAAGGCGCCGCCCTGAAGTTTGGCCGAATGCTCGAACGAACGCCCGTCGTCGATCACGACCACTCGCGCGCCGGCACCGCAGAGCGAGCCGCATAATTCCTGCAGCGCGACCGACTTGCCGGAGCCCGATTTGCCGAACACGGCGACGTTGTGATTGCCGGCGGCATTCTCGAAGGGGCTCCAGAAGAAGGGCTGTCCGCGCCGGCCGATCAGCAGCAGGTGGGGAATGCTTCCGCCGAGATATTCCCCCTGCAGCGGCGCGAGATTTGCGGCCGTCGTCGTGAGCAGAGTGCGCATCCGCTTCATGCGCTCGAGATCCTTTGACAGGCCATTGGCCATCGTCATGGGCATCGCGCACAACAGACCCATCACCTGCAGGTAGCGGTCATCGAGAAGATCCCAGCCCGCCGCACGGTAGACCGACTTCAGCACTCGCTCGTTGCTGTCGCCCTGCCCTTTCGGCGAGAACGACGTGACGCTGAAGAACACGCGCACGAGCTTCCTGCCCTGCCGGATCTCTTCATTGACGTGTCGCCACTCCTGCGACTGCTCGCGGAGCTGCGGCAGGAAGCGGGACGATTTGGAATCGGCCAGGCTGGTCGTTCGCATGAACTTGTAGCTGGCCTTGTTGGTCGACGCCTGCGGGTCCGGGAACTCGATGCACAGGTTGGTCGATACGGGGCATGGCATGCGCAGCTTGTCGGTAAAGATGTCGCCGATCAGCCGGGTTACGTCCCATGGCGCCCAGCGCGTGGGCAGGTTGCGCACCGAGAAGGAGCGCACATCGAACACGTCGGGGTAGATCTCCCCGATCTCCGGCGCGCCCTTCAGCGTTTTTCCGGTCGGCCGGAAGCGCTCGGTCCGCAGCAACATGCGGTCCGGCTCGATATGCAGCTCGATATCCCTTCGGATCGCCTGATCGGCGATCGGGTCGAGAGGGTTGTAGCTCACCGCATCGTCGCCAGCGGCGGTGGTCGGCGACGTGATATCGTCGATCCAGCCGATGAGCGCGACCGGGTCCATCTTGCGGGCGGATACGTTCACCGATTGAAGAGCCGAGATCAGCCCGTCCATGAGCGATACGATCTGCTCGATCGTGATGTTTGAGGACTCCGGCGTCGAGTAGGATATCGCGACCCGATGATGGCGAAGGCAAAACGGCGCGTCGGCTGAAAGCGAATTCCAGACGCCGTCCGTCAGGAAGTCGACCCGGTGCTTGGCCATCCGTTCGTAAACGCCGCGCGCCGAGTAGCGGGGCAGATACCATTTCGAGAGCTGCTCGCCGATGCGCGGCGACATCCATTGGTGAATCTGAAGGCAGCCGGGCGCGGGAATGCCTTCGGACAGGAACTGCGCCAGGATCTCACCCGTCCGCTCGTCCGCGCCGACCAGCGGCGCGGCCTCGATCACGAAGCCGCGCGAGGCGCTATTGTAGAAGATACCGGTCTTCGGGTCGAAGCTTCGATAAGGGAGCCAATGCGCAAGCATCGGGACCACCAGGTCCGGCCGCTGGGTGTCCGGTCGCTTGCTGTCGCCGAAGATACCGGACAGCAACTCATCGAGGAAGCCGCTCGCCATCTCAATTTTCCTCTGGAGCAGCGGCCGGGAAGTTCGCCGCGCGCACGGTGGGCTTCGTCTTGGGCTCGGGTGTCGGCGTCGATCCGGTCAGAGCTGCTGCCTTCGCGTCGCTCGCTGCCTGAGCCGAGCGCGCCTGGTATTCGGTAGAGCCTCTCACCCGCGTGATTGCTTCGCCGATCGCGGTCGCACTGTCTGCGCCCTCCGGCGCCGGGGCGGTCCCGGCCGAGGCTTTGTCTGCCGTTGCGAGCGGCGGCACCTTCGCTTCGATAGTCGGCGCCCCCGGCACTGCTCCCTCGACGCTGCGCGATTCCGCGCGCCTGGAGGAGACGTTAGTGGCCGGGGGCGTCGGTGTGCGGCCCGCCTTGGGGGCTAGACGGGTCGCAACATCGTCCTTGATCGCTTTGACCGGGTCGGCTGCACGGGCGCGGGCTGCCGCGACGGCCGCAGGATCGGGTAGATTGGGGTCGACGCCGCCCGTCGCTCGGCTTGCCAGTTCCGCTCGATCGACCGCTTCGGCGAGCGATTCCGGCTGCTCAGCAGCGACAATCGCATCTCGGTCCGGTATCGCTGTTGCATTGACGAGGAATTGTTGTTGCCATTCCCCGCTTTGCACCACGGCATGGACTGCCGTCACCTCATGAAGGCGGCCACGCTCATCGATATATGGCTGAAAGACAATGCGCAGCACGCGCTCCTGGGTACGGCGCGCATCGATCTGAGGTGCCGGCGCTTGTCCTAAAAAGGCGATGTGCGAGGATCTGGGTGCAGACTGCCTGGCCGGCCCGCTGCTGGCCGGCGATGAACGCTCGACAGTGCCCTCTCCGGTGATCATCGCGAGTGCTCGATCGTCGATCGAGGACGATGGCGCGCAGATGCCATCGGGCGCTTTACAGGAAAAACTTCCCTTCACATTGCTGCCGAACGTGGCGCACCCGCCAAGCAGGGACAGAGCGGCGATCGCGCAGCCGCGCAGCGACAGGGCGTGCCGCGCCGTCACGACCGCGTCCCCTGCAGCCAGGCCTCGAGAAACTCCTTGGGCCGATATCCTTCCAGGACGGCGCCATCACCCCGAACGATGATTGGCGTCGCATTAAGCCCATGCTCGCGCGCGAAGCGCTCGTTTGCATCGAGCCCCTTGGTGTCGCAGCTCGCCGGCGCTTTGAATGGCTCACCGGCATAGGCGGCATGCAGCGCCTGTTCCTGGTTTTTGGAGCAATAGACGCGGTCGGCGATGTCGCGGCTACCGAGGACCGAGATCGGACGCTCGACCACCTTCACATCCATGCCGCGCAAGACGCTGGCGAGCGCCCTGCAATAACCGCAACGGAAGTCCGTGAAGATGGTGATGCTCTGTTTGGCCGACCGGTTGCCCCAGACAATGGCCCCGTCGGCCGGAAGCCCAGACAGGTTGAGCGAGACGGGGCGGACCGGCGCGGATGTCTTGCCGACACCGCGCGCCGTCGCTGCGATTTCGCCAGCCTCGCCGTCATCGGATACCGCGGCGTTCGCCTTGGCGGCCCCGCCCACCAGCATGTCCGGATTGATCTCGAGCAGCCGCGCCGCGGTCAGGTCTTGGCGCGTCTCCATATCGTAGACACGACCGATGATCAGATAGCGCGCGCCATGATTGACGTAGAAGAGGTTCGCGCCCGAGGTGACTTCGCACAGCCCGTCGATCTTATCGCAATCGAGCTTGTTGATCGGCGTCTTCGGAAGCCTGGTCTTCAGGAGCAGGCTGACCTTGGCGTCATCCTTGCCGGCGACATCGGCTGCAAGAGCGATTCCGGCAACGCCGAGCGCGGCAGCGGCCGCTACAATCGGCGCCGGGCGAGCGAACGCGCGCAGCTTTCGCAGACGATCAATTGCGGACATAGACACCCTCCAGGAAAACGATTTCGACATCGATGCCGGTCGGCATCTCGATCACGGGCTGATATTGCTCGGCCCGCTCGATCAGATATTTCGAGACGTCCTTGCCCGATTCCGCGGCACCGCCGCCGAGCGCGCGCAGGCCGACGCTGCCGAAGTTGGGCGTGCGGTTGACGCCCCCCTCCCCGTCGGTGCTGATGCTGGCGAGCGGCTGATTGAAAGCGGTGTTGAGAGCGTTGCCGCCACCACTGACCAGACCGGCCAGAAACGCCTGCATGGCAAGCGAGCCTTCCCGGCTGACCACTCGGCCGCGCACCCCTGTCTTGCCGCCAAAGGCGATGAACCCCTTGACCTCGGAGACGGCGTAGCGCCCGCCAGGCTGCGGGCACGTCATCTTTTGCAGTTTGACGTAGACCTTCTCGCTCGAGAGCTCGCCGCGGGCGGCACCGTTCACGAGGCAGCCTTCGATCTTGGTCGTTAGGAGGCGCCCGTTCTGATAGACGGAACGGGCCGGGCCAGTGACGCGAAGCACGACCGGCAAGGGGTCGGTCTGGCTGTTGACGCCGGCGCTCGCGTCAACGCCGACTATGACCTTGGCACTGGCGAAGCTGTTGGGCGGCAGATAGTTGATGCTGTCGCTGAAGGTGGTCGTTCCCTTAGCGACGCGCGTGGCATTGCCGGCATCTGCGGTCTGGAAACTGACCAGCTTGACCTCGGCGGCGCCTCCCATCGGCATCGGGCGACCATTGGCAGACGCGTTCGGCCCATCCGGACGCTGATAGGCCTGGGTCCCGTTGGGCCCGTACATCGCGCCCGGCCCGGTCGCGGGCGCTGGCGCCGGCGTAGTTCGGGCGGAAGCCACCTGTCGGCGCAGCGCCTCATTCTCTTGCTGATAAGCCGAGAGGACGCGCGAGCCGTCCGCCCGCATCGCCTGATTTTCCCCCTTGAGCAGTTCGACCTGCTGCGAAAGCTGGTCCAGGCGTTGCTGCTGGCCGTTGACCGATTTCAGTTGATTCTCGACCGATTGCATCTGGTTTTCGGAGAGCGCCATCCACTCCTGCTGGTTGAGATTCTTGTTGACCATGTCCTTGGTCGACACCTCGACCTTCGCGGTCCCGTCGTCGTTCGTACCGGTCGCCTTCTCGTCGCCGCCGAAGATCCAGAAGGACGATGCCACCAGGCCGACGCCGGCGACCCCGGCGAGCAGCATGCGCTGCTTTTTTCGGATGCTTTCGTTCGCGGACAGGTCGGCCGAGATGGGCGAGACGCCCTCAGTATCGCTGCCATCCAACGGCTCACGATTGCGTTTTAGGAAGTCATTCCAGGCCATGTCACTGCCTCCCGGTTTGTGAGACGAGGTAGGCCGTGGTGACCTTCCCAGGTTCCAGCTTCGGCTCGGCGATCGACACGGCGAGCGCACTGCTCGGCGCGACCGTGCTCTCCGTCAGCGTGACGGCTTCCCCGCCGCGATTCTCTATGCGCAGCACGCGGCCGGTCAGTTCCGACCCCCGATATTCAGCGATCATCTGGACCTTGAGATTGCCGACATAGACCGGCCGCAGAGTGCGCTGGCGCATCTCGTAGCCATCGGCGACGCTGTTTGAATACATCGCCTGGATGAGGACGACCGCCGCTTCCTGCGGGCTGGTTGCAACCACCGCCTGGGGCGCCCCATTCTCCTCCACGTTGGCCTTCGCGATCGCCGGATTGGAGATGAAGAGCTGCACGGCCTGCTCGCCGGCGATCCGGCACACGATCTTGTAGACGTAGCCGCGCTTGCTGGTCGCAAAGAACGAAAGCGCCGGGCGCGCGAAGCCCTCCGGCACCGAGAGGTAGATGTCTCCCCGCACCGGTTCGTTGACGACGGAAAAGTCATCCTGCGGATTGCCGGTCGAGATCTTCGAGACCGACGCAAACTCGTCCTCGACCAAGCTGATCCTGGTGAGATCCTTTGCCGACGCTGCGCAATCAACCTGGCTGCCGTCGGCTGCCATCACCGTCTGGTCCGCCCAAGCCGGGGAGGTGATGAGGAAGAAGCTCACGGCGACTAGGGCAACGCCGATCATCCGGCTCACGATGCAATAATAGCGCGACAGGAAGACCGCGCCGGTCGCGGCGCTGCCGATGATGTAGACCGACATCACTGATCCTTTTCCTTGCCGGTCGTCACCATTCCGAAGCCCACGAGCTTCAGGGACAGTCCGGAATATTGCCAATCGAAGCGGAAGGAGCGGCGCTCGCTGGAGACGACCTTGTTGCCGACGATCGTGTGCAGGTCGCCGGTGACGGTCGACCGCAGATTCTTCGTATCCAGCTCCATAGTCTGGATGGTGAAGAACTGGGCGATCGACGAGCCGCGCTGCTCGTTGACGATCTTCATCAGGTCGGCGCGGATCTTTCCTTGCGCGCTGGGCGCGGTGATATCGAGTACCGACTTCATCCAGTATTCGAGATTCGCCGGGCTGCGATCGAGCGTCAGCACCGCGGTGTCGCGGGTGACCAGCTCGAGATACTGCCGCGAGACACCTGAAGAGTTCACGACCAACGGCGATGCCAGGATCGGTTGAAGGACAATCTCCCTGTCGCGCGTGACTGTCACAAGACCGAGGATGGCGCACAGGCTGCCAAGGACGCCGGCGACGATCACAAGCAGGTTGCGCTGCTTCAGGACCCGCTGGCTTTGAGCGTGGGTGTAGGAGATTTCCATCTCAGCCCGCCATCAGCCGGAGATAGGAGGGCGGTGTGGCCTTCATGCCGGTGAAGCCGGCCGGAAGATGCCAGTAGGCCATGTGAAGCAGCCAGGAGATCGCCCGTCCTGCCTTAGCCTTCTTCAGTCCCCACCAGCCTGCGCCCGCAAGCAACATGCCAATGAGAATATGCTGAGACAGGATACCCCAGACGAATGGCAAAACCATCGCTAGGAACTCATCCAGCGTCCACAGCCCGATTAGCTCGGGATCATCCAGATGAGACGGAACGACGTACTTGTCCGCGGCCATATCACCACCCTCCCCGCAGGCCGACCGGATCTGCTATTCCGGCCGACCCTTGGACTGTTCAGATTGTTGCCGTGACGGTGGAGGTGACGATCGGAATGCCGGTCCCGGCACCCACACCGACGCCGACAGGAATGGCGATCTGGCCCATCGAGAAGCGGCCTGAGGCCAACGCGACGATGCCGCCCGCGAGCGACAGGACGGTGATGATCTTGCCGCCCGACCCTTCGAGGAAGTCGGTGAACTTCGTGAGCGCCGTATCGAACGTCGTGTCGGCACCGGCGAGGGCCGGGCCGGCAAAGAGCAGGAGCGCGAACGCGAGTGCGACCAAAGCGAAGATCGCCAGCTCCGCACGACCGCTGTACTTTATGACAGACTGCATGAGAGTTTCCCTTCAAACGGAACGCGACTGACCCGCGCCCAATTGAAGGGTGGTCCCGGCGAGCGATCGGCGGCAACGCAGTTCCCGACGGCACGGTCTCGCAAACGAATTTTATGTGAGTCTGATCGGACCCTGCCCCGATGGCCGGGGCGGCGCGCCCCGGCATGCGGGGCAGCTCGCCCCACTATCTGGGGCACGCCGCCCCATTTCTCGGGGCAGACGAATTTTTGATTCGGCGTCCGCGCCTCTAATTGCGATCAATGACGGGCGAAGTTAGAATCGCTAACCGGATTCGGGGGGATCCCGTCAGCCCGGCTTAATCGTGTCTACGTTATCGAACCACAGCTAAGGATGGAGGATAGCCAGGTGCAGGTGCCATGACAGGAGATCAGTGCACCCTCGCGCTCGACATATCGGAGCATTTCTTCAATTTGACGACGGAGAGCCTGCGCCTGCGTTCGAACGAAACCAGGTGCTATCAGACCCTCGGAAATCTGGTTTCCGATCGGATCGGGTTGCCGTGTGCGCTGGAGGACCATGCACCTGAAACAATCCGGGAGCATCTGTCGGCGATCCCTACAACAGGCGACATTCGAATCGATCTGACCATCACCAGATCAAGTGCCGACAGCCTGGATGCAGTAAAGAAGCTCATCTCTGAGGGGCTTGGGTCCGAAATAAGCTTGGGGGACACACTTTCGATCATGCTCTTCCACTACGTGGTCGGCCAGAAAGCTGCGCGCGTTCTTGAGCGACTGGGATTGGAGGGCACAGATAATCCGCCACGAAAATCTGCGATCAGCGAAGAACTGGGTAACGAGAAGATAGTCCCGCTAAGATAGTTGCTGCTGGCTTTTGCTGCAGGCGCACAAAATGCAGAGGCTTGCTAAGTCACTGCCTGTGTGTTTCGTTTCAGGCCTTGCGTGCAAAAGGGGGCCATGACTTGTCATCGCTTGCCCATATCGAAGCTTCCGACGATGGCTGCGTTCCGGCCAGGGTCGAGCAGTGGGACTTCATCCCGCTGATCCTCGAAGCAATGTCTGAACAGAATGTAGGCCAACGCAAGCTGGCGCTGAAGACCGGCATCAGCAAAACGCGTCTCGGTCTCCTACTTCACAGTGATCCCGCTAAGCGCGCGCCGATGTTCGTGTATGAACTCCAGCAGGTTTTGGCCGCCCTGGACATCAACATCGTGCAAGCCATGATCGCGATCGAGACCTACAGTGATCCAGCCCTCTTCCTCGACGAGCGCTTCCAAACCTCGCTTGTGATGCTCGCCGAGTTATTCAAAGGCCTCCCGGCGATGCTCGTGGCGGCGCTCGACGAAATCGAAGGGATGGATGGCACAGAGGTACGCAAGGAGTGGGCCGGGCCGCTACGACAAGCGGTAGTTGAGAAGCTAGTCAAGGAGGTCAGTGCCGTGATGGCTCGGCGGGTACAACTCGCTCAGATTTCCACCCTCAGCCTGCTCTTGTGGATGTCGACGATGGCCACGGACTTGCTCGATCCGCTTCTCGCCTAGTACGAAAAAACTGTTACCCTTCGGGCTCTGTGCTGCTGCCGCACGGCAGCGAGCTCCGACATGACCTGGACCGTCGCCCGCGGCGGCAGCGCCGCCAAACGTCGCCAATTTAGAAGCACGTTATCGACATAGGCCTGGGTCTCGGCGATCCGCGGCAGCATCCCGTCCCTCACGCGGCTCGGTCCGGCATTATAGGCTGCAAGAGCCAGGTGGACCTGTCCGAAGCGATCGAGCTGCTGCCGGAGGTATCGCGCCCCGCCTCGCAGATTCTGCTCGACGTCGTAGCGATTGACTCCAAGGTCGGCGGCCGTGCCGGGCATGAGCTGCGTCAATCCGAAAGCGTTCTTTGGCGAATAGATCCCTGCCTTGTAACCGCTCTCCCGGATGATCATCGCATCGAAGAGGCCGACCGGAATGCCGTACTCACAAGCGATGCTGCTCATCATCTCATAGTATCCGGATCGTCTATATTCGGTGCGGGAATCAAGGAAACTCGCCGGTCGATAGCCGCTTGGGGCGCAGCCCGGCGCACTACTCGTTGGAACACTCGAGAAGACCACACCCTCGCGCATCCAACCTGGGATTGCTATTGGGGAAGTGAATGACACGGCGTCCTGCGACTGAAGAGGCGCAGTTGACGCGACTCCTACATGCGCAAAGGGATCCTGGTCATTGGGATCGGTTTGCGCTGTCGCCGCAGCGAAGCTGTTCGCCATCTCAAAGGCGACCCAACGCCTGCTCAGGTCATGGGTCCGAAATGCCGTAGGAAGCGAATTGGAAGCCGTCACTTGACGATTGCCTCCGTTATCCTCTGCGCGCGGAGCTGTGGCATCGACAGCAGATCCCCTCGGCGCTGGCTCCGTCCCCATCACGATCACCTCCACCGACCTGCGCTCCCTGCCTTTTTGGCTGGCACCGGCTTCCGAGCCATGAAAGGCAACGGATAGGGCGACCGCCACGAGCAAGATTGATCTCATTTCGCACCTCCTAGCCGTGCTCATGGGGAGTGGAGGTCAGGGCGAATATTGTTGTCAATCCTGAACGCTTCAGGGACGATCGGATCGAAACCCGCTTCGACAGGTTAGTCCATGTGGTTGATTGATCGCCATAGCGACGGACTTGACGCCGCTCGCATCCCCCTTCCGCTCCCCCTTCGGGCGGCTCTCGTGCGCTGGTACATCGGTGAAGGATCCCGACATGACGAAGAGGCCGGCATCACGTTGGTGCAGCAGGCGCGTATCGGCTCGAAGTGGATTGCCTGCAACTGCCGTGGCACCAAACAGGCACCACCCATTTTGACACCCGCGTTCCTGTCGGAAGCGGAGACCTATTACCTGCGGCGGCTCACAAGCACAAACCGGCCCGAACACGTTTCGTCCTGTCCCTTCTTTCGGGACCAAGCCACGAACCGCATCACGGAAACGCGGAGAGCCCAGACGCCGGCAGACCCCCCCGTCGGCTATTTCGAGGTTCTGCGCCCGGCGCCGGAAAAGCTCGCTCAACGACCAGATGACGACGCCAGCGACGACCGCACGCGAAGTGCTTCCGTTCCGCGCCTCGCCCGCCTGCTCTGGAGGCTGATCGCCAATGCCGGTCTCAACATTGCCGTCCCCAGCGATCAGGAGCCGTCAGAGCGTGCCATCGGCGCGGAGTTCAAGCTGCTCGCAGCGGCCGCCGCGAGGATCGAAGTTGCCCCTGGAATCGAACTCGATCGTGTTCTCTGGACTCACGGCGACGCGCTTCACAGCAGGCGGGCCTTCGCAGGCATCCGAGCGCTATCTCGCCGATGGCCGCGCGGCCATGCACCCCAAGGCTTTCTCACGATCTTTGCCAAGTCGTTCAAAGGCTCGACGATCTTTCCGGCAGGATCCGAGCCGATCGCAGTCGCCAATCGCGTCCAGTCGCCATCGGTGCGGGATAACTCGATCACAGGGCCGTATCTGGTGATTGTCGTTATCGGCCAATATCCCGAAGCGCAAGGCTATGCGCCACTGCGAGCCTACGCCCAACCGATTTATTCGGGTCTGAGGTTCATACCGGTCGATAGCAATTTCCATAGGACCTTGTTGAGAGCCCTCCTCCGATCGAGGCACCGCCTCATGCAAGATGGCATCGAACTAGCAATTGAGAAGCCAGTTTTTGACCGGCTGACCCCGCTTGGAAGCTGTCGACCGGAATTCCTCCTCGAAGCGCGCTCGCGTCTTACTGGTGAGATTCGACGATTCATAGTGCAAGCTCTAGAGGAGACGAGCGTCGAGCTACGTATCCCGAAGCTGGCTGCTCGCCGGAGCCTTGAACAGATCGCTCCCGTTCTTTCAATCACGCCGAAGGACGTTGAGGATGAACAAATCTGGCGCCTGATCGTCGAAGCGTTCTACCGATCCTGATGGAAGGGCGTAGCCCTAAGGCCAAGACAATGTCATGGCGAATGCACTCACGATGGCAAGCGTAACAGGGGTCGAAAGCAGGTACAGCTTCTGCCATCTCCACCAGGTTTTAGGGATGAGCCGGAGCAGGTTCCTCGGCGTGGTGACCGTTTCCCATGTCCGTTCGCGGCACAGCTCGACGGTGATGAAACCCAAGGACATGATAAGAGCAAGGGCGCAGCAAAGCCCCGCAGCGGCATAGAGCGCGATCCAATTCTGAAGCTCCGCGGCCGAAAGATGTTCCACGGTTCACAACCCTTCCATCCGCTCTGGTCGTATCAGTCGACCACGGCCGTCGTTTCCATGAGACTTACACCAGTCGCAATCAATCGACTACACACGCAAAGTTGCTCCAATTTGGAGACGATTTTCAGCGATCTCGAACGGCGTCGGGCTTAGCATGGTCAGCAGCCTGGAGACAGTTCATAAATTGGTAGGTACACAGGGCGAGCTTCAAGGTGTCATGCAGGTATCGGTTCTTGTGATACTCTATCGTGGGCGAGAGCGCATCACGGTTCACGACGACAGTGATAAGGCCTGGTCTGAACTTGTAAATTTTGTCGACGCCTTCTGGAAGAATTCTGACGTGGCGGTGCTGACCTCTACCCCCGCCTCAGAAGAGCAGCGCGTCAAACTATTCTTTTCCGAGACGGGTGCATCCTATATCCTAGGCCATGCGTACGCATCCGGTGAGGACCGCGGCTACTGACGGTTTGCTGGGGGTTTTGGCATCTTACTTGCCGAGGAAGGCCTCGACGCCTTCTTGAGCGAGCACATCGCGGAATGCAGCATCGGCATCGCGGTCGGTGGGGAATAGATTGTCCCAGACCGTCGAGGTGCCGTGCTCGTTGACGACCTCGAGGGACCAACCACGTTCGGTGGCGAGCCGCACGATGTTGATGGTCAGCCGTACGCCCGCCTGTTCGATGGACCGGCAGAGAGAGGATTCAATCAGTTCGGGTTGCGGGTCAAATTCCATGCCGTGATGCTATGAGGTCACGGCTCCAGCTTCAACGCTGTTGGTTTCCAATTCCATGGGAGCAGATCGCCAAGCCGATTAGCCGGATGACCGGCGATGCGGGCAAGGACGTCGGCGAGCCAAGCCTGGGGATCGAGGTCGTTGAGGCGACAGCTTTGAATGAGTGAAAACATGATGGCGGCGCGCTGACCGCCGCGATCGGAGCCGCAAAATAGCCATGCTTTCCGCCCGAGTGGCACACAGCGTAGCGCCCGTTCCGCTGCGTTGTTCGTGAGGCATACCCTGCCATCGACGAGGAAGCGGGTGAAGGAGTCCCAGCGCCGGAGCATATAGTTGATAGCCTTGGCGAGATCATGGTTACGCGACAGCTTGGCGAGTTGGGCGTTCAACCAGTCGTGCAGTTCGGCGATCAGTGGCGCGCTCAACTCCTGACGGGCGGCAAGCCGCTCCGCTGGTGTCTTGCCGTTGATACCGCGCTCAACGTCGAACAGGGCGTCCAGCTTCTGCACCGCCTTCAGCGCAATCGGATAGATCGGGCCAGTCCGCTCGCCGCGGCTCTTCTTGCGCGCAGCGCCCTCGACGTCAGCAAGTTCGAAGAACTTCCTGCGCGCGTGAGCAAAGCATCCTGCCTCCAGGATGAGACCAGGCTGGCGGTTGGGAGCGTACAGCTCAAAATAGCCCGCATAGGCATCAGCCTGCAGAATCCCGGACCAGGACGCGAGGTGCGCCTGGGGATGTTCCCCGCGCCGGTCGCGCGAATAATAGAAAACCACCGCCGGCGGATCGGCGCCGCCGAACGGGCGGTCATCCCGGACATAATCCCATAATCTACCGGTATCGGTCTTGCCCTTGGCCATGACCGGCACGGTGGTATCGTCGCCATGCACGCGCTCGGCGGCAAAGACATGGGCCTCGATCAGCCGAAAGATGGGCATCAAGGCGAAGGACGCCGCACCAACCTGATCGGCAAGCGTGGAGACGCTCAGCGGCACGCCTTCGCGAGCGAAGCGCTCCGCCTGGCGGTTGAGCGGCTGGTGCTGCCCATACTTCTCGAACAGCAGCATGGCGAGGAAGCTTGGCCCTGCCCAGCCACGCGGCACGACATGGAATGGCGCGGGCGGCTGCGTGATCTTCTCGCAGTCACGGCAGGAGAACTTCTCGCGTACGGTCTGGATGACCTTCCAGGCACGCGGGATTACCTCCAGCGTCTCGGTTACATCCTCGCCCAGCTTCGACAGGCGCATGCCGCCACAGGCCGGACAGGAACAGGGCGCCGGAACGACGACGCGGTCGCGGGGCAAATGGTCGGGGAACGGTTTTTTAACTGGCCTCTTGCGCTCAAAGGCGGTGACGTTCGTCGCCTTTGTCGCGGCGGTCTCGGCGGCCAGATTATCTTCGGCGGCGTCGGCCTCCAAATCTTCGAGCTCAAACTCCATCTGCGCAAGAAGCCGGCGGGTGCGTTCGGCGCTGGGGCCGTACTGCTCGCGCCTGAGCTTGGCGATCTGCAACTTGTAGTGCGAGATCAACGCCTCGGTGGCGCTCTCCCGGGCACGGGCATTGGCCAGTTCTGCTTCAGCGCTCGTGGCCCGCTGTTCGGCTTCATCGGCGCGCTGCGCACTGAGCCGTACCAACGCCTTGAGCGCTTCGATATCGTCAGGCAGGGGCGAAACGGCGGCGTCCACAACTTGGATGGAATCATAGAAAACCTCCCGGATGAAGCGGAAAATGCAGCCTCCGCCGAGAAAATCTGCGCCTATCCTGCGCTCTGTGGGCGCCAGCTATATTGCGGGTTCCGCCAGTCCACTCCGTCGAGCAGACAGGCCAGCTGTGAGCTCGTCAGCGACACCACGCCGTCCTTCGCGGCGGGCCAAATGAACTTCCCTCGTTCCAATCGCTTCGAATATAACGACATCCCCAGGCCGTCGTGCCAGATTATCTTCACAAGCGCCCCGCTGCGCCCGCGAAAGACCCAAAGATCGCCGGCAAATGGGTCTCGCGAGAAGCTCTGCTGCACCATTGCTGCCAAGCTCTGCATGCCGCGCCGCATATCTGTGTGGCCCATCGCAATCCACACCCGCGCGCCAGCTGGGATCATCGCAGGGCCTTGAGCGCTGCCGACACCAAGGCAGCTGGTGCCGACGCAGATATGCTCACGCGCCCTTTGCCACCCAGATCCACGATGATTACCGGCATTGCGGCCTGGTGCGCATTCTGCTGTTCGCCATCGTCAACCACCGCCTGGGCGAACTCCGTCAGGGCGGGCGGCTGCCGCAGCTTGTTGCGCCACGTGTAAATGCGCGCCGTGGAAATATCGTGCCGACGCGCCACAGCCAAAACGCTGGCCCCAGGCGCAAAGGCTTCTGCCAAAATCTGGAGCCGTTCCTCGTCGCTCCAGCGCCGCCGCCGTTCCGGCCCAGTCATCACCGTGATCTGCCGCATCCACTGCTCCTAAGCGTGCTCTCGAGAGCGTTCTTAAGAGCAGGCCCCTACCTCACGACAAGGCGCGTCTCGCCGGATGCATACGGCCATGCCGACGTGTCGGCGCTTGCTGCACACGTTATGGCAATGGAAGACTAAGCAAGGCCGAGTTGGTTCCAAGTTCTGTACCGTCCGGCAATCTCAGTCGCCTCTCTACACGAGGATGTGCATGTTCGCGTGCCTTGTTATCGGTGACAGCATTGGCGTCGGACTGTCGGGAGCGATCAATAACCGATACGCCAGTGGGTGCGATTCGGTGGTCGAGGCAGGCGCTACCATCGACCAGATACTGGCGTGGCGTAAACCCGCCAGGCTATATGGCACCACCGTCCTCGCCGTCGGATCCAACGATCAGCCGAGCCGACAGCTAACGCTCAAACTGACCAGACTACGCCAAAATATCGCGACAAAACGAGTGATCTGGATGCTGCCCTACTCCCGGGAGCGAGCCTATCTCATAAACTCGATTGCTGTGACGTTCGGCGACGACACGTTGGACATCGCGCGTTTCCGCACGAGCGACCGTGTCCACCCGATCAGCTACGATGAGATCGCGGCTGTTCTCCTGCCGAGGGGCCAACCACGGGGGAGCAGGAAATCCACTGTTGAGTGGTCTCAACGCAGTCGACGATAAAGCATCGACCTAAAACGCTGCATTTCATTCGAGTAAGCTGAGCTTAGTCCTCCATTGCTCCAGATGTTGGAGCGCAGGTCTCAAACCATGCGCCAATGGCCCCAAGCCATAGAGTTGATAGGATTCAGGCGGTGGCGACATCATTCGCGAGACCAGAGATACGCCTTCCAATTCCCGTAGGCGGACCGTGAGCACATTAGCGCTGATTTTCGGTATGGCTCGACGAATGGATGTAAATCGCAGCTCGTCTTTGCTCAGGGCTACCAGGATGTGCAACACCCATCGGGCACTCAATGTATGGAATATCGCGTCGGCCGCCGCAGGGTCTATCGCTTGAAAAAGCTGTCTTTCTGACTCGATGCACATCCAGTTACTTTCTCACCCTAAAAGGCGCACGGCCGGACTGAGTCAGCTACGCCGTTCGCGGTTCCGTCGGGCCCGGCTTGGCGGTGCTTGGAGGGTCGCCGACCCGCTCATGGACAATTGCGGAGGGCGTGCGCGAACGGCGGCGGCGAGCGGCCGAACTTGTGACCACCACTGCCTTGGTACGTCTTCGTCCCAGTGAAGAGCAGATGAGGGAAGGCGCTTTTTGACATCACGATTTGCCGATGCGCGAAGGTCCGATGAGGGACGACTCTGGGGCACCACGACGGATTTCATGTCACGCGATCCGCCAAATCAAGTGAAGCTACTCCCGACAAATCAAAGTACCGCAGTGCAACGCGCCTGATGCGTGCGTCACCGTTCGAATATAATACGCGGCGAAGCGTCCAACCCCTCAGCCTCGGCGCGGCGGAGCTTGCTCTTCGGGCCTCATCGCCTTACCTGCCGCCTCCCCCCGAGCGGGGTTGGAGTCGGAGAAACGAGCCGACCGACCACGTAGCCGCGGAACAAAGGCGGGTACGCGGTCCATATACGCACGATATGCCTGGCCAAATTCCGCGAGCGCCGCCTTCTCCTCATGCCGGGCAAGGCGAATATACATCACCACCAACACCGGAAACATGGCGAGCGTCAGTAACGTCGGCCATTGCAGCAGAAATCCGAGCATCACGAGGATGAACCCGATATATTGCGGATGGCGAACCTTGGCATAGATTCCCGTCGTTGCGGGCTTGTGAACGCGCTGGGCTGCGTGAAGCGGCGCCCATCCGGCCGAGATCAGCCAGAAGCCCGCGCCGATCAGCACGAAGCTGGCAAGATGGAACGGGCCAAAATGTGGGTTGACCCTCCAGCCGAACATCATCTCGAGCAGATGGCCGGCATCGTGGCTCCACCAGTCGAGGCCGGGGAAATGCGACTGGAGCCAACCCGAGAGCAAGAAGATGGTGAGCGGGAAGCCATACATTTCGGCGAAGAGTGCAACGATGAATGCGCTGAATGCGCCGAAGCTGCGCCAGTCGCGCCCGGTGGCGGGTTTGAAGAAGCTGTACGCGAATAGGATGAACACGGAGGCGTTGACCAGCGCCAGCCCCCAAAGACCATAGCCATAATCGGTATGCGTCATCGCGGCCCCCCTTCCACGCGCTCGTTCGAATTCGCAGGCAGTCCGGTCGGGACAGCACCCGGCATCTGGTCATGGCCATGCTGATGGCCGCCATGACCGTGATGCATGAACAGGTGCATGAGCGGACAGGCGAGCAGGATCAGATAGGGCAACACACCCAGGAAATGTGCGGTGTGCTCGGTGATGAGGAAAAAGCCCGCGACTAGCAGGAAGCCGATCAAAACGATCTTTCCACGCTTGCGCATGCGATGGTCATGCCCGTCCATATGCCGCTCTTCTCTCGCCAATGTCTTGCGAGCATAGATCCGAGTCCCGGGAGCAAGGTATAAGTAGAGACCGAAGTCCGTCATTCGCCCAAGAAGGCGATGCCGGCTGGTTCACAAACCTCACCATCCCTATCGGCGTTACGCAGTGGTCATGACGCGGCCGTCATTCTGCGGCTTTTGCGTATAGGCGTGCGCTGGTCGTCCACCAATGCTGCGCTAAGGACAATAAGCGTGAGAGGCAGGCCAGAGTTCATGCACAAGAAAAGGAAAAAGCATCATTCCCGCGGCCATGTCGGGGTGAACCTGCTCGAACGGGAAGCAAGGATCGACCTCGCCACGCGACCTGCCGACGGCCTTGGCGTCGCGTTCCTCGGCGCATCGGAAACGGTGACAGGGTCGCGCTATCTGGTGGACGACGGCGATACGCAGGTCGTGGTCGATTCAGGCCTGTTCCAGGGTCCGAGGGATTTGCGCCGCCTCAATTGGGCGCCGATCGCGCCCGAGGTTGCCGATGTCGGCCTGTTGCTGCTGACGCACGCGCATCTTGATCATTCCGGCGCGCTGCCACGCATGGCGCGCCTTGACTGGGACGGGACCGTCCTCAGCACCCGGGCGACCGAAGCTTTGTGCGAGCTTCTGCTCCCCGACAGCGGGCACCTCCAGGAAAAGGATGCGGAGTTCGCCAATCGCCACGGCTTTTCCAGGCACCAGCCCGCGCTGCCGCTCTACACGCAGGCTGACGCCCGCCTTGCGCTGCAGCTGTTCCGCACGGTCGAGTTCGGGGCGTGGCACCCGATCGCGGACGGCATCAGGGCGCGCTATCATCGCGCCGGCCACATCCTCGGCGCCGCCTCGATCGAGATCGATTGGAAGGGCCGCACGATCCTCTTCTCAGGTGATGTCGGGCGCTATGGCGACGCAGTCATGAAGGATCCCGAGCCACCTGCCCGTGCCGATTATGTCCTCGTGGAATCCACCTATGGCGATCGCCGCCACGAACAGGTCGATCCGACCAAGACCCTGGGGGACCATGTCGAACGGTGCGTCAAGCGTGGCGGGACCGTGGTGATCCCCGCCTTCGCCGTGGGCCGCGTCCAGTCCCTGCTCTACCATTTTTCCCGGCTGCGCGCCGAAGGCCGTCTGCGCGACATCCCGATCTTCCTCGACAGCCCGCTGGCGATCAACGCGAGCGGGCTGATGTGCGATTTCATGGACGAGCATCGCCTGACACGCGCCGAGTGTGAAGCGGCGTGCGGGGTCGCGCACTATGTGCGCGAAGTGGAAGAATCCAAAGAACTCACCGCCAACCCCGCCCCTAAGGTCATCATCTCGGCCAGTGGAATGGCGACGGGCGGCCGCGTGCTCCACCATCTCAAGCGCTTCGCGCCGGATGGGAAGAACCTCATCCTCTTCTCGGGCTTCCAGGCGGCGGGCACCCGCGGCGCCGCCATGATCGGAGGCGCCCGGACGATCAAGATCCACGGTGAGTATATCCCGGTCGAAGCCGAGGTCGCCAACCTGACGATGCTCTCGGCCCATGCCGACAGTGACGAGCTGATGCGCTGGCTCGGGTCTCTGCACGAGGCCCCACGCCATGTCTATGTCACCCATGGCGAGCCGACCGGCGCCCAGGTTCTGGCAAAGCGCGTCTCGGAGGAGCTGGGCTGGGCATGCAGCGTACCGGCGCTGGGTAGCTGGGGCATGCTCGCATGAAGCCCGGGATTATCGAGGACGCCGAAGCAGAGCCTGTCGCGACGACGCTGCGGGCACACCGCATCGGCCTGTCGGCTGCCGGAAGCGATCAGATCGCGGTCATGCGCCACGACTGTCCGGTCTGCCGCTCGGAAGGTCTCGCGTCGCGCGCGCAAGTTGCGCTGCGCGCCGGCGGGCGGGAAATCGTCGTCTCGCTGCTGCATAGTTCCGCGGAGGCTCCAGCGCCAGGCGAGATCGGCCTGTCCGAATCCGCTTGGCAGCGGCTCGGCGTCAGTGACGGCGATCCGGTCGAGATCGCGCACGCCCAGCCTCTCGCCTCGCTCAGCGACGTGCGTCGGCGCGTCTATGGCAATCGGCTTTCCGATGGGGCTTTTTCAGCGATCATCACCGACATCGCCGAGCGACGCTATAGCGATGTCCATCTCTCGGCGTTCGTCACGGCCTGCTCAGCGGTCCCGCTCGATACGGACGAAACGATCAGCCTGACCAGGGCGATGGTCGATGTCGGCGAGCGATTGCAGTGGCCCGAAGAGGTCATCGTCGACAAGCATAGCGTCGGTGGATTGCCGGGCAATCGCACCACGCCGATCATCGTCTCGATCATGGCCGCCGAGGGCCTCATCATGCCGAAGACATCGTCGCGGGCGATCACCTCGCCGGCCGGCACGGCGGACACGATGGAGGTGCTGGCCCCTGTCGACCTCGACGTTTCCGCAATCCGCAAAGTGGTCGAGCGCGAAGGCGGCTGCATCGCCTGGGGCGGCGCCGTTAATCTCAGTCCGGCCGACGATGTGATCATCGGCGTGGAACGGGTGCTCGATATCGATGCCGTCGGGCAGATGGTCGCCTCGGTGCTGTCCAAGAAAATCGCGGCCGGTGCGACCCATCTGGTCATCGACATCCCGGTTGGGCCGACGGCGAAGGTACGCGGCGCCGATGCCGCCGACACGCTCGAGCGCGCGCTGAGCTCGGTCGCCCAAGCCTTCGGGCTTCGCACGCGCGTGATGCGCGGCCCCGGCGCCGAGCCGATCGGACGGGGCATCGGTCCGGCGCTCGAGGCGCAGGATATCCTTGCCGTGCTCCAGGGGCAGCCGGGCGCCGAGGATCTCGCCCACCGGGCCTGCGAGCTGGCGGGAGGACTGCTTGAGCTCGCGGACGCAGCCCCGGCCCGCGAAGGTTATGCGCGTGCGCGGGCGTGCCTCGAAAGCGGCCGGGCCTGGGCCAAGTTCCAACGTATCTGCGAAGCGCAGGGCGGCATGCGGGCTCCACCGGTCGCCCGGTTCCAACAGGATATGATCGCTCCCTATAGCGGCCGCCTGGTGAGTATCGACAATCGCAAGCTCGCGACGGTCGCGAAGCTTGCCGGCGCGCCGATGGCCAAGGCCGCCGGCGTCGCGCTGCAGTGTCGGCTGAACCAGATGGTGGATGCCGGGGCTCCCTTGTGCACCATTCATGCCGAGAGCCCGGGCGAGCTCGACTATGCGGCGGCCTATGCGGTGAGCGACGGGCCGATCTTCGGGATTGAAGCGCTATGAACCGTCCCGTGCTGTTCGCGCTGTCTGGCAGCGAGGCCCTGGCACAGCCGCTATCCGCCGCGCTCGATGCAGAGGTCGGCACGATCGAGCATCGTCAGTTTCCTGACGGGGAAACCTATCTCAGGGTCGTAAGCGACATCAGCGACCGCGAGGTCATCCTGCTGTGCAGTCTCGATCATCCGGACGCCAAGCTGTTGCCGCTGCTGTTCGCAGCCGACACCGCGCGCGATCTGGGCGCTCGCAGGATCGGGCTCGTCGCCCCCTACCTCGCTTACATGCGCCAGGACATTCGCTTCCATCCCGGCGAGGCGGTGACGTCGCGAACCTTTGCCGCGATCCTGTCTCGCCATCTCGACTGGCTGGTGACGGTTGATCCGCATCTCCATCGCTATCATGCGTTGTCGGAAATCTACCGCATCCCGACCCAGGTCGTTCATGCCGCGCCGCTTCTGGCCTCGTGGATCAAGCGCAATGTCGCTCGTCCGCTGATCATCGGTCCGGACCTGGAAAGCGAACAGTGGGTCTCGCAGGTGGCGGCCGATGCCGATGCTCCGTTTCTCGTGTGCGAGAAAATCCGGTCCGGCGACCGTGACGTCACCATCTCGATTCCGAATGCCCCAGCGTTTCTCGATCGCCAGCCGGTGCTGGTCGACGATATCGCCTCATCCGGCCGAACCCTCGCCGAGGCGGCGCGCCAGCTGGTCGACATGGGGTTCACGCGACCGGATTGCGTGGTCGTGCATCCGCTTTTCGCCGGCGATGCAGCGCAAGTCCTGGGTGGGCTCGTCGAGAGGATCGTCAGCACGAACGCTGTTGCACATACTTCGAATGATATCGACGTGATGCCGGCGATTGCGGAGTCCGTTCGCCGCGGGATCTGAACGGTGCGCTGCGCGTCAGTTCTTCAGTACTCAATGCTCAATGCACGATGAAAACGAACGCCCGGCAAACGCCGGGCGCATTCCCATTCATTGAACCTAAGCGAGTCCGAACCAATCTTCCGGGAACTCCGCTTTCGGAGAAAGTCGCGGCAGGAAAGGAGGATATGTCATGTCGCACACACGCTCGTTCCTTGATCCCTTCATCGTTGCTCGGCACCCGCAGCTTGAGCCCGAAGTGAAGCCCGCCATCCTTGCATCCTGGGCGTCCGATCGCTCCGCCGTCGAGGGCCAACCGGCCCTCCGTCGCCCGCCAGCATCCCGGTGCCGGTCGACGATGTGATGGCAGCGCTGCGCTGGCTCGATCGCGCTGAGCGCGGCGCGGGCCTGGCATCCTTGGTTCGTCAGGAACAACCCGGTATCGGTGCCATCCTCGCCGGGAATATCGAAACTGCGACACGGAAGGCGGGCGATCTCTGCGATGATCAGCCTTCGATCTCAAAACCCTATGATCACCGGTTCGTGCTGAATCGGATTCGCCGTGCCGTAGCGGCGCGCGAGCGGAGCTGCGATCCGCCCCGGACATCGGCGTTACGGCGCGCTGCTGACACAGAATAGCGATTATCAGCTTCTTGCCATGACAACATGACGCGTCGAGCTTAGGAGCAACCAGCGCGCTCATCCCCCAAGAGGCGTGCCCACTCCCGGCGGCAGCGTCTTGCGGCGCCTTGCCGCCGGGAGACCAGAGGGAGCGCCGCCCCGTTCGCAAGAGCGGTCATCTCGCAAAGTTCGGCACATGATGCCGGGTCGCTTACCCCCCTCTCGCCGAGCACCTGCCTTGCCTGTTGTGATGCGGCGGTATTTCGGCCTTGACCTTGGACCATGGTCCTACCCGTAGAAGGTCTCCCCTTTGAAGCTGTGCCCGCTGGGGTGCGCAGCAATGCCAACACGTCCGGGGGGCCATGGAGAGCAAGCGCGTCGTTCATGTCATTGATGACGAAGAAACAATCAGGAAAGCTGTAGGATTCACATTAAGGACAGCGGGATTTGCCGTCGAGACCTATGGCTCGGGAGTCGACTTTCTGAAAATTGCAGATGAAGCTGAAAGAGGTAGCATCGTTCTCGACATGCACATGCCGGACATGAACGGTCTACAGGTTCAGGCAGCGCTGACGCAGATGGATATAAGCATGCCAGTCGTGATGCTGACCGGCAACGGAGACATTGCGCTTGCTGTCCAAGCGATGAAGGCGGGTGCTGTCGATTTCCTGGCCAAACCTATCGAACGGGCGCTGCTGCTCGATGCGATAGACCGAGCGTTCGCGCGCATCGACACGGCCGAGGGGCGCGCTCTCGAAGAAGCCGAGGCATGCCGACAGGTCGATCTACTGACACCGCGCGAACGGGATGTTCTCGAAGGCCTTGCGCAAGGCCTTCCGAACAAGACCATCGCCTATGATCTGGGCATTTCTTCACGGACGGTCGAAGTCCATCGCGCGAGCATCATGTCCAAGCTTGGAGTCCGTACCCTTGCCGAAACCTTGCGGATCGCCTTTGCGGCTGGAATGGGAAGGCCGCTGTAGGTAAAGGCGGCCAGGGCTGCTGCGGTTGAATCTCTGCGTGTCACCTGATGGCGCGGACATAGTGCCTGCCGGGATGCATCGACGTTGTTCATCAGCTTTTGGCGGAATTTTCGTGAGCCCAGGCGAAGGGTCGCGCTTGATTGCTATCGCGAAAGGAGATGAAACTCTTCCAACAGCTGGGCGATCTCTGTGCCTTCAAGCTTCTTCATCAACAGCTTGCGCAGGAAGGACGGGCCGGGAATGTCGATCCCTTTGCCATCCCTGAGCGGCCCGATTGTGGCCAGAAGCGTGCGGATATCATAGGTTGAGTTGAACACTTCCGGCACGCCGCGTTCGACCTTCATCAGGGTGTAGACGGCCTCCATCGGCGTGCGCACCGAATATTCCGTCGTGAAGATACAATCACGCTGCTTCGACTCGGCAAACTGGCCGACAAAGGCGAAGTTGACCGCGCCCTCGGGCACCACGTCCGGCCGGTCGCCGGCCTGGCGCGGCATGAAGAAGGCGGTGATGTAGGGCATCATCACCGGCACGGTCTTCGCCCCCGTCGCGGCGAGGCCGGGGATGTCCTCGACCGGCACGCCGAGATGATAAAGCCATTCCTGCGTGATCTCCTCGCCCGTGCAGTCCTGCATCGGCTTCTTCACATAGTCGCCCGGCCGGTCGACGAACAAGGCATAGAACCAGGCGACGATCTGGTCCTTCGGCTGTTTCCTGAAGTGGGGTTGCCGGCTGACCGTCCAGCTCAGCAGCCAGCTCGAGTCCTTGACCGTGACGATGCCGCCAGTCACCACCGTGCCGCTGAACGGATCGCGCCTGGCGATCTTGCGAATGTACGCCGGAATGCGCGCGTCGAGCGTGGTGATGGTCGCCGACGCCCATTTGGTTTCCGGGATGTGCGATCCGAACACGTCGGGACGACCAAAGGCCGGGTCCTTGGCCGCGATCCGGCGCCACAGGTCCCAGGCCGGCGCCGGCCCCTCATTCAGCCTGGCCGGTGTATGATGATCGCCATTGTCGGAATTTTCGGTCAGCGATCCGATGGTGATGAAGACGAGATCATCGGCGCCGAGATCGACGCCGCCTTCGACGCCGTTTTCGATCCAGGCAATCCGGGTCGCCTGCTTGCGGCCGGGCTGGATGTCGAAATCGACGTCGGTGACCTCGACGCCGTAGCGAAATCTGACACCGCGATCCTGCAACCATTTGACCAACGGCAGGACCATCGATTCATATTGGTTGTAGCGGTTGAACTTGAGCGAGGAAAAATCCGCCAGACTGCCGATATGGTGGATGAAGCGATGCAGATAGAGCTTCATCTCGAGCGCGGAATGCCATTCCTCGAAGGCGAACATGGTGCGCCAGTAGAGCCAGAAATTGCTCCTGAGGAAATCATCGCCGAAGACTTCGTTGATCCGCTTGTTCTCCATCTCCTCCCGCGTCGCGAGGAAGACGGAGATCAGATCTTTTTGCGCGCGACCGCCGAGTGTCAGCAAAGCCTTGTCGGGCACATCCTGGCCCTGGTTCTGCGTCACGCGTTGAAGCGAAAAATTGGGATCGTCCTTGTTGAGCCGGTAGAATTCGTCGAGCACACTCGCATCCTCGATCTCCAGCGAAGGGATCGAGCGATAGAGATCCCAGAGGCATTCGAAATGCTCCTCCATCTCGCGCCCTCCGCGGATGACGAACCCCTTTTCGGGGACGTCGAGGCCGTCGAGCGCGCCGCCGGGAACATGCAGCTCCTCAAGGATGGTAATATGCTCGCCGGCGACGCCGCCGTCGCGGATCAGGAACGCCGCGCCTGCCAGTCCCGCAAGACCCGAGCCGACGAACCAGGCCGTCTTCCTGTCAGCGCCCTCAGGTTTGCGGGGCCGCACGAAAGCTTCGTAGTTCCCGCTACTATAGTGCATGCTCAACTCCATCCTTGATCCCGACGACAATGGCGGTTCTGCGGTTTCTTGCTGAACAGCAGAAATGCCTGCCCTGCATTCATTCTCGCCGATGTCGCCCGCCGCTCAGTTCGACGACTTCACTGGTGATCTGATCCTGACGCGTGAGGCGCTCCTCGAGGCGCAGGGCCTCGCCCTTGCGATCGATGTGGCTGCGGGCGGTCGCCATGGTGCGCAGCCGTGCCTCATTCTCGGCGACGAACGTCTCGACCGCAGCCGCGCAGATGTGGGCGAAGACATATTCCGCGGTCAGGTCGCCGATAAGGTCCGCCGCGTTGATATTGACGAGCGGCGGCAAATCCGCCGTGGACGCGGGGAAAGTGTCGAGGTCGAGCGGCAGGAGGCTCGCGCGCACGATCGAGACGCCCTTGCCGCTGCTCCAGACCGGATAAGCCATGGTGATGGGCACCGCGCCGACCTCGTCCAGATAGTCGTACAGCGCGTCGATGATGCTTGTCGCGAGTGCGGGCAGCGCATCGGCCTTGCTCGGCATGCTCGCGCTCCATGCGATGCGCAGACCGCGCTCGGCCGCAAGCGTGGCCGTGCGCGCGCCAATCAGAAGAATATGCCTGTCCTGCATGTCGGCCGCGGCGCCGTCGAGCAGCTGCTCCGGAAAGGCCCCGGCAAAGCCTTGCTCCGCACCGAACAGGATAAGGCCGCCTCTCGCACCACCGACCGCCCGCGCCGGAAAACGCGCCAGTGGCTCGTCAAGGCGGCGCGCCTGGCCAATGGCGGTGCGGGCGGTCTCCGCATAGCGTCGCACCGCAGGCAGCAGCGCGCGCGCCTGATGCGCCCGCTGCGCGGCGATGCCCTGCATGGCGTTGACCACCGCACCGAGCTGGCGGACGGTCTCGATCCGCTGGCCGATCTCGGCGAGGCGATCGCTCATGATGCAGAACCGGCCGGCTGGCTTTCGATCAGCGCTTTCACCGTCGTCATCAGAGCGGACCGCTGCGCGGTGTCGATCTGTCCAGTCCGCTCGATCTGCGCGCATAGATCGGGGACGTGATCGTCGATCCAGGCGGGCAGCCGCGTGCGGAGCGACGATATCTCCGAGACCGCCATGCCATCGAGCAACCCTTCGCCGAGCGCCACGACCAGCGCCACCTGGTCGACGACCCGTAGTGGACTCGACAGCGGTTGCACGAGCAAGGCGCGCAAGCGCTTGCCGCGTTCGATCTGGGCGCGGACACGCGGCTCGGGCTGCTCGCCGAAGCGGGTGAACATCTCGAGCTCGAGGAACTGCGCATAGTCGAGGCGCATGGTCCCGCTCGCGTCGCGCAGGACGCGAAGCTGCGTCTTGCCGCCGACCCGGCTCACGCTCGTGCCCACATCGATGGCGGGCTTGTGCCCCTGCGCGAACAGCTTCGCGTCGAGAATAATCTGACCGTCGGTGATCGAGATCAGATTGGTCGGGATATAGGCGCTGACGTTGCCGGCATCGGTCTCCGCGATCGGCAGAGCCGTGAGCGAACCGCCCCCCTTCTCCGTCGAGAGACGCGCCGCACGTTCGAGCAGGCGGGAATGGAGGAAAAAGACGTCGCCGGGATAGGCCTCGCGCCCGGGCGGCTGTCCGGTCAGCAGGGCGATCTCGCGATGGGTCGCGGCATGCTTGGTGAGATCGTCGAGCACCACCACCGCATGGCCGCCACCATCCCGAAAATACTCGGCCATCGTGAAGCCCGCGAACGGCGCGATCCATTGCAGCCCCGGCGCCGCGGCGGGGCTCGCCACGACGAAGATGGTGCGGTCCGGCGCGCCATGCCGCCGCACCTGGTCGACCACGCGCGCGACCGCCGAGCTTTTCTGGCCGATCGCGACATAGACGCAGATCATGTCGCTGGTGCGCTGGTTGATGATCGTGTCGACCGCGAGCGCCGTCTTGCCTGTGGCGCGGTCGCCGAGAATGAGTTCGCGCTGCCCCCGGCCGATGGCGAACATCGCATCGATTGCGAGCGTGCCGGTCTGCACCGGCTGGACGACGAGGTCGCGTTCGATGATCGCCGGCGCCGGCCGTTCGACAGGATCGAAGCGCCTGGCCCGGATCGGCGCGCCCCCATCGAGCGGACGGCCGAGCGGATCGACGACTCGGCCAAGCAATGCCTCGCCAACCGGCACGCGCACCACCTCGCCCGAGCCGGTTACGGTGTCTCCTGCCTCCACCTGGGCGGCATCGTCGAGCAGCACGCAGCCGATCCGGTCCCGGTCGAGCGTGTGGACGAATCCGGTCTGGCCCCGGGCGAAATAGAGCAATTCGTCGAGGCGCGCGTCCGGAAGGCCCGAGACCATGGCAACGCCGTCGCCGATCGATTCCACCCGGCCAATTGCATCGACACGCGGCCCGAGATTGGCGCGCGTGATGCAGCTCTGGGCCTGCGTCAGCCAGTCTTCAGGCGATCCGGGCATGATCGTCTTCATTGAGGCTCTCAACCATGGCGTCGAGATCGGCGCGCCAGCTGTTGCGCACGACGGCGTGGGGCGTGCGAAGCTCCGCGCCGGCGATGAGATCTGGATCGACTGCGAAGATCGGGGTCGCGGTATCCGGCAGGATTTCGCCAAGCGCGCGCGCTACCTGCGTCTGCAGATCGGCCGTCAGCGGCGCGGGCGTCGCGACGGTGACGGGCCCGGCGGCCGCCAGGCTGCGGCGATCCGCCTCGGAAAGGTCTCCGAGCCGCGCCTTGAGCGCGTCGACCATGGCCTGCACCGTCTGCTCGGGCGGGAGACGAGCGAGCAACGTGCCTGCCATCGAGGCGGCGAGGTTCGCTGCCTTTTCCCGCCACTGCGCCGCCACCCGCCCGCGTTCGGCATCGATCGCCGCATGGCCTTGCTCGACGACGGCGTCCGCCTCGAGCCTGGCCTGCGCGAGGAGGCGCTGGCGCTCCGCTTCGGCCTCGGTCCGGATCTCGGCGCGGCGAGCCGCCGCATCCGCGACGAAGCCGTCATTCTGCGTTTTGAGCGCCTGCGCTTCGGCCTGTGCCCGGTCCTTTGCCTCCCGCGCTTCGTCGAGCAGCGCCTGGGCCGATGCCTGGCGGGCAGCGATGGCATCCATCACCGGACGGAACAGGAAGCGTCCGAGCAGCCACACGAGGATGAGGACATTGACCGCCTGCAGCGCGAGCGTCCACCAGTCGATCCGCATGTCAGGCGAACGGGTTGGCGAAGAGCAGCAGCAGCGCGATCACGAGGCAGTAGATCGCCATCGTCTCGATCATCGCGAGGCCCACGAACAGCGTGCGCGAGACGGTGTTGGCGGCTTCGGGCTGGCGCGCGATCGCGTCCATCGCGGCGGCGACGGCCCTGCCCTGCCCGAGCGCCGGGGCGATTGCGCCGATCGAGATCGCGAAAGCGGCTCCGAGGATGCTGGCGAGATGGATCCAGTTCATGCGGGGGACTCCTGTTTGGATGGCGGGCGGGCGCCGTTCTCGCTGATAGCGCTCCCGATAAAGACCATGGCGAGCGCGCCGAAAATGTAGGCCTGGACCGCGCCGGTCAGCATTTCGAGCGCCATGAGCGGGATCGGGACGAGCAGCCCGGCGAGGCTCAGCACGACGCCGATCATGAAGACGCCGCTCATGACGTTGCCGAACAGGCGCACCATCAGCGAGAAGCTGCGGGTGAAGAGCTCGACGATATTGAGCGGGGCGAGCAGGATCGAGGGGCGCGCGAAGGTCGCGAGATAGGCCCTGGGCCCGAGCGCGCGGACGCCGAACCAGAGCGTCGCGCCGAAGACGATCAGCGCCAGCGCCGCGTCGGTTTCGAGGGTCGCGGTCGGCGGCTCGACGCCGGGGATCAGCGACGACCAGTTGGCGACCAGCAGGAACAGGAACAGCGTGCCGATCAGCGGCAGATAACGCTGCGGTTCCGCCTCCATCGTCTCGCGGATCTGGCCGGCGACGGTCTCGACGACCAGCTCGAGCGCCGCTTGGGCTCGGGTTGGGCGTAACGCAAGGCGGCGGGTCAGCAGCCAGCTTCCGATTGTAAGGAAGGCCATGATGCCCCAGGTCGTGGCGACCGGCTGGCTGATCGGCACCGGACCGATCGCGAACAGCACATGGCTTTCAAGTGGTGACGCGAATTTCATCGGGCGCCTCCGAGCCGGTGGAGCATGATCTGGCGCCCGCCCATGAAGCCGGTTGTTGCGGCAAGAAGCGCCGGCCACCCTTGCCGGCTGGCGATGACGAGAACCAGAATAGTGACGGCGAGACGCCCGAGCCTGAGCAGGATCGCGCGCGATGCCGGGCCGCCATGGGTGACGAGGTCGGCTTCTCTGGCGATGGCCGCGAAATGGGCGAGGCCGACCGCAAATCCGAGGGCCAGGAACAGGATGGGGGAGAGCTGGCTCATTGCCGGTGCATCCAGCGCCAGCCCGACCAGCAGCCGAGGGCGAGCCCGACGAGCAGGAGCGGCGCGGTCCAGAAGATGCCGCTATCCAGCCGGTGGTCGAGCCAGCGGCCGATCGCGAGACCGACCAGCGCGGGCAGGACGATCTGCCAGCCGAGCACGCCGATCTGGCCGAGATTGCGGGCGACGGAAGGAAGCCGCTGCGCAAGCCGCCGCCGTTCCGCGCGGGTCCGGATGGCTTCGACGATCGGCTGCTCGGGCTTGTCCGCGGTCACAGACCAAGCTCCCGGCCACCACCCTGCAGGGCCTCGACCATATGGCGGATCGCCTGCATCCTGAGCTTCGCCGACGCGGTCCGTTCGGATCGTTCGCCCTCGTCGCGCTCGCGGTAGCGCGCGAGCACGTCATGCTCGAGCGTTCCGAGGTCATCGCCGACATGGCCTTCGCGCGTCGCGACCGCGACCCCCGTGCCGTGGCTTACGGTCAGAATGCCGTTGCGCACCGCGCAATAGCCTGGAGCGCCATCGGCGCCCCGCCAGGAGACGATCGAGACGCCAAGCGCGGTCAGGAAATCGGCGTGGCCCGACAGGATGCCGAAACTGCCGCTGGCATCCTCGGCGCGAACCGACCTGACGTCCGTGTCGACGAGGATCGCGGTCGGATCGGTGATCCGCAGCTTCATGCGCCCTGCCCCACGCGAGAGCGTGCCTCTTCAATATCGCCTACCATGTAGAAGGCGCTCTCGGGCCAGTCGTCGGTCGCGCCGGCCAGGATGGCCGCGACGCCCTTCAGCGTATCGGCCAGCCCCACAGAACGGCCGGCTTGCCCGGTGAAGGCCTGGGTCACCATGAAGGGCTGGGTCAGGAAGCGCTGCAGCCGCCGCGCCCTGCCGACGATCAGCCGATCCTCGCGGCCCAGCTCCTCGATACCGAGCAGCGAGATGATGTCCTGGAGCTCGCGATAATGCGCGATCGTCTCCCGGACCTGCTGGGCGAGCGCGTAATGATGATCGCCCACGACCTGCGGATCGAGCAGGATCGACGAGGATCCCAGGGGATCGACCGCGGGATAGATGCCTTCGGCCGCCATGGCGCGCGAGAGCAGAATGGAACTGTCGAGATGGGCGGAGATGGCGGTGACCGCAGGGTCGGTGAAATCGTCGGCGGGCACATAGACCGCCTCGATCGCGGTCACCGCCGCTCCATGCACCGAGGCGATGCGCTCCTGCAGCGCGGCCACTTCGCTGGCCAGCGTCGGCTGGTAGCCGACGCGTGAAGGCATGCGTCCGAGCAGGCCGGAGACTTCGCTGCCGGCCTGGACGAAGCGGAACACATTATCCATGAGCAGCAGGACATTGCGCTTCTGCTCGTCGCGGAAATATTCGGCGATGGTGAGCGCGGTCAGCCCTACCCGCCAGCGCGCGCCCGGCGGCTCGTTCATCTGCCCGAAAACGAGCACGGTCTTGTCGATCACGCCCGAGCCGCGCATGTCCGTGAGCAGCTCATGGCCCTCGCGCGATCGCTCTCCGATGCCGGCAAAGACGGAAACACCTTCATAGCGCGCGACCATCGCGTTGATGAGTTCCATCACCAGCACGGTCTTCCCCACCCCCGCGCCCCCGAACATCGCCGCCTTGCCACCCTGGGCGAGCGGCGCGAGCAGATCGATGACCTTGATGCCAGTCTCGAACATCGCCGTCGCCGCGTTCTGGTCTTCGAGCGGCGGGGGTGCGCGGTGAATGGGCCTCAATGGAACATCCGGCCCAAGCGGCGCGCCGCCGTCACCCACCTGCCCGGTCGGCGTAAGGAGCCGCCCCAGAACCTTGTCTCCGACCGGGACCGCGATGGGGGCGCCCAAGGCCGTCACGCCGACATTACGAGCGAGACCGGAGGTCGGCTGAAGCGCGACGGCGCGGACGGTGCGGTCATCGATATGGCTCTGCACTTCCGCGACCAGCGGGCCTGACGATGCATCGACGCGCAGCGCTTCATTGACCGCGGGCAGCGGCCCTTCGTCGAACTCGACGTCGAGGACGGGACCGCGCAGCGCCGCAATCCGGCCGAGCCTGGCTATGGACGGTATCACGCCCATGCCGGTTGCCGGGTCAGACCATAATCATGCCCGACCGTGCCGCGATCATGACGGGACGGGTAGAAGTCGCTGCCCGCGGGCACGACATGGACGACAAGCCAAAAGTGCATTGGCTGAGCGTCGCAGGCAAGCCGCAGATTCGGCATACGTAGAGTTACCGATTCTCTCTGATTCAGCCTCGCCGAATAACGGCGGCGCGACGCGATGGGCCTCAGGCCAGGGCGCTATGCCCGATATGCCAGAGCTCAAACGCGAAGAGAAAGGTTCACCGTTTCATGCCCTATCCCGTTGATCAACTCGCCGCGCTCGCCAAAGCGAATGTCGGCCTGATGCTGAAGCTCGCCGAAGTCGCCCGGAAAGGTGGCGAAGAGTCGCTCGAGGTCGGCAACCGCGCCGCCGGCCGCTTCGCCGAAGAGGCGCGTGCCTCGATTGCGGGCGCGACGGACAAGACGTCGGACGCCGGCGCGGTCAGCCCGGCCGGACCGCGGGCACTGTTCGAGGACATGGCCACGGTCCGCGAGCATATGATTGCCGGCACAAGATCGGCGTTCGAGGAATGGCAGCAGGCCTGGCAGGCCGTCGCGAGCGCTCCGACGGCTCCCGGGGCGCTGGATGCCTTTGCTGCCATTGTCGGACCATGGTTCGGGCAGAAAAGCCCGGGCGACGGCGAGAAGCAGGCCACCAGCGACAAATAGGATAGCCCCCGATCGCGGCGAGCCGCCCTAGCCGAGCAGGTGCTGACCGCCATCGACCGGAATGATCGTGCCGGTGATATGGCGGCCGGCATCGCTCACCAGAAAGGCGGCGAGCCCTCCGACATCCTCGATGGTCACGAGCTGGTGCTGCGGGACCGTCGCCGCGGCCCGTTCGAGCAGCTCGTCGAAGCGGTCGATGCCGCTGGCAGCGCGGGTCGCGATCGGGCCTGGCGAGATCGCATGGGCGCGAATGCCCTTGGGGCCAAGCTCAGCCGCGACATAGCGGGTCGCGCTTTCGAGGGCCGCTTTGACCGGCCCCATCAGGTTGTAGTGCTCGACCACCCGCTCCGACCCGTAGAAGGTGACGCACAGCAGGCGGCCGCCATCCGACATCAGCGGCTCGGCGAGACGCGCCATGCGCAGGAAGCTGTGGCACGAGACGTCCATCGCCAGCGCGAAGCCTTCGGCCGAGCTGTCGACGACGCGGCCGTGCAAATCCTCCTTCGGCGCGAAAGCGATCGAGTGAAGCAGGAAATCGAGGCCGCCCCATTCGGACTTCACCCGCTCGAACAGGGCCTCCACTTCGCCCGGCACCCGGACATCGCACGCGGCGAGCCATTCGACTCCCAGGGTCTCCGCGACGGGCGCCACGAACGGCTCGGCCTTTCCGTTGAGATAGGTCGCCGCCAGTCTCGCCCCACAGTCGTGAAAGGCCTGGGCGCAACCCGCCGCGATGCTATGCGCGTTGGCGATACCGATCACCAGGCCGCGCTTGCCAGTAAGATCGACGAGAGGTTTCATGCTTTCGGCTCCTCACGCAGCAGATCGGCGGCGTGGATAGCGATCATCCTTTCCTCATCGGTCGGGATGACGCGGACGGCGACACGGCTGGACGGCGCGCTGATGACTGCATCTCCTCGGAGGTTCGCGTCCGCGTCGAGGTCCACGCCGAGCCAGCCGAGCCGACCGGCGACGCGGGCGCGAATTTCAGGCGAATTCTCGCCGATCCCGGCAGTGAACACGAATGTGTCGAGACCCCCGAGCGAGGACGCGAGAGCGCCGGCCTGGCGCGCGATCTGCCAGACGAAGAGCTCGATCGCTTCCCCAGCGGCGGGCGTTTCGCTGCCGAGAAGCGCGCGCATGTCGCTGGAGACGCCGGACACGCCCAAAAGGCCGGACTCACTGTAGAGGAGATGCTCGACTTCACGCGCCGTCATGCCCCTCTGCTGGAAAAGATAGAGCACCGCGCCCGGGTCGAGCGCGCCGCAGCGCGTACCCATCACCAGCCCGTCGAGCGCGGTGAACCCCATCGTCGTGTCGATGCTGCGCCCCCCGGCCATCGCGCAAAGGCTGGCCCCGTTGCCGAGATGCGCGGCGATCGTGCGGCCACCGCCTGTATCGGGATCGATCGAACGCAGCTGCCGCGCGATATATTCGTAGGAGATGCCGTGAAAACCGTAGCGCCGCATGCCCTCTTCGCCAAGCGCGCGCGGCAGCGCGAGGCGCGTCGCGATCGGGGGCTGGCCATGATGGAAGCCGGTGTCGAAGCAGGCGACTTGCAGCACAGCGGGGCGCAGCCTGGAGACGGCGCGGACCGCGGCGAGATTATGGGGCTGATGCAATGGCGCCAGTGGGCAAAGCGCCTCGAGCGCGGCGAGGAGTGGCGCGTCGACCCGCGCCGGCGCTGAATAGTCGGTGCCGCCATGAACGATCCGATGGCCGACCGCGATCAGATCGTCGCCGACCGAGGCTTCGATCTCCCGCAGCAAATCCTCGAGCAGCGTCTCGTGCGTGATCGTGCCGTCTTTCGTCCAGCGCCGCTCGGCAAGGACATCCCCCTTCGCATCGCGCGCGATCAGGTGCGGCTCAAGGCCGATATTCTCGATCTTGCCGCTCGCCAGCAAAGAGGGCTCATCAGTGCCCGGCTCGGCGTAGAGCGCGAACTTAAGGCTCGACGAACCGGCGTTGAGGCACAGGATTTCAGCCATCGCGGCGCTGTCCCGCAACGCCGGGAGCCGCCTTGGTCGCAGCCCGCGCCAGCAGCACCGCGAGCGCGCAGGAGGCGAGGCGCGTGCGCACGCTGTCTGCCCGGCTGGTGAGGATGATCGGAGCGCGCGCGCCGAGCACCACGCCTGCGGCATCGGCGCCGCCCAGGAAGGTCAGCTGCTTTGCGAGCATGTTGCCGGCCTCCAGATCGGGCACCAGCAGGATGTCCGCCTGGCCGGCGACCGGCGAGACGATACTTTTCTCGCGCACGGCCGCCTCGCTGATCGCATTATCGAGGGCGAGCGGGCCATCGAGCAGCGCGCCTTCGATCTGGCCCCGGTCCGCCATCTTGCAGAGCGCCGCGGCATCCAATGTGGTGCGCATTTTCGGATTGACCGTTTCGACGGCGGCGAGGATCGCGACCCTGGGCTGTTCGATCCCGATCACATGGGCAAGGTCGATCGCGTTGCGCGCGATGTCGGCCTTGTCCTCAAGCGTCGGCTCGATGTTGATCGCGGCGTCGGTGATGATGAGCGGGCGCGGATAGCCGGGCACGTCCATCACATAGGCGTGGCTGATCCTGCGTTCGGTCCGAAGGCCCGTGTCGGACGATACGACCGCGCCCATGAGCTCGTCAGTATGAAGCGAGCCCTTCATCAGCAGCGCGGCTTCGCCGGCCCGCACGCGCGCGACGGCTTCGGCGGCGGCGGCGTGGCTGTGCGGGACGTCGATCACCCGGAAGGCCGCAATATCGACACCGGCGTCCTTCGCCGCATTCGTCATACGCGCCGCAGGGCCGATGAGAATCGGAACGACGATGCCGGCGTCGGCGGCCTCAGCCACTGCGCGCATGGCGTCGGCGCTGCACGGATGGACCACGGCCGTGACGCACGCAGATCCGTCCTTGGCGCGCGCCATCAACTGGCGGAAGCGGTCGTGGCTGGCGATCCGCACGTCGGGAAGCGGCATGCGGGGCCGGCTGACTTTCTCGGTGGGCGCCTTGACCTCGGCCTGGCCGCTGATGACGGTCTCGCCCTTCTGGTTCACACAGGTGCAGTCGAGAACGATGACATGATGCTCGGCGCGCTTCTGCGCGACGGTGACGCAGGCCGTGATGGTGTCGCCGACGCCCACCGGGCGGGTGAAGCGAAGCGATTGGCCGAGATAGATCGCACCGGGCCCTGGCAGCTCGGTTCCCAGGATCGCCGAGATGAGCCCCGCGCCCCACATGCCATGAGCGATGACCCTGTGGAACATGTCCGTTTCGGCATAGACAGGGTCGAGATGCGCCGGATTCACGTCGCCTGACACCGCCGCGAAGAGCTGGATGTCGTCGGCGGACAGCGTGCGGGTGAGGCTGGCCGTATCGCCGACGGCGATCTCGTCGAACGTGCGGTTCTCGATGAGGTTGGCGGCGGCCATGGCTCAGCGCTCCAGCACGTAGCGCCCGGGGGCATCACCGAGCGGCGGATAGTTCCGTTCGGGCGCGCCCATCGCCGGTGGGGCCGCCGCCTCGCCCGAGTGCGATCCAAGCCATGAACTCCATTCCGGCCACCACGACCCTTCGCGCACCTCGGCCCGCTCCAGCCAGGCATCGGGACCTGGCGCCGGGCCATCCTGCATCCGTGTCGCGATGCGATAATGGCGATGAGGATGCCCGGGCTCGGAGACGATCCCGGCATTGTGGCCACCGCTCGTCAGCACGAAGCGGATCTCCGCGCCCGTCAGCATGTGGAGCTTGTGGGTCGAGCGCCACGGCGCGACATGGTCGGTTTCCGTGCCCACCATGAAGATCGGCATGCGCAGCCCCGAGAGCGAGACCGGGTGGCCGCCGGCCTCGTAGCGCCCTTCGGACAGGTCATTGTCGAGGAACAGGCGCCGAAGATATTGCGCGTGCATGGCATAGGGCATGCGGGTGCCGTCGGCGTTCCATGCCATGAGGTCGGTCATCGGCTCGCGCTCGCCCATGAGATAGGTCGAGAGGATGCGCGACCAGAGCAGATCGTTGGACCGCAGCATCTGGAAGGCGCCGCCCATATGGCTGCTGTCGAGAAAGCCGCGCGCCCACATCATCGCATCGATCAGGTTGATCTCCGCCTCGTCGATGAACAGACCAAGTTCGCCCGGCTCGCTGAACTCGGTCTGGGCGGCGAACAGCGTGACGCTCGCCAGACGCTCATCTTCATCGCGCGCCATCGCGGCCGCGGTGATGGCGAGCAGCGTGCCGCCGATACAATAGCCGGCCGCGTGGATCTTCTCGGTGCCGGTAATCGCCTGGATGACATCAACGGCGGCCATCGGCCCAAGCAGGCGATAATCCTCCATGTCGAGATCGCGGTCGGCGCTGTCGGGATTGTGCCAGGAGATGCAGAACACGGTGTAGCCCTGCCCTACCAGCCAGCGGATGAGCGAATTTTCCGGCGACAGGTCGAGGATGTAATATTTCATGATCCATGCCGGCACGATCAATATCGGCTCCGGACGCACCGTCTCGGTTGCGGGCGCATATTGGATCAGTTCCATGACCCTGTTGCGAAACACGACCTTGCCAGCCGTGGCTGCGACCTTCTCGCCGACCCGATAGGCCTCCGTGCCCGCTGCGGGCTCCCCGCGTACCAGGCGTTCCAGGTCGTCGCAAAAAAATCGCGCACCCTCGACAAGGCATTGTCCTCCGGTTTCGAGGATGCGCTGCTGGAGCACGGGGTTGGTCGGGATGAAATTGGTCGGGGACACCATGTCGAGCATCTGGCGGGTCGCGAACTCGACGATCGCTTCGTGGTGCCCGGTGACGCCGCTCACGCCGGTCGTCGCGGCATGCCACCATTGCTGCTGGAGCAGGAAGGCCTGCTCGATCAGGTCGAACGGATGGCGCTTCCAGGCTGCGTCGGCGAAGCGCCGATCCTGGGGCAGCGGATCGATCGCCGGCTCGGGATCGCTGCCGGATGCGCTGCGCATGGCATAGTCGGCGAGCCGCATCAGCTTGCGCCCGCCCTTGGCGGCGAGCTGCAGCTGCCTGCCTGGCGAGCAGAGAATGTGCGTCCACCAGTCGGAAAAAGACTGCGCCAAAGTGGCGGGCGACTGGCCTGAAGTCAGCTGCGCGATGGCGGCGAAGCTCGACCGATCCAGCGTCGTGGCCAGACCGTCCAACGGGTCAGGGATATTGCTTCGACTCTGCACATTTTCGCTCCTGCTGCGGTGCAACAAGCCCTGAAGCGCAGGAAGCCTCTGCGCACTCCGTAGTCCTACGGAGGGATTGCCTCGCATATGCCAGCCCCAGAAGTCAGAGCTCAGCACGACATTGCTGTATGAAAAGCGGCCAAATACGATCAGGAGGCTCAGTGCGGTCGCACGGGCGAGCCAGCTATCCCGCCGAACCAGTCCCGCAATACCGGCGAAAGGGTCTGCGGGTTGCCGCCGATATGGCGAAGATCCTCCGCCAGCAGTGGCGGGCGGACTGCGAGGAAATATATCGCGAGGCCCGTCGTGAGAATGCCAAGTGCGATCAGCACCCCGGCCGCCAGAGCGGGTCTGGTCCGAGAGGCGGCCGGCGCTAACATTTTCTGTCGAGACTCAGTTCGGCGATGATGGGACAATCTGGCCGCTCGTCGCCATGACAGCGCTCGGCGAGATCGACGAGGGTCTCGCGCAGGGTCGTCAGCGCTTCGGCCTTGCGCTGCAATTCCTCCGCCCGCGCCAACGCGACCCGCTTTACATCGGCGCTGCTGCGGCCCGTGTCGGCCCACAGGCCGAGCAGGGTCCGGATCTCCTCGATCGGAAAACCGAGATCGCGGGCATTGGCGATGAACCGCAGGCGATGGAGGTCACTCTCGCCATAGTCGCGATAACCCGCTCCCCGGCGCGGCGGCGCCGGGATGAGGCCGATCTTCTCATAATGGCGGATCATCCGCTCCGAGACCCCGCTTTGCTTCGACGCCTCCCCGATGTTCACAGCGCTTTCCGGTTGAGGCGCAGCGCGTTGGTGACCACGCTGACCGAGGAGAGCGCCATGGCGGCGGCCGCGATGATCGGCGAGAGCAGGATGCCGAACAGCGGATAGAGCGCGCCCGCCGCCACCGGCACCCCGGCGACATTGTAGATGAAGGCGAAGACCAGGTTCTGGCGGATGTTGGACATGGTCGCCTGGCTCAGCCGCCGTGCCCGCACGATGCCCATGAGATCGCCCTTGAGCAGCGTCACGCCCGCGCTCTCGATCGCGACGTCGGTGCCCGAGCCCATGGCAATACCGACATCGGCGGCAGCCAGTGCGGGGGCGTCGTTGACCCCGTCGCCGGCCATCGCCACCACGCGCCCCTCGCTTTTCAACCGCGCGACGACGGCACTCTTCTGGTCGGGCAGTACCTCGGCTTCGACATCGTCAATGCCGAGCCGCCTTGCCACCGCCTCTGCTGTGGTGCGGTTGTCGCCGGTCAACATCACCACGCGAATGCCTTCGGCCTTGAGTGCGGCCAGGGCCTCCGGCGTCGTCTGCTTCACGGGATCGGCGATTGCAAAGGCGCCGCCGACGGTGCCGTCGACGCCGATGAAGATCGCGGTGGCGCCATCCCGGCGCAGGGCGTCGGCCTGCTCCGCCAGCGCGTCGGTTGCTATGCCCTCTTCCGAGAGGAACCGCGCATTACCGAGCACGATCCGGCGGCCGTCGACGGTGCCGAGCGCGCCGCGTCCGGTGGGGGAATCGAAGTCGGTGACGTCGCTCGTGGGGATGCCGCGATCCTTGGCGGCCTCGACGATCGCCAGCGCGAGCGGATGCTCGGAGGCCCGCTCGACCGAGGCGGCAAGCCGCAGCAGTTCGGCTTCGTCGAAGCCGGGCGCCGGCACGATCTGGGTGACGGCAGGCCGGCCTTCGGTCAGCGTGCCGGTCTTGTCGACGACGAGCGTGTCGACTTTTTCCATATGCTCGAGCGCTTCGGCATTCTTGATGAGGACGCCGAGCCCGGCGCCGCGGCCAACCCCGACCATGATCGACATCGGCGTGGCGAGACCCAGTGCGCAGGGACAGGCGATGATCAGCACGGCGACCGCCGCAACCAGCCCGTAGGCGAAGCGCGGCTCGGGGCCCCAGATGCCCCAGGCGATGAACGCGACCACCGCGACCGCGATGACCACGGGCACGAACCAGCCCGACACCTGATCGGCCATGCGCTGGATCGGCGCGCGCGAGCGCTGCGCCTCGGCGACCATCTGGACGATGCGCGCCAGCATGGTGTCCCGGCCAACCTTGTCGGCGACGATAACGAGCGCGCCGGTCTGGTTGAGCGTGCCGCCGATCACCGTGTCGGCCTTGGCCTTGGTGACGGGCATGGACTCACCGGTGACCATCGACTCGTCGAGCGAGGAACGGCCGTCCTCGACCACGCCATCGACCGGCACCTTCTCGCCGGGACGCACACGCAGGCGGTCGCCGACCGCAACGAGATCGAGGCTGATTTCCTCTTCACTGCCATCGGAACCGATCCGGCGCGCGGTCTTTGGCGCAAGGTTAAGCAGCGCCTTGATCGCGCCCGAGGTCCGCTCGCGCGCGCGCAGTTCGAGCATCTGGCCGAGCAGCACGAGGACAGTGATCACCGCGGCCGCCTCGAAATAGACGGCAACCATGCCGTCCTCTCCGCGGAAGGCGGGCGGGAACAGCTGGGGCGCGAGCGTCGCGACGACGCTGTAGATCCAGGCGACCCCGGTCCCCATCGCGATCAGGGTGAACATGTTGAGGTTGCGGGTCTTGAGCGAGGCCCAGCCACGCTCGAAGAAGGGCCAGCCCGCCCAGAGCACGACGGGTGTCGCCAGCACGAACTGGATCCATACCGAGATCGACATCGGCACGAGGCGATGGATCGCGGGAAAGAGATGCGCGCCCATCTCGAGGATCAGCACCGGGAGGGCCAGCATCAGGCCGACCCGGAAGCGCCGTGTGAAATCGACCAGCTCATGGCTGGGGCCGCTGTCGGCAGTCACGGTCGCGGGCTCGAGCGCCATGCCGCAGATCGGACAGGACCCGGGATGGTCCTGCCGAATCTCGGGATGCATAGGGCAGGTCCAGATCGTGCCTTCTGGCACCGCGACTGGCGGTGCCGGCGGGCCGAGATAGCGCTCGGGATCGGCGATGAATTTTGCCCGGCAGCCCGCGCTGCAGAAATGATAGCTTTCACCGCCATGCTCGGCATGGTGCGCAGTGATCGCAGGATCGACGGTCATGCCGCAGACCGGGTCCTTGACGCCAGCCGCTGGTTTCGCAGCGCCGTGGCTGCCGCAGCAACCGCCGCCATGCGCCGCTCCATGTGTCTCGTTCATCGCCTTGCTCCTTTCGACGCCTGACGATCTAGGGTCTGACACCGTGTCAGGGTCAATACGTAATCGCCTAAGCGGACAAATCGGCGGGCCCGTTCGCCTGGCCGCCATCAGCCAAGGTCATTGGCAACCGTAAGGCCGTGGTCCTGCGCCGGTCGATGCGCCGTAAACAAGTCGATCGCGCCGGTGATGGTCAAAAGCCGAAACGTCTCGGCCACATGCCTGAAGCCGGCCGCCGCGATCAGGCCGGGGAGCACGCCGTCGGCATTGGGCCGGGTATCATCGATGCCATCGAGCCGCTGCACGGTCAGGCGGAAGGCAAGCCGCATGAAACCCTGCTGGCGGCCATAATCGGCGATCACCAGGCGCCCACCCGGGCGCAGCATGGCGAACATGGCGCGCAGGGTTGCCGCCTTCTCCCTGACCGGCATCTGATGCAGCACGAGACTCGACACGACAGCGTCGGCGGTACCCGGGGCCACGTCCCTGGCAAATCCCTGACGCCAGTCGATATCGGCCCGCCGCACAGCGGCCTTGTGCCGCGCGATGTCGAGCGCCTCGGCATCGGGATCGAGACCGATCACCTGCGTCCTGGGCTCGGCTTGCTTGAGCATCAGCGCGAAGCTGCCGGTGCCACAGCCGACGTCGACGACCGTCTCACCGGCTTTGGGCGCCAGGGCGGCGAGCATGGCGGCACGCCACCGCTTCTCCCGCGTCCACAGGCGGATCGCGCGATCATAGTCTTTCGTCGATCCGGTCCCGAGCGGCGGGGTGTAGGATTGCATTGGCTTCTCCCAACGCGAGGCGTCCGAAACGATAAGCTACATCGACATGGGCGGCGATAGTGTCCCCAGCCAGGCGACGAGCCCGAGAATGACGATCGCAAGACCGCCTTCGACGACGAGGCTCGCGCGCAGCAGCGCCTGCGCCCGTGGCGCGTCCTCTTCCTCGATCGCCTGCGCAAGTGCCGGGGTCAGGCGATAACGGTTGAGCGCGGCCAGGCCCAGCATGCCGGCGAACAGCAGCAGCTTGGCGATGAGCAGCAGGCCGTAGGTCGACTGCCCGAGCGAGGCGATGTTGCCCGGACCGACGAGGAACCAGCCGTTCACCGTCCCGGTCAGGATCAGCAGGGCGACGATGATCGTGCCGACGAGGGAGAAGCCCCGCAACGCTTCCTCGGCGAGCGTGACCCGGTCCATGTCTTGAGCGGCGAGATCGTCGGTTGCGAGCCTGGGAAGTACCAGCGCGAGGAATGCGGCAAGCGCGCCGACCCAGGCGCCGGCGGCGAGCAGATGGATGAGATCGGCCCCCAGTTGCAGCCAGCCCGCCTCGCCTTCGCCAGCCGCGCCATGCCCACTCCAGGCGAGGGTCGCGAGTGCGACCGCGCCTGCCAGAGTGGAGGCGATGAAGGCAGGACGGGATTGCCGGCGATAGAAGGGGATGGAGAGCAGAAGAACGAGGAGCGCGACGAGGCGCGCCTTCAGCGCCGTTCCCATGGACGTGCCGTTGAACAGCTCTGCGACCATGGAAAGATCAGGCTGGGTGAGCGGCAGCCCGGTCATGGCCGCTGCCTGCAACGCGAACCCCAGCGCCGACAGCAGGAGGGCGAGACAGGCGAGACCGGCCACCATTGCTACCATCGGCAGATGCCGCTGTACCATCCGGCCGCCGCCGGGCGCATAGAGCGCGAACAGCGGCAGGCCGAACAACAGGCCGAGATCGACGTAGAGCGCCCAGCGGACGGCGACGAGTGCCACGTCGTTCATGGCGTCACTTGACGGTAAAGGCGAGATTGCCCTGGATGCGGTGCGTGTCGGTCGAGACGACGTGCCAGGCGACCTGATAGCTGCCCGCCATGAGCGGCTTGGCGAGCGTCAGCACGAGCGTCTTGTCGCCTTCGACGGACGTCTTGAAGCCGGTTACCGCCATGCGGTGGTTGGGCATGCCGGGCATGCCGGTCATCACGATCTCGGCGCCCGACAGCTTCGGCATCAGACCTTCACTGAAGGTGAGCGTTATACGCGACGGCGCCGGGACGCTGGCGTTGGCGGCGGGCGTCGAGGACACGAGCTTGGGATGGGCGTAGGCCGGAGCCGAAACACTCAGGCCGACGGCGGCGATGGCTGCGAGCGGCGAAAAGAAGCGCATTTGGACATTCTCCTGTCAGTGACATGAGAGAATACGCAGCCGCGACCTGCACCCCTCGCAATTTTCTTTTTGTTCCCGGACAAGGGTTGCCGGACCATCCTGCGTATTGAGAAGTGAAGACGGAGAAACATCATGGACCACCTCGACGACATGCTCAGCCGGTTGCGGGAAGCGCCGCTCGATCCCCGGCTTGCCGGGCTGGACAGCCGCGTCATGGCCGAGATCGCCCGGCTCCAGGCCATGCCCCGCCTGAGCGCCACGACATTCGGTATCGCCGCGGCAGCAGCCTTGTTCCTGGGAATTGCCGGCTCGGCCGTGCCTGTGCGGTCGACCGAAGCCGGGCCGATATCGCCCTTTGACGCGCGGCTCGCGCTCGCTCCTTCGACGCTGCTGAGTTCACAATGATGCGCGACCGCCGGCTCCTGCTCCTCGTCCTGCTGACCTTTGCCGCGGCGATCGCCGGTGTGGTCATCGGCCGCGTCTATGTGGTTCCGGTGCGCCCGGTCGAAAATGAGTTGCACGACCTGCTCCATCGCGATCTGAAGCTGGACACCGCGCAACATAGCCGTCTCGAGACGATCGAGAAGAACTATGCGATCCGGCGACAGGCACTGGAGGCCGAACTGCGCGCCGATAACGCGCGGCTCGCCGAGGCGATCGAGGCGGAGCATGGCTATGGTCCTCGGGTTGCAGGGGCGGTGGATCGCTCGCACCAGGCGATGGGCGCGCTGCAGAAGGAAACACTCGAGCATATCTTCGCGATGCGGGCCGTGCTGCGCCCGGATCAGACGGACAAGTTCGACGACGCCGTGGTGAAAGCGCTGACGGCCAAGTCCAAATGACCGCGTGCCTCCCCGACTGCTCGGACGGGGAGCTCGCGGCTCTGGCGCTTGGAGGCCGGCAAGCGGCCTATGGCGAGCTGGTCCGCCGGCATCAGGGCTGGGTGCACCGCCTCGTGCGCAGCCATGTCGGGAACCGCGACGAAGCGCTCGACGTGACCCAGGCGAGCTTCGTCGCCGCCTTCGCCGCACTCAACCGCTATGACGCTGCGCGACCTTTTCCGGTCTGGATGTCGCGGATCGTCATCAACAAATGCCATGACTGGCGCCGCCGCCGCGCGGTCCGCAACTTCTTCTCCCACGCGCTGGCGCTGGGGGAAGCCGAACATGTCGTCGACGAGGCGCCACTACCCGACCAGGCGATCGGCGCCGAGCAGCAGCTGGCAGAGGCCATGAAAGCGATCGCCGCCCTGCCCGCATCGCTCAAGGACACGCTCGTCTTGCGGACGATCGATGAGAAATCGGAAGCCGAAACCGCCGAGATTCTCGGCATCAGCCAGAAGGCAGTCGAGACCCGCCTCTACCGCGCCCGCGCACGCCTCGCGGAAATGTTGAAGAAAGTTTGAGGGGGATGAGGCCACGCTGCGTATTTCCAATAGGTCCGCCCTCTTTCTTAAAGCTGAGACAACCGAATGATTTCTGCTCTCGACCGCCGCCAGTTCCTCCGCGGCGCGGCCCTCGCCGGCGGCGGCGCCGCCTTGTCAGCCTGGCTGCCGGCCTGGGCGCAGACGATCTCGCCGGGGATGCGACCGACGCTGCCGACCGTGTCGGGCGAAGACATCACGCTCACCATCGCCCGGCAGTCGATGACCATCGACGGGCGCAAGTTCCGGGCAATCGGCCTCAACGGCACGGTCCCCGCCCCGCTGATCCGGCTGCGCGAGGGCCAGCGCGTGCGGCTCAACGTCATCAATCAGCTGGAGGAGGACAGCTCGATCCACTGGCACGGGCTGATCCTGCCGGCCAATATGGACGGTGTGCCGGGCGTGTCTTTTCCGGGCATCAAGCCGGGCTCGAACTACCTCTACCAGTTCTCCGTCGTGCAAAGCGGCACCTACTGGTACCACAGCCATTCAGGCCTGCAGGAACAGGAAGGCCATTACGGCCCGATCATCATCGATCCCGCCGGTGCCGATCCGGTCGCCTATGACCGCGAGCATGTCATCGTGCTCGCCGATCACAGCGCGCTCTCGCCGCAGGCGATCTTCCGGCGCCTCAAGGCCAACCCCGGCCATTTCAATTTCCAGCGCCAGACCCTGGCCGGGCTCCTGTCGGGCAAGGATCAGCCGCTCAAAGACCGGCTCGACTGGGGCCAG
Source organism: Sphingobium amiense (assembly GCF_003967075.1). Lineage (NCBI taxonomy): Bacteria > Pseudomonadati > Pseudomonadota > Alphaproteobacteria > Sphingomonadales > Sphingobiaceae > Sphingobium > Sphingobium amiense. The sequence continues at coordinate 130,538 of NZ_AP018666.1, forward strand.
ATGCGGATGGACCCGGCCGACATCTCCGATGTGACCGGATCCACCTACACCTATCTCGTCAATGGCCATGGTCCGATGGACAACTGGACCGCGCTCTTCACCCCGGGCGAACGGGTGCGGCTGCGGGTCATCAATGCGTCGGCGATGACCACCTTCAACGTCCGCATCCCCGGCCTGCCGCTGACCATCGTCCAGGCCGACGGGCAGAATGTGGTGCCGGTCACCGTCGACGAGTTCCAGATTGGTGTTGCCGAGACCTACGACGTCGTTGTCAGCCCAGGCGATGACAAGGCCTACACCCTTGTCGGCGAGGCGATCGACCGCTCGGGCATGGCGCGTGCCACGCTCGCGCCGAGGGCCGGCATGGCCGGCGAGGTTCCCCCCTTACGCAAACGGCCGCTCGCCGACATGAAGGACATGGGCATGGACATGTCCTCGATGCCGGGCATGGAAGGCATGGACATGTCGGGCGGCGCTATGCGGGGCGTCGATCCGACGGCCGAGAAGAACGCGTCCGCGCGCCTCGCGACCGGCGCGGCGGCAGCGATGGCGACCATGGACAATAGCGCCATGGCAGGCATGGATCATTCGGGGATGGATCATGGATCGATGGCCGGCATGGACCACGGCGCGATGGGCGCCGATGGCCAGATGGCGGGCATGGATCATGGCGGGCACGCGATGGGCTCGATGAAGATGCGCGACTTCTCGAACGCGCCGCAGGTGAAGCGCGACCCGAGCGTCCAGACCATCTCGCCGATGCCCGTAGACCGCACCGGCGAGCCCGGCCAGGGCCTCGCCGACGTCGGCCACAAGGTGCTTGTCTACAGGGACCTGATGGCGCTCGATCGCAATCCGGACGTGCGCGCGCCGAGCCGCAGCATCGACATTCACCTCACCGGCAACATGGAGCGGTTCATGTGGTCGTTCGACGGCGAAAAAATGTCGGACCATCACGAGCCGATCCCCTTCATCGAAGGCGAGCGGGTGCGCGTCAATCTCATCAACGACACGATGATGGGGCATCCGATCCATATTCACGGGCATTTCTTCGAGCTGGTGACGGGGCATGGCGATCATGCGCCGCGCAAGCATACGGTGATCGTCCAGCCCGGCGGCAAGGTGACCTGGGACTTCACCGCCGACGCGGTCGGCGACTGGGCCTTCCACTGTCATCTCCTCTACCACATGCATGCAGGGATGATGCGGGTCGTGAGCGTCCGTCCGAAGGGAGACGCGCAATGACCCGCATCCTCACGCCGCTGGTGAGCGCGATCGCCCTTCTCTCCGCCGCGCCCGCCTTTGCCCAGGATCATTCGATGCACGACATGCCCGGCATGGCGCCGCCGGGCGGGGCGCGGCCGGCGCAGGAGAAAAAGAAGGACAAGGCCGCCGCGCCGCGCCCCAAGCCCGCTACCAGGCCGCGCGCTCAGAAACCAGCGCCGGGCACCATGCCGGCAATGGACCATTCGCAGGACCAGGCCAGTCCTGCGCCACAGGCAGATGCCGCCGGTCAACCGCAACCCGCTGCTCCCGCGATGGCGGAGATGCCGGGCATGGACCACTCCCGGCATCAGGACGGCGCGATGCCGGACATGCCCGGGATGGACCATTCGCAGCATGGCCAGACCGCCATGCCCGGAACCTCCGCCATGCCCGGCATGCAAATGACCGGCACGGCGCTTCCGGCCGGCAATGCGCCCCCGCCGCCTCCCCCCAGCGACCACTTCGCCGATCGTGATTTTCCCGGCGCCGAGATGGCGCGCTCACGCGACATCATGATGAAGGACAGCGGCGGCAACAATTTCGGGCAGGTGCTGCTCAACCTGTTCGAGTATCAGGCGCATAGCGGTCGCGATGGCTATCGCTGGGATGGCGAAGGCTTTTACGGCGGCGATATCAACCGGCTCTGGCTCAAGAGCGAGGGCGAAGGCGAGTTCGGCCGCGGCATCGACAGCGCGGAGGTGCAGGTGCTCTATAGCCGGGCCATCGACCCCTATTTCAATCTTCAGGGCGGTATCCGCCAGGACTTCGGCCGCGGGCCCGACCGCACTTACGCGACGGTCGGCGTCGAGGGCCTGGCTCCCGGCATGTTCGAAGTCGAAGGCGCGCTGTTCCTCTCGACCAAGGGCGATGTTCTGGGCCGGGTCGAGGGCTATTACGACCAGCGCATTACCCAGCGCCTGATCTTGCAGCCGCGCGCCGAGGTCAATTTCGCCGCGCAGGATATTCCGGAGAACGACATCGGTTCGGGGCTGGTCAACATAGAGCTCGGCGCGCGCCTGCGCTATGAGTTCAGCCGCCAGTTCGCACCCTATATCGGCGTCTCTTATCTGCGCAAAGCCGGCGACACGGCGCGGCTGTCGAGGCTTGCCGGCGAGGACGTCCATGCGACCAGCTTCGTCGCCGGCGTTCGCTTCTGGTTTTAGCATCAGGACGGCTGATGGCGGGGGCGAACAGGAGAGCGGGGCGTTACACTCATACCAAGGTCGGCCGGCGCCGAGCGAAGGAGATACGCCATGGACCATTCGTCCCACATGAACACCCGGAAGATGGGCGCCTATTGGAGCCTTGCCGTTCAGACCGTCATCAGCGGCGTCATCATGTATCTGGTGATGTTCGTCATGATCGACGGGCTCGACAGCTTCTACAACAACCTCAACATGCTCTACATGACGCTGATGATGGTCGCGCCGATGGTGGTGCTGATGATCGTCGCCATGCGGCACATGTTCGCGTCGAAAGCCGCCAACATCGCGCTGATCGCCGCGTCGCTGGTCGCCTTCTTCGGCAGCTTTGCGCTCATCCGCACCCAGACCACGATCGGCGACACGGCCTTTCTGCGCTCGATGATCCCGCATCATTCCGGGGCGATCCTGATGTGCCAGGAAGCAAAGCTCAGCGATCCGGAAGTCATCCGGCTTTGCGAAGCGATCAAGCGCTCGCAGCGGCAGGAAATCGACGAGATGAAGGCCATACTCGCGCGGCGCTGAGTGGCACGGTCGGGCTACGCCCGGATCCGTGCGCCCGGCCAGGCCCGTGAGCCGGGACGATGGTCGACACGAGGCGCGGGCCGGACGAGATTGCCAGCGACGTAGCGCGGCTTGCGCCGCTGTTCCTGCGACAGGCTGGCGGCCACGTCCTGACGCTGCTCGATCCTGCCGGGATCGTGCTGAGCTATAATGAAGAAGGCGAGCGTGCCGAATGCTGGCCCCTCGATCGCGTCCTGGGACAGCCCCATGACCTGTTCTACCCGCCCGACGAGATTGCGGCCGGCCGCCCGTGCGCAGACCTGGCGGCCGCCCTTCACGAAGGCACGCTGGAGCGCGAAGCGTGGCGGGTCTGCGAGAACGGCGCGGAATATCTCGCGCGCCTGACGATCAGCGCCCTGTTCGAAGGCGACGCACATCGAGGCTTTGCCTGCATCAGTCGCGATGTCACCGACGAGGCGGCGGTCCGGGCGTCAATCGAGACCCGCGAGCAGCATCTCCAGTCGATCCTGGCGACCGTCCCCGATGCGATGATCATCATCGACGAGACCGGCGCCATCACGTCGTTCAGCGCGGCCGCCCAACGCCTGTTCGGCTATTCGGAAACCGAGCTCGTCGGCCGCAACGTCTCCTGCCTGATGCCCCAGCCCGATCGCGACCGGCACGACGAATATATCGCGCATTATCTCCAGACCGGCGAGCGCCGGATCATCGGCCTCGGCCGCGTCGTGGTCGGCCAGCGCCGCGACGGCTCGACCTTCCCGATGCAGCTGTCGGTTGGCGAGGCCGGTGAAGACGGGCAGCGGTTGTTCACCGGCTTCATCCGGGATCTCACCGCCAAGGAGCAGGATGAGCTCAGGCTCAAGGAACTGCAGGCAGAGCTGGTCCATGTCTCCCGGCTGAGCGCGATGGGCACGATGGCCTCGACCCTCGCGCATGAGCTCAACCAGCCGCTTGCCGCGGTCGCGCTCTATCTCGAGACGATCCGCGACATGCTCGACGAGCGGGACGACGAACCCTTCGTGTCGCTACGGTCGGTGATGGATGATGCGGCACAGGAAACGCTGCGGGCCGGCCATATCGTCCGGCGCCTTCGCGATTTCGTCGCCCGCGGCGAGGTCGACAAGAGCCTCCACGAGCTGCCGCAGGTCATCGCCGAGGCGAGCCAGCTCGCGCTGGTCGACGCCCGCGAGCGCGGCATCCGCAGCTTCTTTGCAGTCGATCCCGCCGCGACGCCGGTCCTCGTCGACAGGGTGCAGATCCAGCAGGTGCTGGTCAACCTGATGCGCAATGCCATCGAGGCGATGGCGGCGTGTCCGGTTCGCGACCTCAAGGTGGCGACCAGGTTGCGCCCTGACGGGCTGATCGAGGTGACCGTGGAGGATACCGGCCCCGGCATCGCCGACGAGGTCCGCGAGCAGCTCTTCACGGCGTTCAACTCGACAAAGGCCGACGGCATGGGCCTCGGCCTTTCGATCTGCCGGACCATCATCGAAGCGCATGGGGGCCGTATCTGGATGGAGCGCCCCGACCGCGGCGGCGCGCGCTTTCATTTTACCTTGATCCATGCGCGGGCGGAGGAGGAACATGGGGGATAGACGCGTCATCCATCTGGTCGACGACGAGGAGAGCATCCGCAAGGCGGCGAGCTTTGCGCTCAAGACCGCGGGCTACGACGTCGTGACCTATGCCTCCGGCGTGGAGTTTCTCAAGGAGGCGAAGTCGGCGGCCGTCGGCTGCGTCATCCTCGACGTGCGCATGCCCGAGATGGACGGTCTCGAGGTTCAGGCCGCCATGGCAGCACGCGGGGTCAACATGCCGGTCATCGTCCTGACCGGCCATGGCGACGTGTCGGTTGCGGTGCAGGCCATGAAAGGCGGCGCGGTCGACTTTCTCGAGAAACCCTTCGAGAAAGCCGCCCTGCTCGGCGCCGTCAGCCGCGCGTTCGCGCGTCTCGACGATGTCGACCTTCGTACCCTGGAAACGTCCGAAGCAGGGGTGCGGGTCGCTGCACTGACGCCCCGGGAGCGGGAAGTGCTCGAAAGGCTGGCCAACGGCCTGCCCAACAAGACGATCGCCTATGACCTGGGCTGTTCATCGCGAACGGTCGAGGTCCATCGCGCGAGCCTGATGGCCAAGCTCGAGGTCCGCAATCTGTCCGAAGCCCTGCGGATCGCCTTTGCCGCGGGCATGGGCCGCAAGCCGAAGTGACTGCGACCTCTACGTAGCGACGGGACGAGGCGCGATATGCGATCGATGGTGCAATCGTCACACGGGTGTCCGCTTCTCGCAATGCCATCGGTCCGTTCCACCCAGCATGATGGCAGATACACCATCCTCGTCTCCGACGACGATCCCGGCGTGCGGCGTGGCCTCCAGCTGCTGCTGAGATCGCGCGGCTATGCCGTGTGGGGATATACGACCGGCCGCGCGCTGTTGGCCGACCCCCGCGCGAAGGAGGCGGACTGCGTCATCCTCGACTATCGCATGCCCGACATCGACGGATTCGCGATGCTGCGTCACCTTCGCGAGATCGGATGGTCGGGACGGGCCATCATGATCTCAGGCTTTCACGACACGCTGCTGGCCTCGCGGGCCGCCGAGGCGGGCTTCGATCACGTTCTCGCAAAGCCGTTGATCGGCAGGGCTTTGCTCGATGCGTTGGACCGGCACCGCGCCGAGACGCTTCGAAAGCATTGAACTGTGGCAACCTGCCCCCGGCGGCCTCAGCCCTGCGCGATGTGGACAGCGGTCAGCGACGTCAAAGCCAGTGGTTGCGTTTGAACCGGATGTAGAGTCCGATGCAGACCGCAGCGATGACGCCGAGGATGACGAAATATCCCCACTGCGTCTTCAGTTCGGGCATATTCTCGAAGTTCATCCCGTAGATCCCGGCAATCGCGGTAGGCACCGCGAGGATCGCGGCCCAGGCGGCGAGCTGACGCGTGATCGCACCCTGGCGCTGCTGTTCGAGCAGGTGACTCGCCTCGAACACCGAGATCAGGATGTCGCGGATGCCGGTGATGGCGCTCTCAACCCGGAGCATGTGATCGAGCAGATCACGGAAATAGGGTTTGGAGGCCTCATCAAGCCGCGGAAGCTGCAGGTTCACCAGCTTGCGACCGACCTCGAGCATGGGTCCGAGCACGCGCTGGAAGCGGACGAGCTCACGCCGCAGCGTGAAAATCCGGGTCACCTCCTCGCGGGTGAGAAAGGCTGCAAGCATGCGCTGCTCCATCTTGAGGACGTCCTCCTCGATCGCCTCGACGATCGGGAAATAGCCATCGACGATGAAGTCCAGAATGGCATGGAGCACATAGTCCGGGCCCTCGCGCAGCAGGTCCGGCGTGATTTCGAGATGCGCGCGAAGCTCGCTGTGCGAGCGTGCCGAACCCTGCCGAACGGTGATGAGGAAATTCTTGCCCAGGAAAATCGCGGTGGAGCCGTAGGCGATATGATCGCCTTCAAGATGTGCCGTCCTGGCGACGATGAACAACTGGTCACCGTAGACGTCGAGCTTGGAAATCTGGTGGCCGTTGCCGGCATCTTCCACGGCAAGCGGGTGAAGGCCGTAATTTCCGGCGATGTCGGCAAGTTCTGTTTCGCTGGGCTGGGAGAGGCCGATCCACACAAAGTCATCCTTGGCGATATGCTCGCACGCCGGATCGATCAGGGTCACCGGCCGCAGCCGTTTGCCCTCGTGATAAAGAAAGGCGGCGACGACGCTCATGGCACTTTCCGGTGCCGCCACCTGCGGCGGCGACCGGAAGCCGTGTGCCTCGCCCATTGAGACGCGTGCACAAGCAGGCGCGCCTCGCCCTTTAACCCCAGTCGCAGGAAGACGAAGGCGGCGCGCAGCAATTCGAGCGAGAGCTTATAGAAGATGCGGCGGAGCGTTGGGTTTCGCAGAAGGCCGCTCCCGTTCATGACGCGCGTGGCTGGGCGGCGCGCTGCCACATCAAGGGCACGCAGACTGCGAAGGTCCGCGCACCCTTGATTGGCGACCGCGAAGGTTTTCCTCTCTTGCGATGGTACCAAGCGATTGCCCGTTTGGCGCTTCGGCAATCGTGTCGGATGGCTATACCTAAGTATCGGATAGCGGCGCTGACGACAGGGGTTGCCGGGCCCCGGTGAGGCGCATCGCACCGCGCGGAGACGAAAGCTGGAAGACGGGAAAGCTCAACTGTCGAAAGCGACCGAGCGCGCGAGCGCTTCCTGGGACTGCAGAAAGGCGAGCCGCGATTGCAGCGCCGCCTGGACAACGCCGAAAGCGTCACCCCCCAGAGTCACGCGCAGCGGCGGATGGTCGCTGGTTGCGACATCGACGATCGCTTGCGCGATCTTTTGCGGGTCGAGCGTGTAGAGCTCGTTTCCGGCGGTCTCGAACATCTTGCGGATATCGCCGGCGGGCGTATCGCGATAGGCGGCGATCTCGCTGGCGAATTGCAGGTTGTGGCTGAAGCTGGTGCGCGCGCCACCCGGCTCGATCAGCGTCACGAACAGGTTGAAGGGTTCAAGCTCCTGGCGGAGGCATTCGCTGAAGCCCTCCAGGCCCCATTTGGCCGCATGATAGAGACTGCTCGTCGGAAGCGAGCCCTGACCGCTGGCGCTGGAGATCTGGATGATCCGGCCGCTCCCGCGCAGGCGCATCGCGGGGACAAAGGCGCGGGTGATGTGGATGGGCGCCATGAGATTGAGCGCGATCTGGCCTTCGACCTCGGCGTCCGACATCTCTTCGGTGGCGCCGATCACGCCGCCGCCGGCGTTGTTGACCAGAATATCGACGGGTCGACGCGCCTGCGCCCGGGCCACGACCGCAGCAATATCGTCCTTGACCGTGACGTCGAGCGCTTCGACGCGCAGCTGGCTCGGATATTTCGCCGCAAGGTCGTCGAGGCTTTCGGGCCTGCGAGCCGTCGCGGTAAGGTCGTCGCCCGCGGCCAGGATCAGTTCGGCCAGATGGCGGCCAATGCCGCTGGACGCGCCCGTGAGAAACCAGTGATTGGACATATGCTGCTCCATATATTACCAACTGGTAGGTAACTTCATATGTGGAATGCGTCAATGCCGGGAGGTGTGATGAAGGAACGAACCAGGCGGAATGCCGCACAGAGCCGCGAGACGCTCCTGGCTGCAGCGACCGAGGAGTTCGCGTCCCATGGGCTGGCGGGCGCGCGGATCGATCGCATTGCGCAGGCGGCGGGTATCAGCAAGCCGATGCTCTACACCTATTTCGGGGACAAGGAGGCGCTCTTCGATGCCGCGCTGACGCAGGAAGTGATGGACGCGGCGCAGGCCGATCGCTTCGATCCCAATGATCTTGAGGGTTATGCGGGGCGCACCTATGACTTGCTGGTCGAGCGCCCGCGCTTGTGGAGGCTGCTGACCTGGCATCATTTGGAGCGTGGCCAGGATGTTCTGATGCTCCCGGCCGGCGAGGTCCTTCTCGGGGAGAAGCTGGACGGGATCGCAGCGGCGCAGGCCGAGGGGCGGATCGTCGCCGACTTCACGCCCATGGACGTCGTCCGGCTTGTCGCCGCCCTCACCCAGCTCTGGTGCATGACCGGAGCCGCACGCGACGCTACCGAGCATGCGGCGCGCAGGGCGACGATCATGCGGGCGGTGGGGCGACTGCTGCGCGTGTGATCGTGCGAGGCGCGCGTTGCCCGCCCGCGCGCCGATCAGGACACAGCAAGCTCCATCGCACCCCGCGACATTACCCGACCGCGAAGATACGGCGGCTCATCTGCTCGCGCTGCCCGTGGACACGGCGGGCCGAGCGACGATCAGAATTGCGCGGCCACAGCCGAACCGGAGTGGATCGGCAAGTGAGCCCGTCGCAGCGCGATGACCTCAGGTCGCAGGCCTTGATGCGCGACGTTTCGTCAGCAGTCGTTTGAGATCCTTCGCAAGGCGATAAAACAGAATGACGATCCCGGTGACCACGATGAGCAACGTCGCCGATGCAGCGACAACGATCAGTGGATGGTTGTAACTGCGCGAGGCGCCAAGGTTCATGATATGGATTTTGTAAAAGAAATCATAGAAGTCCCACAGGTCCGAACGGCGACTGAGCACCTCTCCGGTGAACGGATCCAGATAGAGGCGACTATGCTCCTTGTCGGCGAAGCTGGCGCGCCACAGCGGCCCGCCGACCTGCGCTTCCTCGGGCGCCGTTTCCTGATAGTCGACCGCCTGCAGCCTGCCGGATCCTTTGTAGGACATCAGAGCATAGCGCCGAGCGTCTGCCAGACTGATCTCATCGACATTTTCGCCAGTGTAGGCGTTCCACCAGCTTTCGCTTCCGCCCCGCGCCTTGAGGACCCATATCGGACCGCGCGGCGTATTTTTGAGCGTGGCCTCGTTGAGGTCGGTGTGGCATGCGATCTTCGATCCCATGCGACGGAAAGCGGATAGTGCAGACGCCCCCGCCTGCAAAATCCCTCGCGAGCTATGGCAAATCCGGCTCGCCGCTGGATGCCCCCGCGCGCCACAAGCGCGCGGGGATCCGGGGGTCAGAAGGGCACGTCGTCGTCGAGCTCAGGATCAGGGTCGCCGGCCTCGTCGGACTTCGATTTCGCCCGGCTGAGGAAGTCGATCGTCTCGGCGATGATCTCGGTGCCGTAGCGCTCGACGCCGTCGCCATCGGTCCATTCGCTGTAATGGATGCGGCCGCGCACCAGCAGCTTCATGCCCTTGGTGCAATGCTCCTGCACGGTCTTGCCGAGGCCATTGAACGCGGTGATCCGATGCCATTCGGTGTCCTGGACGCGGTAGCCTTTCTCATCGCGAACGACCTTGCCTTCCGAATAGCGGGGACGCGAGGTCGCCAGGGTGAAGTGGGTGATGCGGGTCCCGCCCTGGGTGGTGCGGCTCTCCGGATCCATGCCGATATTGCCGGCAAGAATGACGATGTTCTGCATGATCAAATCTCCGTTGCTTCCGTCCGAGGGACCGTCCCTCCGACGAGACCCGGCCAAGACCGGCGGGAGACGAGGGCATCGACGCGCAAGCGGCGACCCGACCCACAAGGGCCGGAGTGGTGCGGGCAGGCGCGCGAGCGACAACCCGGTCCGGCACCGCGGGGGTTGCCCCACGGCAACCGTCCGGGCTTAGGGGATCAGTCAGGCGGAGGGCGCTTTCCCTCGGCGCCAGGCAACGGCAGAGCCATGTCGCAACATCGCGATGGGCCGAGCTCAGGACATGGACTGCCCGCAATGACTGGTCCGGTTGTGTAGTTAGTTGATCTGCGCCTCTGATACCAGCCTGGGCGGGAGGCGGAGCGTAGCGGAGCCGAGCGGCCAGGCTGGCATCTTGATCGTCTCCGGGGCCGGTGGTCGATATCCGAGACTGCTGTGGGGCCGTGCTCGGTTGTAATGATCGCGCCACCAGCCGGTGACGATCCGCACCTCCTCAAGGCTGTAGAAGATTTCGCCGTTGAGCAGTTCATCTCGCAGACGGGCATTGAAGCTTTCGATATAGCCGTTCTCCCATGGGCTGCCGGGCTCGATATAGAGGGTAATGACGCCAAGCCTGCCGAGTCACTCGCGCACCGCATTAGCGACGAACTCGGGGCCGTAGCACATTGGGAAGCTGCCCCTCGAAGGCAGCATTCGCCTTGATGGAGACAAGGGCGCGTAGCGCCCGACGGCTTCATCAAGGCGGCCATGACCGGCCAGCAGGTCTCTAAAGTGAAGTTGTCGACTCAACACTTTGGAGACTGACCGACCATGACCAAGCGCAGTTCTACTCCGGCCGATGCCGTGCTGGTAGCCATCGATATGTCCAAGCACCGCCAGGAAGTGCTGATCGAACGCCCGGAGGGCGGACGACGTCGCCGCATGACAGTCATGGCTACCAAGGCTGATTACGACCGCCTCGCGGACGATCTGGCAGCCATCGGCAGACCTATCGTCGTTGGCTTTGAGGCCACCGGCAACTACCACCGTACGCTGGCGCACCGACTGCTAGCTGCGGGTTTCGAGCTGCGCCTGATTTCGTCGGTCGCCTTGGCACGGACGCGTGAGGCGTTGCATAATGGCTGGGACAAGAACGATTCCAAAGACGCCCAGGTAATTCTGCACATGCTCCAGATCGGCGCCACTCAGCGCTACGTCGACCCGCTGGCCGCCGGCATCAACGACCTGCAGGAGATGTCGAAGACGCACGAGGCCATTTCCAAGGCGAAGACGCAGACCTGGCACCGCATCCTGACCCATTACCTGCCTTTGTATTTTCCCGAGATCGAACGTTTTGCGGGCAACAGCCGGTCCGACTGGTTCCTGGCTCTGCTCGAACGGTTTCCGACACCGGCCAGCATGACGACGCTCGGTCAGGAGGCCTTCACGCGCGAGGCCTGGTCACTGGTCGGCCGCAAGGTCTCCAAGGCCCGCTTAATCAACGATATCTACGAGACGGCCTGCGCCTCGGTTGCACTGCCGGTCGACGAGGAATCCGTCGCGGTCGCCATGTTCCGCATGGTCATCGCACAAGCCCGCAGCCTGATCCGGCAACGCGATGAGATCGAGCGGACCGCCAATGCCATGCTCAGCGAGAACCGCGACTATCAGCTCCTGCGCATGATCCCCGGGATCGGCCCGATCAACGCGCTGACGATCCTCGCCGAGGCTGGCGATCTTCGGCGCTTCAACCATCATCGCCAGTTCCTGAAGTTTTGCGGGCTCGACCTGGCCACCTGTCAGTCAGGCACCTTCCGAGGCCGAACCAAGCTCTCGAAGTACGGCAATGCCCGGCTACGCCGCACCTTCTGGATGGCGACCCAGGTCGCCATTCGCCAGCGCGACAACAGTTTCCGCGACAAGCTTGGTCGCTATGTGGCCGGCCACGGCAACGACCCTGATCGCCGCCGCAAGGCGATGACCGCACTCACCGCCAAGATGGCGCGCGTCGCGCACGCCGTCATCAAGACGGGAACCGAGTACCGTCCGTTCGTCGAACGGACGGACACCAGATGGAAGGACCCCTCTCTGTGGAGCCGTGAGGGCGCAGCCGCGACCCTGTAGATAATGTTCGGGCCTTCCATCTGGCATCCGCATCTCATTTTAAGGACGGTGAGGACCACGACCGGTGCGGTCGCTGGATCCTGTGTTTGCTATGGCCGAGAGCGCATTCCTTGACGATGGAAGCCATCTGGATCAAAAAGTCATCAGCGCCGATCACGCTCGGCGCAACGAGACCTGCTGGCCTTTTCCCGCCGCTGCTTCCCAACCTAGGACGTTATCGGATCTGATATGCTCGGGCGGCCCATGCTCGATGAACAGATCGGTCAGCACGTCAATCACGTCGTTCGACCGGAAGCGCCGCAGCGGCACCATCGCCAGGCATTCCCGGCTGAACTCGTCGATAATGTCGAGCATTCGGAACTTGCGACCGTTGTGCGTCTGATCCTCGACGAAGTCGTAGGACCACACATGCCGCGATGCTCCGGGCGCAGCCGGATGCACGATCCGTCGCCGAGCCAGAGCCGCCGCCGTTTCGGTTGCCGCTTCGGCACTTTAAGACCCTCCCGCCGCCAGATACGCTCAACCACTGACAGGCTGACCTGCCAGCCCGCCTGGCCCAGCAAGACATGGATGCGGCGATAGCCATACCGGCCATAGTCCTTGGCCAGCGCGATGATGTCGGCTGTTAGCCGCCGCTCGTCGGCATCATCCTTCGGTGGATGGCGCTGTGTCGAACGATGCTGGCCCAGAACACGGCAGGTCCGTCGCTCCGATACCGGCAACGCGCGACGGATCTGCTCGATCGCCTCACGGCGACGGGAGGGACTCAAAAAGTCAGCTTCGACGCCTCTTGCAGGATCGCCTTGTCGAGCGCGAGGTCGGCCACCAGCTTCTTCAGCCGCGCATTCTGGCGCTCCAGATCCTTCATTCGCCGCGCCTGGTCGACCTTCAGCCCGCCATATTCCTTGCGCCACCGATATAGCGTCTGCTCCGCGATCCCGATCTGGCGGCAAGCCTCCACCGCTGTGCCGCCTCGCCCCACAATCACCTCTACTTCACGCAGCTTCGCTATGATCTGCTCCGGCGTAAACCTCTGACGTCCCATACATTTCTCCAATTCTCATGCCCAAATGGGCTCTCTTCAGAATTGGACCAGTTTTTCCAAGGTAGACCACTATCCCTCCGTCAGACCGATGCCAGCCTCACAGGAGGTTTCGGGCAACAGCGGCAAGACTGAGTGCAAGCGCGACAAGGCTGGGAATGATGACCGCCGCCCCGCAGATGAAGGCAAGGACGCCCACCCAATTCCAACTCGGTGCCTGCATCATCACTTCGTCCTTTGCCCAATGGTGTCCACACCACCATCCTTATCGCAAACGATTTGCCTCGCCCTCGGTTTCGGGTCGCCAATCATCAGGTTCGACAAGAGGCTGGTCTGACTTGGCGTCGGTCACGACTCGCTCGGCCGCTCCATCCAGATCATCATACTGCCCGGTGCGCATCGACCAAAGAAAGGCGCCCAGCCCAGCAAGGCCCATCAGCAGCGCGACCGGCACCAGCCACAGGATCCCGCTCATCGGGTAGCGGCCAGGGGAACGAGGGTCGGTGCCGGCGCTCGCCTGCTAAGCCGTGATCCGCGTGCTGCGGGAATTCGCAGAGAGTTCGCAACGACCGAAATCGACGAAAGCGACATGGCGACGGCAGCAAGCAGTGGGGTGACATAGCCCGCCATGGCCACAGGAATCACCAAAAGGTTATAACCGACGGAAAGCGCCAGGTTCTGGCGGACACGTTGCCGGGCCGCGCGCGCGATCTGCACAGCGCGCGGAACCGCATCGAGATCCTGGCCGAGATAAACAATATCCGCGGCCGCCCGACCGATGTCGGCGGCATTGGAAGGAGCCATCGAAACGTGCGCCGCCGCCAGTGCCGGTCCATCGTTCAGCCCATCACCCACCATCAAGGTCAGGCGCTGACTGTCCGCCAGCGCCTGAAGCCGCTCCACCTTATGCTGCGGCAGCAATCCGGCACGCCAGTGGGCGATACCGATCGCGTTCGCGAACCCCGACACAGAAGCAATGTGATCGCCCGAAAGCAGTTCGATAGGCAGCCCAAGCGCGTCAAGCTTGGCCACCGCTTCCCGCGCACTCGTCTTTTCAACGTCCAAGAAGGCAAAATGGCCGGCAAGCTCACCATCGACCGAGAACACGGTCTGGAAACCGCCACTCTCGCCCGTGCCTGGATTCAAAGCCCAATCGGCACGCCCCAGGCGAAACAGATGGCCGTTCCGCTGGCCCTCCAAACCCCGGCCCGGCAGCTCGGAAAAACTGTCCAGATCGAGGCCGGACAAGGCGCCGCCGTTGGCGGCAATCGCGCGTGCGACGGGATGGTTGGAACGCGACGCCAGCGCCATCACGATTGCGCGATAGGGTTCATCGATGGCGATCTTGCTCACTCGCAAATCGCCATGAGTGAGCGTGCCGGTCTTGTCAAAAATCACGGTATCGACCTGTGCAAGCCGCTCGAGCGCGCTTCCATCCTTGAGCGCGATGCCGTGCTCGAACAAGCGCTTCGCCGCGGCGACCTGAACCATGGGTATGGCGAGACCAAGCGCGCAGGGACAGGTCACAATGAGCACCGAAATGGCAATGGTCAGCGCCCGATGCCAATCGCCTGTGTCAAGGAACCACCCGGCAAACACGGCCAAGGCCAGCGAATGGATGATCGGCGAGTAATAGGCCGCAACACGGTCGGCGAGACGGCGATAGCGTGCTCTGCCCTGCTCGGCCGCTTCCATCATTCGCACCATTTCGGATAGAAAGGACCGCGCGTGGCTGTTGGTCACACGCACCTTGAGCGAACCATTGAGATTCAGCATGCCCGAAACGAGCGTGCTTCCCGGTCGTACCGGCACCGGCATCGCCTCGCCCGTGACCGCGGCAGTGTCGAGATCGCCCTCGCCCGCAAGGACAAGACCATCCAGCGGAACACGCTCGCCTGGCGCGACGAGGATGACATCACCCACCGAGACATCCTCGAGCGGTCTAAAAGCGCGCGATCCATCCGTGCCGATTACATTCGCGCCCGCAGGCGTCATTCGCGTCAGCCCGAGCACGGCCGAACGGGCCTTGTCACGCATGGCATGGTCGAGCGTTCGTCCGACAAGCAGGAAAAAGATCAGCGTCACGACCGCGTCGAAATAGGCATGGCGTCCGAAATGCAGCGTGTCGTAGATGCTGAGACCCAGTGTCAGGACGATGCCGATCGAGATGGGCACATCCATATTGGTGCGTCCCGCGCGCAATGCCGACCATGCCGACAAGAAGAAGATGCGCCCCGAAAAGAATACCGCGGGAAGCGCGAGCAGCGCCGAGATGAGATGGAACAGCTGCCGCGTAGCGGGGTCGGCGCCTGACCAGACCGACACCGAAAGCAGCATGATGTTCATCGCCGCGAAGCCGGCGACCGCTGTCGCGACGATCAGCCGGCGCTTTTCGGGATCGGCGCGTTCGTCCGGTTGGCTGAGAAGATTTGCCTCGAAGCCCGCCTCGTTCAGCGTTGCCAGCAAAGGCGGTGCACTCGCGGTTTGCGCTTGCCGCCATGTGACGGTCACACGCCGCGTCGATAGATTGACCCGAGCCGCTACGACGCCCTCGAGGTTACCAAGGATGCGCTCGATCTTCGCCATGCATCCGCCGCAATGCGCGGTCGGGACCGACAGTTGCGTCCTCATCGTTCCGTCATCCAGCGATTGGCTGGCGAAGATGAGTTCATCGACCGATTGCCCGGTCAATGATGTCGGCGCCTGGACGGCAGGCATGGCATGGCTGGCCATGTCTAGGCCTGCGTGTCTGAGACCGCGCGATAGGCATGCCATGTGGCATGTCCAAGCCACGGGAAGATGACGATGAGGCCGATCAAGCCCGTAGCCGCGCAGAGTATGAAAAGCGCAAGGACGATGGCGCCCCAGACGATCATCGGCGCAAGGTTGTTCCAGACGAGCGCCGTGCTTGTTCCCATCGCCGTGAGCGCATCGACCTTGCGATCGAGGAGCATCGGAATGGCAAAAACACTGATCGCAAAAGCGAATGAGGCGAACAGGCCGCCCACCGCCGTGCCGACGCCGAGAATAATCCATCCCACCGGCTCGGTCAGCAGGAAGGCGGTTATGTGAGGCAGGCCGGGAAAGGGGCGCACGCCGAAGAACAACGCATAGATGAGCACCGCGGATCGCATCCACAGTAGCATCAGCAGGCTGAGCAGGACCCCGGTGAAAAGCACCTGCGGGCCCGCCGCCGGTTTCACCAGGAGCATTTCGCGCAGCGACGTATCGCGTCCCGCTTCTCGGTTGCGGCTTTTCTCATAGAGTCCGATGGCCAGCAGCGGGGCAATGATCATGAAGCCGGCGAGCGCGGGAAAAAGAATATAGTCGCGGCCATACAGCGCGAGCATCGCGACAGCAGCGAGAGACAGAAGGAAAATGCCCAGACCGTAGGCCAGGCTCGGCATCGGCCGATGGAAAAGATCCTGCCATCCGGCCTTGAGCCATTGGAAGCCGATGGAAGCGGGAAGATGGCGCTGAAACCGCGCGCTCTTCGTCTCCTCGATGCCCGAGGTCTGGCTCAGCAAGCCATAAGAGGGGCTTTTATCGCTCATGTCCCGCTACCTTTCAGCATGCCGATTTCGCCGCGCGATACTGCCCGCTCCCGTTCGCGCGTTCCTTCAAATGTCCCACGCATTCGGGCTGCGAGCGAAAGGCGACGTAGAAAAAATGCGCGTTCGCAAGAACGAACAGCAAAAGGCCTGCTGCCACCAGCGTCCAGACCAGCCACCGGGATCGGGATCGCATGGCCGTCATCGCTGAGGCGCGCTCAGCGAATGAACATAGAGCGCCAATATCTTGATATCCGAGTCCGTAAGCCGCTCGTCCCATGTCGGCATATGCCCCTGGCGTCCGCCATGGACGGTCTCCACGATCTGATCGATGTCTCCTCCATAGATCCAACGCGCGTCCGTCAGATTGGGAGCGCCGACATCGCGCTTCCCGCGCGCATCCTCGCCATGGCAAATCGCGCAATTGGCCATGAAGACCTCGCGCCCCGATACAATCGACGTCCGATTGGCATTCGTCACGAACTTGGGATGCGACAAGGCGTAGACATAGTTGGCCGCCAGACTGACCTGATCGGCATCGAGTATCCCGTCGCGTCCGAACGAGGGCATCTGCGAGACGCGCCCCTGCGGATGCTCCACATTGACCCCAACACGCATGGTCTGCGCGATCGTCTCAAGGTCGCCGCCCCAGATCCAGTCGTCATCGGTCAGATCGGGATAACCATAACCCCCCTTGGCATTAATGCCGTGGCAGGCGGCGCAGTTGTCGCCGAACAACCGGTGGCCGGTGCTACGCACGATGGTCATGAGCCGGGGGTCGGCCGCGATCTGCTCGAGGTTCTCGCTTTCGATCCGCTTTATCCAGTCGGCCCGTCCCGCCTGCGAATCGACCAGGTGCTTTTCGACCGAGGTGCGCTGGTCGATGTTGAGAATTCCCTTGGTGTAGGTGTCGCCCAAGGGCCAAGTCGGCATGAGAATCCACCAGGCGAAAGCGAAGAGATGGGTGACGATCAGAAAAATCAGCACACCCTTGGGGACCGGCGTATCGAGCTCCTTGATGCCATTCCAGACATGGCCGGTCGTTTCATGACCGCTGACGGGATCGCGCTCTACGTCCATGGCTTGTCGTCCTGATCGAGAACGCTTTGTTTGGCTCGGTTGAACTTGCCACGATTGGACGGCCGGAACGTATAAATGAGGACACCGATCATCAGACCGATGAGGTAGAACAGCCCCCAGCTTTTCGAGAATGCAACAAGAGCCTCGTGGCTTATGTCCATGCCTGCCTCCTCATGTCATTTCACCGGCTCTGGCGGCTTCTGCGGCGCGGCCGTATTCTTGTACGGCACGTCGGTCAGCCGGCCGAGAACCTGAAGATAGGCGACGAGCGCGTCCATCTCGGTGACCTCGGTCGCCACATCGTCGAACACGCGAACCTGCGTTTCTTCGCCATACCGCTCGGTGATACCGGACGAGGTCGAGCTTTCCGGTGTCGCCTGGTCGAAGGCATCGACGCTCGCATTCTCGATCATGGCATCGGTGTAGGGCACCCCCGCGGCCCGCAGCGCCTTGAGGTGCAAGGGCAGATCAGCGAGGCGCAAGGGCGTCCGCGCCAGCCAGGGATAGGCCGGCATATTGGAATCGGGCACCACATCGCGCGGATTGGTCAGATGGGCGACGTGCCAGAAATCGGAATATTTGCCGCCAACGCGGGCGAGGTCGGGTCCGGTGCGCTTCGAACCCCAGAGCATCGGATGGTCATATTTGGATTCGACCGCGAGCGAATAGGGACCATAGCGCTCAACTTCGTCCTGCAGCGTCCGGATCATCTGGCTGTGACAGGCATAGCATCCTTCGCGCACATAGATGTTTCGCCCCGCCAGTTCGAGCGGCGTGTAGAGCCGCATGTCTGGCGCCTCCTCGACCGTCTCGTCGATCGTGAAAAGCGGAGCGATCTCGACGAGGCCGCCGACACTGGCAGCCGCGATGATGGCGAGCACGAAGCCGATCGCCGAACGTTCGAGCTTGCGATGAAACAGTTCCGCCACGGCTCAGGCCCTCCCCGCCGCCGTCGCGGCCTGTAGCGGGACGTCGCCTTCGAACGGCGCCTGGGCCGAGGCGGCGCGAATGGTCCTCCACATATTGTAGGCGCCGATCACAGCACCGATCAGGAACAGAAGGCCGCCGAGCGTACGCGCGATGTAATAGGGATACATGGCTCTGAGCGAATCCAGGAAGGAGTAGGCTAGCGTGCCTTCCTCCGTATAGGTCCGCCACATCAGGCCCTGGATGATGCCCGAGTTCCACATGGCAAAAATGTAGACAAGAGTGCCGGCAAGCGAGAGCCAGAAGTGCCACTCGACCAAGGCGGGCGAATACATCGCCTCGCGCTTCCACAAGGACGGCACCAGCGTGTAGAGCGAGCCGAAGGTGATGAGCGCCACCCAGCCGAGCGCGCCGGCGTGAACATGGCCAACCGTCCAGTCGGTGTAATGCGAAAGCGAATTGACGGGCCGGATGGCGAGGAACGAACCTTCAAAGGTCGAGATGCCATAAAACACCGCCGCGACCATCATGAAGCGGAGCGTCGCATCATCGCGCACGCGGTGCCAGGCGCCGTTCAATGTTAGCAAGGCGTTGCCAGCCGAAGCCCATGACGGCACGAGGAGCATCACCGAGAAGGTCATGCCCAGCGTCTGAACCCAGTGCGGTAGGGCGGTATAATGAAGGTGGTGGGAACCCGCCCACATGTAGAAGAAGGTAATGCCCCAAAAGCTCAGGATCGAGAGACGGTAGGAGAAGATCGGCCGCTGGGCCCGGATGGGCAGGTAGTAATAGAGCATGCCCAGGAAGCCCGCCGTCAGGAAGAAGGCGACGGCGTTATGACCATACCACCACTGCACCATAGCATCCTGGACGCCCGACCAGATGGTGTAGCTCTTCGCATGGCCCAGCGAGACCGGAATCGCGAGATTGTTGATGATATGGAGTATCGCGACGACGAGAATGAAGGCCATGAAGTACCAGTTGGCCACATAAATGTGTGGTTCCTTGCGGCGTGCGAGCGTCCGGATGTAGAGGATGAAGTAGGTCACCCAGACGATCACCAGCCAGATGTCGGCATACCATTCGGCCTCGGCATATTCCTTCGATTGGGTAACCCCGAGCAGATAACCGCTGGCCGCGAGGATGCAGAACAGGTTGTAGCCCACCAGCACGAACCAGGCCGAAAGCTGATCGGGAAGACGCGCCCGCGAGGTCCGCTGCACGACATGCAGCGAGGTGGCGATGAGCGCGTTGCCGCCAAAGCCGAAGATCACGCCGCTGGTGTGCACCGGTCGCAAGCGGCCGAAGCTCGCCCAGGCACTGTCAAACGTCAGGTCAGGGAATGCCAGCAGCGCGGCGACCCAGACCCCCACGAACATCGCCACCACCGCCCAAGCCATGCTGGCGATGATGCCGGCCTTGATGGGCTCGTCATAGTAGCTTTGCAAACGGGATTTTGGCGGTTCCGGTCCCCAGATGCCGCGGATTACGATGATGGCGCAAATGGCGGCAATGGCCAGGATCAGCCAGCCGTGGATTTCCATTGTGTCCTGATTGCCTGCCGCTGCGAGAACGAGGCCGCACAGACCGACGGCAACGGAAATGGCGAGCGCGATCTGGCGTTCGGTCTCGGTCAAGGTCAGTATCATGGCCGATCTATTTCCCCCCTCATCGGTCATCGCCACGGGCTGACAGCGCAGCAGCAGGTTCGCTCCCGATGGGAACACAGCTCGCGCCGAACCAGCAACACGCGGGTCGGACGGAAGTTCCCAACTATTGCCCTGCCGTCTCCCGCGGTAAACACCAAAAAATCAGTGGTCAGCGTCGCTCGCCACGCATCGCGGCCGAATTTGAACCTGTGTTTGGCGACGGCGCAATGGACTTTTGCCGATCAAGCTCTTGGACCGTTAAGCCTGTGTCCAAGACTGGCTCGACCTCCGTCTCCGATCGGTCAGGACTGAGCGGCAGCCGCTCTTCAGCATACTGCGGTCGAATCAGCGTATCGCCGCCAGGTATCGTCCGTCGTCGGCACGGAAGAGCACTGACCCATTGCTGTTGACGGACCATGAGGTCACATCCTGCAGAATGGCCAGGAACCTGGTTTCCTGGTTCCCGAGCGCCGGCACGCAAGCCCGGCGCGTCACGGCGAGCGGTCCGATCCGAAGCGACTGTTCCTCGATCGAATAGTCGCCGGTGAACCTGTTGCAGCCGGCCGATCCGCTCACTCGGCCGTCTTGCGAAAACTGCACCGTCACATTGGATTTGTCGATCAGACCGGTCTGATTGATGTCCTCCACCTTGAATTGCGGGCCGATCAAGCCTGAAGCCGCCGGGCGGTCACCAACGCGAACCATATTGAGCGTCCCCAGATCCTGCTCGAACCGCGTGGGATCGACCGAATGAACCGTATCCGTGGTCCATATCGGGTTGCCCTCGGGATCGGTAATCGTCGCACGGACTGCGTAACGCATGTTGGTCTTCAAGTCCTGTTCCTTCACCCTAATCGAAAATGGCAAAGGAACCTGCTGCCCTGCTGTCTCGCGCGTTTCCTTGGCAATGATCACCGATCTCGCATCGGCGCGCGAAACGTCCAGCAGTCTCACGTTGAATTTCGCGCGGGCGGGCAGAGCGATGCGCTGTCGATAGGATGCGTTGCCGGTTACGACCTTGTCTCTCAGCTCCGCAATGGGGGCTTGGGGATCGACGTATCGCGCGCCTGTCGCGCAGCCGCCGAGCGCGAGCATGGTCATCGCCAGTACGGCTGTGAATGGCTTGTTGAACATGGCGTTTCACTTTGCTGTGCGATTGGAGCGGAAGAGAGCAGGTCAGGCGGAACCCATGGCATCGGCAATAATGGGAGGGCTTCGAGCGGCAGTCCTGTGGGAATCGACTTCGCATAGGATGGTTCCGAACCACGAACGTCCGATGGCGGGCGGAAGATTGGGCTGGATTGGCGCGGGCGGCCCCGGCGGATATCTGATCCCCTCTTGGGAGACAGCCACTGAATTTTGGAACCACACGAAAAGCGCAGTCTAGAACCCGTGGCTTCCCGCCACTGCGCCGAGAACCGTGACAGCCGCGATACCCAGCAATATTCGGTGAAGTGTCTCCATTCGGGCAAAATCTGCGGCGGGCTTGACCGATGTCATCATTCGGCGGTGGAGAAACAGCGGCTCGATCACGAAAAGCATCGCGGCGAACACGGCCCACAGCCCTACCATCGCATGCATCCACCAGAAGCGAAGATCGAAAAAGCGGTCCCACATCTGCGCGCGATAGATCATCCAGAAGCCGCTCAGTCCTGCCAATAGCACCCAGATGCGCGCCTGCGCCGCAAAGCGCCCCTCCAGTCGATGAAAGGCCGCCAGCCGCTCCGCCGGCGGATTGGCGGCGCGCACGGACGGCATCACCACAAGCGTCACGAACGCCACGCCGCCGATCCAGACAAGGACCGCCAGGACATGAACGGCCCGGGCCAGGATGATGTCGTCCATGCCTCCGCTCCCTCAGGCCGCGAGCAGTTCGTCGGCCGGGCCGAAGAACTCATAGTGGATCCTGTCCGACGGCACACCCGCCAGCGACAGGGTCGAGACCGCATGACGCAGGAACGGACGCGGCCCGCAGATGTAATAGTCCGCTTGTGCGACCGGTGTGCTGGCGACCAACCATTCATCGGTAATTATGCCGGCCACATCGTAGTCGCTGCCCTCTGTTTCATCCTCGAGCGGGGTCTGGTGAAAATCGGTGATCGCGATCGATTGGCCATGGCTCGCCACAGCGCGGACATGGTCGCGCATCGCATGGGTGTCGCGGTCATGCGTGCCGTGGATGTAATGAACCGGCACTTCGGCGCCGTTCTGAACGAGGGCTTCGAGCATCGCCACCATCGGCGTCAGGCCCACGCCGCCCGACAGCAGTACGACCGGCCGTTCGACATGATCGGCGAGGAAGAATTCGCCAGCAGGCGCGGCCACCTTCAGGATCGTCCCGGGTTTCGCCTCGTCGTGCAACCAGCCCGACGCGAGCCCTTGCGGCTCGCGCTTGACCGAAATGCGATAGGTTTCGCCATTGGCGGCGGCCGAAATCGAGTAGTTGCGCTTGACCGGCGGATGTCCGGGAATTTCGAGCCAGAAGGTAAGATACTGGCCCGGCTTGTGGCGCATGACGGGGCCGCCGTCGACGGGGCGAAGGACAAAGGAATTGATGACGCTGCTTTCGCGCACAACGTCTTCGACGCGGAAATCGCGCCAGCCGTTCCAGCCGCCGGCCGCGTCCTTCTGTTCGGTGTAGACGCGCTGTTCCCGCGCGATCAGGATATTGGCGAGAAACCAGTAAGCTTCCCCCCAGGCCCCGAGGATTTCGTCGGTCGCCGCATCGCCCAGCACCGCCTTGATCGCACCGAGCAGTGCTTCGGCGACGTGCGGATAGTGCTCCGGCAGTATCTGGAGACCGACATGCTTTTGCGCGATGCGCTCGACCGCGGGAGCCAGCGCGCCGAGATTGTCGATATTGCTGGCATAGGCGAGAATGGCGCCGGTGAGCGCGCGCGGCTGCGAACCGGCGTCACCATGATGCGACTGGTTGAAAAGATCGCGAATGTCCGGGTTCTGGAACATCCTGGAATACATTTCATGCACGATATCCAGACCATGCGCTTCGAGCGCGGGGACCGTCGCCTTGACGAGCGCGATGGTCTGATCGCTGAGGGGCTGCGACATAAACTTCTCCTTGTTGGAAGGGATTCGAGTTTCCCGGCGATCAGGCGCCGGGCGGCTGATCATAGAAATCGACCCGCATTTTCATGGCGCCGATGGGCGTCACGAAGTGCGGCTGCTGCGGCAAGATCAATCCGGGCCGTTCGGGCGTCAGGACAACCTCCGACGGTGGATCGAGATAGGTCAGCCGAAGCTCACCCTCCAGAACGCGGATCAAACCCCAGACACCCGCCTTGGTATCATGGCGTGCCCGCAGGGCGGCCGGGAGCGTGTCCTGATCGAACACCGGCGTCGAACGATAGGGTAGAATGTCAGGCATGGGTGGGTACTCGCCGTTCGCAATGAATGGACCCGGCCTCGCCGTCAGCGACGCTTGGCCGATCGAGCCGAAAAAACATGGCAAGCTGCAGGCTCTCGGCAATCCGCTTCGCTTTCGCCTGCAGAGCCGCAGCTGCGTCGGGCGCCATCATCTCGTTTGTCGTACAGTCCCACAGCGCGAGCCAGCGGTCGAAAAGCGCTGGCGTTATCCTCGACCTGTGCTTCAGGTGCGCTGGCACGGGCTGGCCCTTGTATCGGCCACTGGCGAGCATGACGGATGACCAGAACGCCGCCAGCTTTTCGAGATGTTCCGGCCAGTCATCGATCGCGTCGTTGAAAATCGGCCCCAGGTCGGCATCTGCGCGAACGCGCGCGTAGAAGGCGTCGACAAGCTGCTTGAGCGCCTCATCCTTCAGTTCCAGCTCGGTCATTCGCCCGACTCCAATCATGTATCCGGAATGCATCTATACTTTTCCCTGAAAACATGCAAGATGAATACATCTTAATGCGACGAGCTGAGGAAGAGAGTGGGAACGCCCCATGAAACTGACCCTGTTCACCGACTATTCGATGCGCGTGCTGCTCTATCTGGGCGCGCGGCCTGACCGCCTGTGCTCGATCGGTGAGGTCGCGCAGGCCTACGGAATCTCGCAGAATCACTTGATGAAGGTGGTGAACCAACTCGCACGCAGTGGTGATGTGGAGAGTGTGCGTGGACGGTCGGGCGGCATCCGCCTGGGGCGGCCGCCCGAAGAGATCAACATCGGCGCACTCATACGCCAGACCGAGGACGGCTTCGATCTCGTTGACTGCGGCGGATGCGTGGTCGCGCCTGCATGTGGGCTGACGGGCGTGCTGAAGGAGGCGCTCGGCGCGTTCCTGGCGGTACTTGACCGCTATACGCTTGCCGACCTGCTGACGAAGCGGCGAGATCTCGCGTCGCTCTTCGAGCGTAACGCGGCCGATCGGTTCGAAACCCCTGCGGCGCCAGATGGATGATTGACGTCTTGGCGCATCGAAGCCGAAAAGGAGGAACGTGACATGTTCTGTCCAGAATGTGGTGAACCGGTCGATCCCGCTCCCTTTGACGGTCGTCGCCGCGCGTCGCGGTCATGGATCGCCGCAGGACTCCAAATCGGCGCGCGATGGGTAAAGGTATTGCGCGCTGGACGCTCCAAGCCGGACCGCACGCGGCAGTCCGCTTGCCCGTCTTGCTCCAATCATAAAACCACGAACACGGAAAGGAATTGAACGATATGGCCCTTCACCACGCAGCGCCCGGAGAAGTCGTCGATCTCTTGCCCGAGAACGTGACGACACATGAAGAACATTCCACAGCGATCGTGAAGGCGGACCATTTCGAAACCATCCGGCTGGTGATCCCGAGCGGCACCGAAATGCGCCAGCATCAGGTGCCGGGCAGCATCATGCTGCATTGCCTCGAGGGCCATGTGAAAGTCGAGCTCAGCGCAAGCTCGATCGAACTGCGGCGTAACCAGTGGGTCTATCTCGAAGGAGGCGCGCCGCACTCGGTCAAGGGCGCGGAAAACTCTGTGCTGCTTCTGACGATCCTCTTTCCGCCTGTAGAAGGATCACAGGCAAAAGCCGGCGCCGAGACCTTGGCGGTCGATGCCTATGACGATTGCGACTGTGTCGACCGGTGGGAAGCGGAAGGCGGTCCGGTCGTTCAATCGGATCAGCCTGCCCCCAGGAAGAATTGATCACGGGCGGCATGATGGCACGGCGCGCAGCGCGCTAGTCGCTTTGCTGTACCGCCTCGTAGCCCATAGGGGAGAACCATGGATCGAACACGTCAGCTCTGGATTTGGCTTCTATCATTGCTGGCAGTCTCTTTTGCCGTCCTGCTTCTGGTTGGCCGCGACATCAGCATTCAGGCGCCGCCGCTTCCCGCCAAGGTCGTGACCGCAAACGGCGAAACCGTCTTCACCCGTGCCGAGATGCAGCGTGGCCGCCAGGTCTGGCAATCTATGGGCGGCATGCAACTGGGCTCGATCTGGGGACACGGCGGCTACGTAGCGCCCGATTGGTCAGCCGACTGGTTGCACCGGGAATCACTGGCACTTCTCGATCTCTGGGCACAGCGGGATCTGGGCGGCGCCTTTGAGAGTTTAAACGAGGAACACAAGGCGCTCCTCCAGCGGCGGCTGCAAACGGAAATGCGCCGAAACACGTTTGAAGCGAGCACGGATACCATCACGATCAGCAACGATCGCGCGGTGGCAATCGAGCGGGTGGCAAAGCACTACGTCAATCTGTTCGGCAACGACCCCGCCACGGCCGAGCTGCGCGAAAACTATGCCATGAAGAACGATACGGTCCCCGACGCAGGGCACCGAGCCGCCATGACCTCCTTCTTCTGGTGGACGGCCTGGGCGGCCACAACGGAACGACAAGGGCGGACGACAACGTATACGAACAACTGGCCGAGCGAGCCGCTGGTCGGGAATCGCCCACCATCAAGTACATTCATCTGGTCGGCCTTCAGCGTCACCTTCCTGCTTGCCGGCATCGCGCTGTTGGGTTGGCACCATGCGGTGACGCACGGACGAAGGGAGAAGGAGCACGACCTCCCCGCGAAAGATCCGCTGCGCGAGATCGCGGTGACGCCTTCGATGCGGGCGACAGCCAAATATTTCTGGGTCGTTCTCGCACTGTTTCTCGCGCAGATCATGCTGGGTGCAATGACGGCCCACTATCAGGTCGAGGGGCAGCTGGTTTATGGCTATGAAGCGGCCGAGATCCTGCCTTATTCGATCACCCGCACCTGGCACACGCAGCTTGCCGTGCTGTGGATCGCGACAGCCTGGCTGGGAACGGGCCTCTACATAGCTCCTGCGATCTCGGGCCATGAACCGAGGTTCCAGGCTCTGGGTGCCAACATCCTCTGGGCCTGCCTCCTGATTATCGTCGTGGGCTCCTTTGCCGGGCAATGGCTCGCGGTGATGCAGAAACTGGGACTGGAGAGGAACTTCTGGTTCGGACACCAGGGCTGGGAATATGTCGATATGGGGCGCTTCTGGCAGTGGTTTCTCTTCATCGGCCTGATGCTCTGGCTTGTGCTCGTCGGCCGGGCGCTCTGGCCTGCGCTCAAAGAGAAGTCCGAATCCCGCCACATCACGATGCTGTTTTTCCTATCCGCCGTAGCCATCGGACTCTTCTACGGTGCCGGGCTGTTCTGGAATGAGCATACAGCGCTCTCCATGATTGAATATTGGCGTTGGTGGGTGGTCCATCTGTGGGTCGAAGGCTTTTTCGAGGTGTTCGCCACCGCGGTCATCGCCTTCCTCTTCACGCGCCTCGGCCTCATTCCGACACCCACCGCCACGGTCGCCGTCTTGTTTGCCACGATCATCTTCATGGCAGGCGGAGTGCTGGGAACGTTGCACCATCTCTACTTCGCGGGAACCTCGATCGCGGTGCTGGCGCTTGGCGCGAGCTTCTCAGCGCTCGAGGTCGTGCCGCTCGCCTATATTGGCTTCGAAGCTTATGAACACTGGAAGCTGAGCAGCGCGACACCCTGGATGCAGCGTTATAAATGGCCCGTCATGTTCTTCCTGGCGGTATCCTTCTGGAATCTCGTCGGAGCAGGCCTGTTCGGCTTCCTCATCAATCCGCCGCTGTCGCTCTATTACATGCAGGGTCTCAATCTGACGCCGCTGCACGGACACACCGCATTGTTCGGCGTATACGGCATGTTGGGCGTCGGGCTCGTCCTGTTCTGCCTGCGTGGCATGTTGCCGAACCTGATCTGGAACGAAGGCGTGCTGAAGACGAGCTTTTGGTGCTTCAACATCGGCCTTGCGTTGATGGCGCTCCTGACCTTGCTGCCACTTGGTACGCTTCAGCTGACCGCCGCGATTGACAAGGGCTACTGGTACGCTCGCTCGGCCGAGTTCATGCAGCAACCGGTGGTCGATCTGCTGGTGTGGCTGAGGGTTCCTGGAGATATCGTCTTTTCTGCCGGGGCGGTAGCGCTCGCCTGGTTTGTCGCCAGTCTTTGGCTCAGACCCCGGTCTGACGACAGCGAGGCGCAAATTGCACAGTGATCGATCGAGGAGTCCGATGCCGCGCAGTCCCAGCCAACCCTTGCTCGTGGGCTAGCCACGTTCTGTCGACAAACGCCACACTTGGATGCGAGTTTCGGTGAACCTTTTGTCCATGCGCACCAAACTTCTGTTCGCAGGTCTGGCAGCCGGGTCGATGGCTGCTCTATCCTCGCCCGCGATTGCTCAGATGCCGCCCGGCTCACGGGACTGTTCATTCCAGTCGCTATCGCCGGAGGAAAAGTCTCGGTACCAATCCCGTTACCGGCGCCGCGTGCGCGTCGATGGGCAAGCTTTTGCCGATAATGGCTGTATGAACAGGTGTGCATGACAGCCTCTGAGCGCAAAGCCCTCCGGCGTCCCCGCAAGGGCAAAAACTGCCGCGCCGTTTCGCGCCCCGTCACCAGCTTGGACGGATCCATGACAGTTGGCATCGGGCGCAAATGCGACTGACGCGCTCGATGCCGCACATGGCGATCATGGTGCGTTTCCAGGAGGGGACCAAATCCTACGCTAAGAATTTTGGCCAGCGATATTCTTCGCCGGTCAGGGTTATGTGCTCCCACCCCGCTCCTTACGGAGATCGAATCCACTGATCACTGAATTCTGACTTTAGAAACGTTTCTTGAATCGGGATCCATGGATGAAAAGGGGCCGACTCTCTGCATTCAGCGAATATTCGAACGCGAAGGCAGAAGGCCGGCCTGATCGATCAGAAGCTGATCGTTGCCGTGCCCCAAAAGCGGCGCCCTTCATCGAGCATCCAGTTGCCGTCGAGACCATCAAACCGGCCGCGGTCATCGACCGGCACGATCTTGTCGGTGACGTTGAGCACCGCCGCCCTCAGCGCGAAATTCTCATTGATCGTGAAATTGATGCCGACATCGAAGGTCGTGCTCCCTTCACGGGTGCGGGTGTTGAGCGCGCCGTTGCGGAACCCGCTGAAAGTCTGCTTGCCCGAGTAGTAGCCGAGCACATAGGCCGCGATCTGCTCGGTCGCTTGCCAGTCCAGGCGAACGTTGGCCATGTGCCTGGGCGTCTTGTCGAGCGGCGTTCCGTCAAGCGAACTGCCGTCGAAAGCGGGCTCGCCGCCACCCTTCCGGACGGAATCGGTGTAGGTATAATTCGCGGTCAGCAGCAATGCCGGGGTGATCGGCAGTCTGCCATTCACTTTGTCAAACGGCGCGCAAACGGGACCCCGTATAGGCGTTGAAGGGGGACCCCCTTTTCGAGATTGAGCGGAGGGTTGATGCCCTGCGCTGTGTGCGGCGGAGGTCGGGCGTAGCCCGGCCGGAGGCGTACACAGCGCAAGTTCGTTTTGAAGCTGGGGTGAGAGTGGCGGCTAACTGCGGTTTTTGAAGCGCCAGCTGTCGTTGCCGGTCTCGACGATATCGCAGTGATGAGTGACGCGGTCGAGCAGAGCCGTGGTCATTTTGGGATCCCCGAACACGGTAGGCCATTCGCCGAAGGCGAGGTTGGTCGTGATAACGACGCTGGTGCGTTCGTAGAGCTTGCTGATCAGGTGGAACAGGAGCTGGCCACCAGAGCGCGCGAACGGCAGATATCCCAACTCATCGAGCACCACCAGGTCGAGCCGTGAGAGCTGTCCCGCCAGGGTCCCGCCCTTGCCGATCCGGGCCTCCTCTTCGAGGCGTGTCACCAGCCAGGGATCGTAAATGGTGCGGTTCCGCCCGAAGTGACGCTCATGTTCCCCGACGATCTCTTCGCCGCAGCGGATGACGATCCGGCCCGCATAGGCGCGCACCTGCACCGTGCGCCGCGCCGCCCTGGACATGACCGAGTAGCGGTTGCGGTCGAAGCTGATGAGGCAGGTGCCGGTGACGGCATGCTCGCTCTCATGGAAGCCATCGAAGGGCGCCAGGATCGGCTGCAGGACAGGCCGCTCCATCTCCAGCGCCTAGGCCACGGTGATATCGCCGCGCTCGGGATGGGTGTGGTGCTCGGCCCAGCGCCGGCACTCCGCCTTCCTTCTCACGATCTGGCTTTTGAGCCATTCGAGCATGGAATCTTTTGCCATCATGGGCGTCGTCGTCGCTCTCGGCAGCATCGTCTACCGGGCCAGCATCCGCCGGTCATCAACGTAGGGGTCACGACGGTGGAGCGAGCGGTCGGCTCTTCAAGCCCAACGCGATCGGCTCATTTCTCGCTCACCAGTCGTGAACTAACGGCAAATTTGTCAGAATTTGAGGGTGAAAGTGATTTATGGCCCTCATTTTTGTTTCAAGCAGCGCCTGCCGAATGCATCTCTGCGATTGATGTCTTCTGCAAAAGCTTGTTGGCATCGGATGCTCGCTGATCACACCTAACCCGTAATCGTGCCTCTGGCTGACATACCCGACAAACGTATAAGCTCGCCATGCGCGGGCGTCACCAACCCAATTCCGCGTGCGATCCCAAGCGCACAAGCTGCAAGGTGTCGTCATCGGGCTTGCGGTAAATCAGCACGAGGTCGGGCTTTATGTGGCAATCGCGATGGTCGCGCCAGTCGCCGGTCAGCGCATGGTCGCGGTGGCGCGGTTCAAGCGGCTCGTCGGATGCCAGCGCCTCGATGATCGGGATCAGGTCAGCGTCCAGCGTCTTGGCGTGCTGCCCCTTCTTCTCCCGCTTGTAGTCGCGCTTGAACCGCCCGAAGCGTTCAATCGTCCGCATTGAGGTCGGCCATCAGGTCGACCACCGTGGCGAACCGCTTGCCCTTTCCCTCGCGCGCTTCCTTCATGGCCTCGATCGTCTCGGCATTGGGCACCAGCGGTTCAAACGGCAAGGCCTTGTCGCGGGCAACGCGGGTCAGCATCAGGCGCACGGCATCGGAGACGGTCAGCCCCATAGCAGCCAGCACGGTCGCGGCTTCCTCCTTCACCGCTCCGTCGATCCGGGTCTGCACAAGAGCGTTTGCGGCCATGTCGATTTCCTTTCTGCATGACGATGTAATGCAAGCGAACGCAAAGTGCAATCAGGCAAAGCCCCGGCTATCGACATGGCGACCGGGCTTCGCGTTTTTCACCTTCAATGCTGTGAGTGCCATCGGTTCGGGGCCCTGATCGGGAATGTTGGGGCCGTTCTCACACTTTCGGTGGGCAAACGGTCCCACAATCGTTCCACATTTTGGGCCAAATTCAGGCAAATCAGGGAGACGACCGCGAACAACTTACAAGACAAATCGTTGCTTTTTCAGTGTAGGTAGGGGTAGGGACGCCATCAGCTCGCTTGACACAAGGTTCTACACTCGACAGCGGGGTCCTCTACCACCGGGCAATTCTGCAGGATGCTGCAAACCGCGCGATATCAATGGCGGGCGAAAATTCGCTGACCGGCGCTGCCGAAGGCCACCACCGTATAGGGTTGGCGGGCAGCGCCTGCCACTTCCATGCCCTCCGAACCGATCGGCATCCCCGCAACCGCAATGCCTTTGACGCCCGCAGGACGGGTCGCCAGCAAGCGCTTGACGTCGGATATCGGGACATGGCCCTCGATCATATAGCCATCGACGATCGCGCTGTGGCAAGATGCCAGCGTCCGGGGCATGCCGGCCTTGCGCTGAAGCTCGCTGCGCGACGCATCGTCACGCATGACGACCTTGCGTCCCAGCTTCGCGCGCACGGCCTGCGCCCACTTCTCGCAACATCCACATCCCGGATCCCGGTGGACGACGATATCACTGGCCGCAAGCGCTACGCCGGGCATGGCGAGGAACAGCAAGGCGACGAATAGGCGGGTCTTCATGAAATGACTCCCGGAAGAACGATAAGCATGGGGCAGAGGCCCCTTCTTTTCTATACGCATCAATGCGCCCCTCCCCTCATCACGCAGATGATTTTACGATGGCGGGCGGCCTCCAGGCTAGCGGCAGGGACACAAGCAGCGCTAGCGATAGACCACCAATCCCCCACAGAACGAGCGGCTGCGCCCCGGGAGCGACGATGGCTATCGCCAGCGGCGCGAGCGCCTGCCCGATGCTGGCGGCGGAATGCTGGAAACCGAGCTTCACGCCTGAAGGGGCCCCGCCGCCGCTGATCCAGAAGCTGGTGACCAATCGAAGGGTTGCCGAGCTCCAGCCGGCAGCAACGATGATCCCACTGAGTTCGGCCATGCTCGCGGCGACAGGGAACAGGAAAAGCGCCGCAGCCAGCAGGCCGAGCGTCAGCCCCGCAAGCCGCCTCGGCATGGTCACCAGCCAATCGAGCCTCGCATGGAAGATCTGTGCTGCCAGCATGCCCAATCCGCAGAGACTGAGCATCCAGGCGATCTCTTCGCGGCTCAGCGAAATGACGCTCCGCGTCACCAGGAGATTGACATGCATCGCCGCCAGCCCGCCGCCCGCGACGATCGTGACGAAAAGGCCCAGTCGGCCCGAAGCTGCGATTTTGGTCATCTTGGAGAACAGGTCGGAAACGGGCTGGTTGTTGTTGACGGTCGCCCATGCGAGGAACGACGTTCCGCTCCGATAAGGGAGCGGCGTTATGAGCCTTGGCGTTTCGAGTGGGGATCTGATCGGCTCCTGGAGCCTGAGTTTTTCGGACATCGCGTTCGTGACCGGCAAAGCGGAGACGGCACGACTGGGATTGGCGGTTCAGCTTAGATTTTTCGCCGGGCATGGCTTCTTTGTGCCGGATCATGCGTCGATACCCTCCGACGGTGTCTTGTATCTGGCGGAGCAACTTGGTCTCGATGCCAAATCCGTGAACCACTATGATTTTTCCGGTCGCACCGCCCGCCGGCATTGCGCGGAGATTTTGCGGCATCTCGGGTTCCGCCGTATGACGCAGACGGATCGCAGGGCGTTGTCGGGGTGGATTTCCGACGATCTTTGTGCGGGCGGGCAGTCGATCAATGCCATGCTCGAGCATGTTTTCCTGTGGTGCCGCGACCGCCGTATCTATGGGCCGTCGCGCAAGGAGCTGGAACGCCTCGTCCGCTCGCAACGACACTTCTATCTGGAGGCCCTGTTGGCCCGAGTCGGCGACCGGCTTGCGCCGGATGCGATCGCCTTGCTGGAAGCCTCGCTCGCCGATCCCGAGGGCCCGACCGGCTTCAACACGATGAAGGGCGATGCAGGTCAGGCGACGCTCGAAAACATTCTTGGCGTGACCGCCAAACTCGCCTTTATCCAGCGGCTTGCTCTTCCCCGAGATTTCCTATCGGTCACGGGCAAGGCATGGGTCGATCAGATCGTTCGCCGGGTTGCCGGCGAGAAAGCCTCGGAGATGCGCCGGCATGTACCGGCGCGCCAGCTCGGGCTCTATGCCGTTTATCTGATGGCGCGGGAAGCTCAGCTTACGGATGCGATGGTCGACCTGCTGATCGAGACGGTCCATAAGATCGGATCGCGCTCGAAACGCAAGGTGGTGGGCGATATCGCGAAAGACATCGAGCGGGTCTATGGCAAGGAGCGACTCCTGGTCGAGATTGCCAGCGCTTCGATCGACGATCCATCCGGGCGCATCTGCGATGTCATTTTCCCAATCGCCGGCAAGGACAAGCTGGCGGCGATCGTCAAGGAAAGCCAGGCAAAGGGCGCCTTGGATCGGCGGATCTACAAGGTGATGCGGGGGTCATGGGCCAATCATTATCGCCGTATGCTGCCAAGCCTGCTTTCGGCACTGGAGTTCCGGTCGAACAATGCCGTGTGGCGTCCGGTGCTGGCGGCCCTGGACTGGATCAGAAGCAAAGTGGATGATGGATGCCGCTACGTGCCGCCGCACGCAGTGCCGGTCGACGAGGTCATTCCGGCGAGATGGCGCAGTTCCGTCATTGATGAAGAGGGGCGCGTAAACCGGATCAGTTATGAGCTTTGTGTCCTCGCGCAACTGCGCGATCGCATCCGTTCTAAGGAAATCTGGGTTGTCGGGGCGGACCGATACCGCAATCCCGATGACGATCTTCCCAAGGACTTCGATGCGCGGCGAGAAGCATATTACACAGGATTGAACCTGACGGCGGATGCGCGTGCATTTTCAAGCGCCATCCGGGGAGAGCTTGCTCAGGAACTGTTGCTCCTCAATGCCAATATTCCCCGGAACGACAAGGTTCGGCTGCTGTGGCGCGGCGAGAACCGTATATCTCTCACCCCGTTCAAACCCTTGCCCGAACCCAGGGGTCTCGCCTCGATCAAGACCGAGATCGGCCAACGCTGGCCGATGACCGGGCTGCTCGACGTACTGAAGGAGGCTGCCCTTGATACGGGACTTCTCGAAGCGTTCGAAACATCGGCCTCGCGTGTTGCACTGCCGAAAACCGCGCTGGATCAACGTCTCCTGCTATGCCTCTACGGCCTGGGAACGAATGCCGGGCTCAAGCGGATCGCCGGCGCCACCCCCGATGTCAGCTATGAAGAGCTGCTGCATGTCCATCGCCGCTTCGTTCATACCGCGGCGCTCAAGGAGGCGTGTGCCAGGGTTGCGAATGCCACCCTGGCAATCCGCAATGCCGCAGTCTGGGGGGACGCCGGCACGGCCTGTGCGTCAGATTCCACAAAGTTCGGAGCCTGGGATCGCAACCTGATGACGGAATGGCATGCGCGTTATGGTGGACGGGGCGTCATGATCTACTGGCATGTCGAACGACGCGCGACGTGCGTCTATTCCCAGCTCAAGCGCTGCTCTTCCTCCGAGGTCGCCTCCATGATCGAGGGCGTGCTGCGCCATTGCACCGACATGGAAATCCAGCGACAATATGTTGATAGTCATGGCCAAAGCGCGGTTGGCTTTGCATTTTGCCGGCTTCTCGGATTTGAGCTTGCACCCCGCCTGAAAGCGATCGCTCGCCAGAAGCTGGCTCTTCCCGATGTCGGCATGCGAACGCGGCTTCCCCACTTGCAGCCGATCCTCTCCAGTCCGATCAACTGGGATGAGATCGAGCAGCAATATGACGAGATGGTCAAATATGCAGCCGCGATGCAGACAAAAACCGCCGACCCGGAGGCGATCCTGCGCCGGTTTAGCCGCTCCGAGGTGATGCACCCGACCTACAAGGCGTTGAGTGAGTTGGGCCGCGCGGTCAAGACGATCTTCCTGTGCCGGTATCTGCGCGAGGAGTCCTTCCGCCGCGAAATTCATGAAGGCCTGAATGTCGTTGAAAACTGGAACAGTGCCAACGGGTTCGTTTTCTTCGGCAAGGGCGGCGAGATCGCCACCAACCGCATCGATGAGCAGCAGCTCTCGGTCCTGGCGCTACATTTGCTGCAAGCGTCGCTTGTCTATGTGAACACCCGAATGCTTCAGAGCGTGCTGGTGGAACCGAAATGGACGGGCCGGATGACGCCGGATGATTATCGCGGCCTCACACCGCTGATTTACAGCCACGTCAATCCTTATGGCCGCTTCGACCTCGATCTAAATAGCCGGATCGATTTTGGGCGGCTTGCTGCCTGACCGGGGCCTTTCCGCTAGCACCATTGGGGTGCACCCGAACGTGACGATCGGAAGTGACATATGCGACATGTCACAAAAGGGTGGTTCCGTCACCAATGTTACTGTACGAGGGCAAAGCCACCCTAATGTGACGGATTTGCCCATGACCCGCGTCGGCTACGCCCGCGTCAGCACCATCGACCAGGATCTCGATATCCAGGTTGCCCGGTTGAAGGCGGCGGGCTGTGAAATCGTCCGCTCCGAAACAGGCTCGGGCGCATCGCGCACTGGACGCACGGAGCTTGAGACGATCATGCAGTTCCTGCGCGCCGATGACGAACTCGTCGTCCTGCGTCTCGATCGGCTCGGTCGCTCCACACGCGATGTTCTCAATCTGGTTCATGAACTCGACCAGAAGGGAGCCTCATTGCGGGTGCTTGAGCCGGAGGTGACGACGGCCGGAAGCATGGGGCGGATGGTGATCACCATTCTGGGCATGGTCGCGGACATGGAACTGACGTTCATCAAGGACCGGCAGCGCGCCGGGATCGAGGCGGCGCGCGCCGAAGGCGTCTACAAAGGCCGGAAGAAAAACATCGATGACGATGAAATCCGACGCCGGATCACCGCCGGCGCGAGCAAGGCCAGCGTCGCGCGCGACCTCAAGATCTCAAGGATGACCGTCTATCGGGCGCTTGACGTCATTCCTTCAAGGATCGGGCTGCCGGAAAAGCCGCCTTCTGTCACCATCGCCCTGCATCTGACCATCGAGAACTTCAACAAGCATGGTCGTGGCAGAAAGCCCGCTCGCGAGCGCATCGAGGCGATGCTGGAGCGGGATTACCAGATGCAAAAGACCGGGAACTGCGATTACACGCTGACCGTCGCCTATGATCAGGATGCCGATGGCGTCAGCCTCGATGACGAGATCGCATCTCTCCAGACAGAGATGTTCAACATCGCAGAGAGCTACAGGTGCTCGATCGAGACCGATGTTTACGAGATTGGAGGACAAGAGCGAGCCTGGTAGCTCGCCATGTTCAATCTTCGTTCTTCAACATGGCCAAAATCGCAGCTTCGGGCCGACTGGGCCGAAAAGCAGGATCAGCGTCGCGCCGAGCGTCGGCGCGGGCAGGTCTCCGCCATCGATGCAAGGTGCACACCAGCGCGGCAGACGCACGGCGCAAAGCGCCGCCCCGACGGCACCGATGCCGAGAGCGAGGATCATGAGGGGAGCGCGGGGCAGGATCGCGGCCGAGACCTCCGCCACCAGCGGACCGGCGAGATCGCCCAGAAACACGAAGGCGGTCAGCCAGGTGAAGCGGCGCGCCTGGTCCGCGCGCCCGCTTGCGGCAAAGCTCGCGCAGAGCAAGCCCAACGGTATGATGGCGGCCGACGCCATCCCCGCCACCAGACGCAATGCATAAAGCTCAGGCAACCCGACGAGGCCGATCGGCGCGGTCACCAGCGCGAGGATGACCAGCGCTGCGCGCAACATCGCCCGATAGTCGACCCGGTCCGCGATCCAGCCCCAGAGCGGCGCCGCCAGCAAGGCTGCCAGGGGATGGACCGCGGTCAGGCTCGCGACGTGAAAATCATGAGCGCTTGACGATAGCGCGCCACGAGCCGGGTCGACCAGTGCCGGAAGGAAGGCGAGAATGGCCGTCTGTCCCGCCGACGCCGCAGCCGCCGCGAGCAACAAGACGAAAAAGGAGGCCGGCCAGCGACCGTTGGCTTGCGATCCAGCCTTGTCACGCGGCGCGTTCGCGGTCGATCCCTCGAGTGGCCATCCGCGGATCACCACCAGGCGCGCAAGCCGATCACCAGCCTGTGTTCGGAAGGCCCTTCCCTGCGCAGGCGACGGAAATCGGCCGTGCCGTCAAATGCGCGCTCCCAGACGAAGCCGATATAGGGCGCGAACTTGCGCGACACCTCGTAGCGCAACCGTCCGCTCAGCTCGACATTGCTGAAGCCGCTGCCGAGCTGCCGATCGCTCGACCGCTTCGAATAGATATTGGTTTCCACCTGCGGCGTAAGGATCAACCGATTGGTGAACAGGACCTCATAGGAGGCCTTGGCGCGCGCCGCGAGACGCCCATCGGTTCCTACATAGCCGGTGAGCTGGACGTCGAACCAATAGGGCGCCAGTCCCTCGACGCCGGCGGCGAGCCAGGTGGTCGCACCCTTGCCGAGATCCTGCCTGACCCCGAGCAGCGTGCCCCAGAACGGGTTCTTGCTGTGCCACCACAGCGCCTCGACGCTGCTCTCCGGATCGAGACGTTGGTCGCGGGAGTTCTTGAGCCCCTGGCTGCGCAGCCAGAGCTTGTCATTGTCCTGACCCTTGGTGACGAGCACGGTCCAGCCCACGCCCTGACCCTCGTTGCCGCTGGTGAACTCGAGCTCATCCACAAGTATCTTGGGGATCGAGAGCTTGTCGGCCATCTCATAGCCCGGCAGCGTCGAGTTGCGATAGCCGTCGGCATAATCGTCCGAGTTGCGCGCGTCCGGCGGGGCCTTGCCACCCTGCATCGAGCCCATGTCCATCGTGGCGCCGTTACCGGACGCCTTCGTGTCGGTCATATCCATGCCCGGCATGTCCATGCCCGCATGCTCCTGAGAGCCTTGCGCGGAAGGTGAGTTTGGATCGGGAGTGGCCGTTTGGGCAGGGGTGGCGGCGGGCGACGGGGGCAAGGCATCCTGCGCGAGGGCGGGAGCCGTGATCGCCGGCGCCAGGAAGAGGGCAACGCCAAGAGCAATGCCGCGCGAGGGGATAATCCGGATCATGCGACCACCACCTCCCGGAACATGCCGGCCGCCATGTGATAGAGCAGATGGCAGTGGAAGGCCCATCGGCCCATGGCGTCGGCGGTGACGCGGAAGCTCACCCGCTGGGCGGGCTGGACCACGACCGTATGCTTGCGGACCTGGAAGGCGCCGTCCGGGCCTTCGACATCGCTCCACATGCCGTGCAGATGCATCGGATGCGCCATCATCGTGTCGTTGACGAAGGTGACGCGCAGCCGCTCGTTCGGCTTGAAATGCAGCGGCCGGGAATCGTTGAGCTTGATGCCGTCGAGCGACCAGATGAACCGTTCCATATTGCCCGTCAGATGCAGCTCGATGTCGCGCTCGGGCTCGCGCGGGTCGGGATCGCCGCCCGGCGTGCGCAGATCGGCCAGCGTCAGCACGCGCCAGCCGCGCCCGCGCAGCCCGGCGCCGGGATCGTCGAGATTGGTGCGCGGATAGTCGACGCGCATGTCGGTATTGGCGCCATATTCGGTGCGGGCGTGCCGTGCCCTGGCCGGCATCTCGGTCATGCCGTGCCCGGCATGCGCGTCGCCTCCCATTGCGCCCATCGTCGCCATCGCGCCCATCATGTCGACCGGCTCGAGCCAGGTCCGGGCATCGAGCGGCGGCACGGCTGCCGCCATGCCCGGGGCCGGTGCGATCGTGCCACGCGCATAGCCGCTCCGATCGATCGCCTGCGCGAAGATGGTGCGGGCGCCGCCCTCGGGCATGGTGAACTCGACGTCGTAGGTCTCGCCCGGGCCGATCCGGAATTCCTCGACCGTGACCGGCTCGACCGGCTGCCCGTCGGTCGATACGACCGTCAGCTCGACCCCGGGGATCCGCACGTCGAAGAACGTCGCCGTCCCCGCGCCGACGAAGCGCAGGCGCACGCGCTCGCCGGGCGCGGCGATACCGGTCCAGTTGCCGGCGGGCGGCGCGCCGTTCATCAGATAGGTGTAGGTCGCGGCAGAGACATCGCTGTAGTCGGTCGGGTTCATCCGCGAGCTGTTCCACATCCGCCGCCGCTCGAGCGCCTTGCCCAAGCCCATGGTGCCGACATCCTTGAGGAAATCGCCGGCGGTCGGCTGCGCAAAATTATAGTAGCTGCTCTGCTTCTTGAGATTGAGGAAGATCTGCAGCGGCGGCTCGTCCGACCAGTCGCTGAGCACGATGCAATAGTCGCGATCGGGCGCCCGCGCCGCCGGCGCCTGTTTCGGCTCCACGATGATCGCTCCATAGAGTCCCGTCTGCTCGGCGAGCGTGTGAGCGTGATACCAGTAGGTTCCGCTCTGGCGGACCTCGAAGCGATAGGTGAAGGTCTCGCCCGGCGCGATGCCGGCAAAGCTGATGCCGGGCACGCCGTCCATCTCCGCCGGCACGATGATGCCGTGCCAATGGATGCTCGACATCTCCTTGAGGCCGTTGCGCACACGGAGCGTGACCGTGTCGCCTTCGCGCAGGCGCAGGACCGGCGCGGGCACGCTGCCGTTCACGGCGGTCGCGATACGGCGTTTGCCGGTGAAGTTGACTGGCAGCTCGGCGATCTCGAGGTCGAACTCGGTCCCGCTAAGCTCGGCGGGCGAGACTGGGGCGGATCGCGCGAGAAGCGCCGGGGCGAAGCCGGCAACCGCGCCGCCGATCGCCAGCCCCTGGACGAAACGGCGCCGTGCGATCGGCCGGATATGTAAGGGAGACATGAACTGTACTTTCGCGAAGTCGGGTTCAGGCGAGGTCGAGGACGATCCGGCCCTCGATGTCGCCATGGTGCATGCGGGAGAAGACGTCGTTGATGTTCTCCAGCTTGTCTGCATGGACCGTGGCCTTGACCTTGCCGTCGCCGGCGAACGCCAGTGCCTCGAGCAGATCGAGCCGCGTGCCGACGATCGAGCCTCGCACGGTAATGCCGTTCAGCACGGTGTCGAAGATCGACAGCGGGAAGTCGCCCGGCGGCAGACCATTGAGCGCGACCGTGCCGCCGCGCCGGACCATGCCGAGCGCCTGCTGGAACGCCTTGGGCGAAACGGCGGTGACGAGCGCTCCGTGCGCGCCGCCTATCGCCTTCTTGAGCGCTGCCGAAGGGTCCTCGCTGTGCGCGTTGACCGTCAGTGTGGCGCCAAGGCGTGTAGCGAGGTCGAGCTTGCTATCGTCGATGTCGACCGCGGCCACATTGAGACCCATGGCACGGGCATATTGCACCGCCATGTGGCCGAGCCCGCCGATCCCTGAGACGACCACCCACTCGCCGGGTCGGGCCTCGGTGGCCTTCAATCCCTTGTAGACGGTGACGCCCGCGCAGAGGATCGGCGCAATGTCGAGGAAGTCGACATTGTCGGGAAGGTGACCAACATAGTTGGGATCGGCGAGGACATATTCGGCAAAGCTGCCATTGACCGAATAGCCGGTGTTCTGCTGTTCGTGGCAAAGCGTCTCCCAGCCACCCAGGCAATGCACGCAATGCCCGCAGGCGGTGTAGAGCCAGGGCACACCGACCCGGTCGCCTTCCTTCACATGGGTGACGCCCGCACCGACGGCGGCGACATGCCCGACGCCTTCATGGCCAGGAATGAAGGGCGGGTTGGGTTTGACCGGCCAGTCCCCTTCTGCCGCGTGCAGGTCGGTATGGCACACGCCGGTTGCCGCAATCTTGACCAGGATCTGCCCGGGGCCGACCGTCGGGATCGGCGCGTCCTCGATGACCAGGGGCTTGCCGAATTCGCGGACGACCGCCGCCTTCATGGTTTTCGCCATGTCCGTTTCTCCTTTTGAGCGAGGGGTCAGAACAGGCCGAGCGCGTGCTCGTCATAGGAGACGAGCAGGTTCTTGGTCTGCTGATAATGGTCGAGCATCATCCGGTGATTTTCACGCCCGAAGCCCGACGCCTTGTATCCGCCGAAGGCGGCATGGGCGGGGTACTGGTGATAGCAGTTGGTCCAGACCCGCCCGGCCTCGATCGCGCGGCCCAGACGGTAGGCGGTGTTGCCGCTCCGGGTCCAGACGCCCGCGCCAAGACCGTAGGCGGTGTCGTTGGCAAGTGCGATCGCCTCCTCGACCGTCTTGAAGGTGGTGACCGCCAGGACGGGACCGAAGATCTCCTCCTGGAAGATGCGCATGTGGTTCTGACCCACGAACACGGTCGGCTGTACGAAATAGCCCTGGTCGAGCGCACCGCCCGGCAGCGCCCTGGCGCCACCGACCAGACACTGCGCGCCCTCGGCCTTGCCGATATCGATATAGCCCAGGATCTTGTGGAGCTGGTCCTCCGACGCCTGCGCGCCGACCTGGACCGACGGGTCGAGCGGATCGCCCTGGCGGATCGCGGCGACGCGCGCCACGGCGCGCTCGATGAAGCGGTCGAAGATCGACTCATGGATCAGGGCGCGCGACGGGCAGGTACAGACCTCGCCCTTGTTGAAGGCGAACAAAGTAAAGCCTTCGAGCGCCTTGTCGAAGAAGGCATCGTCCTCGTCGAGCACGTCCGCCATGAAGATGTTGGGCGACTTGCCGCCAAGCTCCATCGTCTGGGGGATCAGATGGTCCGCCGCGGCGTGCATGATCTGCTTGCCGGTGACGGTCTCGCCGGTGAACGAGACCTTGGCGATGCGCGGATTGGCGGCGATCGCCTGGCCGACGGTCCGTCCCGGGCCGGTGACGACATTGAGCACGCCGGGCGGCAGGATGTCGGCGGTGAGCTCGGCGAACATCAGCAAGGTGAGCGGCGTCTGGGATGCGGGCTTGATGACGGTGCAGTTGCCCGCCGCCAGCGCCGGGGCGATCTTCCACGCCGCCATCAGCAGCGGGAAGTTCCACGGGATGATCTGGCCGACGACGCCGAGCGGCTCGCGGAAATGATAGGCGATGGTGTCGGCATCG
Source organism: Sphingobium amiense (assembly GCF_003967075.1). NCBI lineage: Bacteria > Pseudomonadati > Pseudomonadota > Alphaproteobacteria > Sphingomonadales > Sphingobiaceae > Sphingobium > Sphingobium amiense. The sequence goes on from NZ_AP018666.1 coordinate 172,275, forward strand.
ATCGTCGAGATGCCGCCTTCCTCCGCCCGGATGCAGCCGGCGAAGTAGCGGAAATGGTCGATTGCAAGCGGCACGTCGGCAGCGCGGGTCTCGCGGATCGGCTTGCCATTGTCGATCGTCTCGGCAAGCGCCAGCAGCTCCAGATTATCCTCGAGCCGGTCGGCGACGCGATTGAGAATCCTGGCGCGCTCGGCGGGCGCGATCCTTGCCCATTGATCCTTGGCGGCGTGCGCCGCATCGAGCGCGCGCTCGACATCTTCCGGCGTCGACAGCGCGAACTCGGCGATCTGGGCGCCATTGATCGGGCTCTTGTCGGCGAAATACTCGCCGCTCGCAGGAGCGCTCCAGCGGCCTCCGATGAAATTATCATAGCGGTGTCGGAAGGAGGCCGCCGCGTTAATGGTCCCGATCGCCTTCTCGAACATAACCTGACTCCATCTCTGTTGATTTCCACTGAGAGTTGACCCGGGATTTTCATCGAGAAGTGACCCGGTTGGAAGGTATGTCCCGCTATGCGGGTGGTGGGTCAAGCGGGTTATTTTTCCTTTCGTGATTTGGGGTCCGCGGCGCTGGCCCTGAACCGAAAGCTGTCATTGCCGGTCTCGAGGATGTGACAGTGGTGGGTGAGCCGGTCCAGCAGAGCCGTTGTCATCTTGGCATCACCGAACACGCCAGCCCATTCGCTGAAGCTGAGGTTGGTGGTGATGACGACGCTGGTGCGCTCGTAAAGCTTGCTCAGCAGGTGGAACAGCAGCGCGCCGCCTGACGGGCTGAACGGCAAGTATCCGAGCTCGTCGAGGATGACGAGGTCGAGGCGCAGGAGCCGTTCGGACAGTTGGCCTGCCTTGTTCATGGCCTTTTCCTGTTCCAGCGCGTTGACCAGGTCGACGGTGGCGAAGAAGCGGACCTTCTTGCGGTGATGCTCGACCGCCTGGACGCCAAGTGCGGTGGCGACGTGCGTCTTGCCGGTGCCGGGGCCACCGATCAGGACGACGTTATGGGCGCCATCGATAAACTCGCCGCGATGCAACTGGCGGACCATGGCTTCGTTGACCTCGCTGGAAGCGAAGTCGAAGCCGGCCAGGTCCTTGTAGGCCGGGAACCGGGCCGCCTTGATCTGGTAGGCGATGGACCGAACCTCGCGCTCGGCCATCTCGGCCTTGAGCAACTGGGAGAGGATGGGGATGGCCGCATCGAAGGCGGGTGCCCCCTGCTCGATGAGGTCAGCGACGGCCTGGGCCATGCCGTACATCTTGAGGGAGCGCAGCATGACCATGACGGCGGCGCTGGCGGGATCATGACGCATGACGCAGATCCTTCCCGCGCAGCGTATCATAGCGCGCGACATTGGCCTTCGGCTCCCGGCGCAGGCTCAACGCCTGTGGGGTATCGATGGCGGCGATGCTGGTTGGCTTGCCGTCGAGCAGCCGGTGGAGGATGTTGAGGATATGGGTCTTGGTCGGCACGCCAGCTTCCAGCGCCAGTTCGACGGAACAGAGCACCGCCTGCTCATCATGTTGCAGGACCAGCGCGAGGATCTCCACCATCTCCCGGTCACCGCCGGGGCGCTTGAGCAGGAAGCCCTGCAACTGCCGGAAGGCCTCGGGCATCTCGGCAAAGGGCGCGCCGTTGCGCAGGGCGCCAGGCTTGCGCTGGATCACCGCCAGGTAATGCCGCCAGTCATAGATGGTCCGCCCTGGCTGGTCATGGGACCGCTCGATGATCCGGCCATGCTCGCACAGGACCTGGCCCTCGGCGGCGATGACGAGCCGGTCAGGGTAGACCCGCAGGCTCACCGGCCGGTTGGCGAAAGAGGCTGGCACGCTGTAGCGATTGCGCTCGAAGGAGACCAGGCAGGTCGGCGATACCCGCTTGGTGTGCTCGACGAAGCCATCGAAGGGCCGGCCCAGCGGCATCAGACTGGCGACCTCTTCGGCATGCACATCGGCGATGGTGCCGGGCAGGACGCCATGCTGGATCTGACCCCATTGCGCGATGCACTGCTCCTCGAGCCAGACGTTGAGCGCATCGATGTCGGGGAAGCTGGGCATGGGTTGCCACAGCCGGCGCCGTGCATCCTGCACGTTCTTCTCGACCTGTCCCTTCTCCCAACCGGAAGCCGGGTTACAGAACTCGGGCTCGAACAGGTAATGACTGGCCATCGCGGCAAAGCGCGCGTTGACCTGCCGAGCCTTGCCCGTGCCGATCCGATCAACCGCGGTCTTCATGTTGTCGAAAATCCCGCGCTGCGGCACGCCGCCCAGCACCCGGAAGGCCTGGGTCAGAGCGTCGAACAGCATCTCGTGAGTCTGGAGCAGATAAGCTCGGACGGTGAAGGCGCGGCTGTGTGACAGCTTGGTGTGCGCCACCTGCAGCTTGGTCTGCTTGCCGCCCAGCAAGGCCCAGTCCTCGCTCCAGTCGAACTGGAACGCCTCGCCCGGCGCAAAGACCAGCGGCACGAACGTGCCGCGACCACTGGTCTGCTGCTCGCGCTGACGATCGGCCTTCCAGGTCCGCACGAAGGCCGCAACGCGCCCGTATGAGCCGTTATAGCCCAGGACCACGAGATCGGCGTGCATCTGCTTCGCCGTGCGCCGCTGCTTGCGCGACTTGCCAGCCTCGATCCGCAGCCAGCCTGACAGCTTCTCCGCATACGGGTCCAGCTTGCTCGGCCGCTCGGGAACCTTGAACTGCGGCTCTACCGTGTCCGCCCGCAGGTACTTGCGGATCGTGTTGCGCGACAAACCAGTGCGCCGCTCGATCTCCCGGATCGGAACCTGCTGCCGGAAATGCCAGCGCCGGATTACACTCAATAACGCCATGTCGATCACTCCTGAATCCTCCGACCAATCAGCCAGAGGGAAGTCAAAACATGGGTCACTTCTCAGTGGAAACTTATGCCCCTCCCGGGTCAACTCTCAGTGGAAATCAACAGGCTTCCCGCCCGATCCCTTCGCCGAGCCGCAACGGGCCGGCCTGGCGCTGCCGGACTCCGGCCCGACGCCGCAGCCCACGCAGCGCATCGCGGACCACGACGGCACCGACGGGGCATGGAACGTCGAGAAGGTGATGGGCCACCGCCAGCGAGGACAGGCGCCGGGACACGGTCGCCGGCTTGAGCCGCCGCGCCTCGCAATAGTCAATATAGGCGACAAGCCGCGCTTCGTCGGCGGGCAGGCCGATCCCGCCGCGCTCGGCCGAGAAGCGCGCGTAGCAATCGAGATCGACCGCGAGCGCCTTGATGCTGGCGGGCGCCCGCGCCTCGATGCTCTTCTGGAAGTTGAGTTCGACCAGGCTGGCGCCTTCGCCTGTCAGCTCCTGAAGCAACTCGACGAGCTGGACCGCGCGATCTTGCGCGGCGCCCGACCGCCGCTGGGGCAGCGGCGCCTCGCCGGGTGCCAGGATCGTCACGATCTCCGCGGAAACCGAGCGCTTGGGCATGGGCAGACGCTCTGTCTGTGCAGCGATCGACAGGACGGATTTGGCGCGCATACCGGGGGACTATAACCCCGATTTCGCCGAAGTCACTATCGATAACACTCTATTATCGATAGTGCAAAAAAGGGCGTGCTAGGGATGGTGCAGTTAAGGCAGTTTAGGTTACCCTTGCGACATGCCCGATTTTTGCGATCCATCGACCCGATTCCATCCGCTCCGATCGGACGAAGATGCGCCGATCGAAGACCTGATGACGGCAAGGGTGCGCGCGGCGCTCACCTGGGGCCAGCTGCAAGGCCGTTTAGCGCATGTGCCCGCGCAAGTTGCGCATCAATTCTGCGCCGCGCTCGCCCGCCTGCTCCTCGTCGAAGCGCTCACGGGTAGCGGCTTTTCCGGCGCGAACAGCTGGTTTTCCGCATGGTTTTCCGGCCTCCAGCCCGTGCCCGACGCCACCGCCCATGTCGCAGCCCCGCCCTCGCTGGTCGCCGACACGCTGCTCGCCGAGCTCTCGCTGTCGGCCTGGGCGCCGCTCGCCGACACGGCCATCCAAATCCGCGCCGCAGCGCATTTCCATCGCGGCGAGGGCGCCCCGCAAGGCGAGCGCGGCGATGCCCCCGCGTTCGCCGTAGCGGAAGCGGCGCGGCTCGCCGAGCCGCCCGCCGACGATCGCGCGGACGACTGGCCCCTCGCCGCGCTCGATCGCCTGCATCGGGCCGCGGCCGCCTCGCCGCATTTCGCGCCCACCGAGCGCAGCTACCAGCTGCTCCCCCTGCCCGCCGGGCCGGTCTCCTTCGAGCAGACGCGGACGGCCACGCCGCTGTGGGCGCTCGATCTCCTCGCCGGCGCCCTGATCGCGCGGAGCGCGCCAGCGACCAGGCCGCTGCCCCTGCCCGGAGCCGTGCGCGCCGAGGCGCTCAGACCCGAGCTCTGGTCCCGCGAGCGCGCCATTATCACGGCCGAGGCCGCCGGCGAAGCTGCGCAGCGGCTGAGCGACCAGCTCGATGCAGCCCATGCGAGCGTGCGCGAAGTGCATGAGGCGATGACCGTCCTGCGTTCGACCTCGCGCGCGCCGCTGCTCTACCGGCTGCTCGCGGGCTTCGGACCGCTGCGCCCGCTCCAGATCGAGAAGGCCCTTGGCGTTTCGAAAAACGGCGTGCGCGATCTCGTCGCCGCCCTCGTCAAAGCGGGCCTCGCCGAGCGGGCGGCGTACGAACATCACACGATCATCCGCGCCCTGCCCCGCGCGCGCCGTGCCACGCTGGCGGCCGAGGGTGAAAGCAGATCCGTTGAAACCAGCTCCGGCGCGACGTTCGCCGCGTTCGACGCGGCCATGGCCGATGTCGAGCGCGTGCTCGCCCGTATGGAGACGGCGCGCGAATGACCCCGGCAACACGGCAAGATAGGAAACCCCGGCAGAAACTTCAAATCGACGCGCCCGATACGGGACTCGCGCCGCCGTTTCAGGCCATGACCTGTCTTTGAACGATCAAAGGAAAGTTCGCGCAAAAGCCCCTGGGAGCGCAAAAAGGCGGTCTCGGATAGGAGGGGGCGCCCAGAGGCCGCCACCACGCCCTACGGGCCTCCTGAGGGCAAATTCGCGCGAAATGCCCAATGGGCGACCGTCGCCGTCCGGCTTTACCATCCGCGCCCATGACCCGGCAGATCGAGCAGGATGCGAAACCTGGGAGCGGCGAAGCAGGCGGCGAGCCGCGCCCGCCACAGATCGCCATTCGCGCTGCAAGCCGGCTCGGCGCAGCCGGCGGACATCGCCGCGCCCACCATCCCCGATGCTTGCAGGTAAAACAGCGCCTCCTGGAAACCACGGCGCTGCGCTGACATCGCCGCGCTCTCCGTCGCGGCGGCGTCTCGTACCGCGCGCGCCAGCGCCGCGCGGCGAGCCTTCAGCCCCTGCATCAAATGGGCACGGGGATAATTGCGCTTGGCCTGCTCGAGCTGCTCGCAGACCATGGTGAGCCGGCGACGCTCGCGGTCGAGCTGCCGCAGGCCGACCCTGGCGATCGCCTCCGCCAGATCCGATAATTGGGGTCCGACGCCGGAAGCCGCCTTTCGCGGCAGGCGTGCCGGCTGCGCATCGAAGCGGAAGATTTGCTCCCATCGCCCGGCTTTCAGCCCGTCACTGCTGTGGAGCGCCGCCAGCAGCAGATGACGCACCGGAGCGTAGTGGAAGCGGTTGCCGACCAGCGCCGCCCGGTACCGCTCCCAACCTACCCGGTCACCGGGGCGGGCGCCGCGGATTTGCTCCCGCGCAATCATCCCGTTCCACAGCACTCGGGTTTTGACGAAGGCAAACCGCGCCATTTGCGCGCGCGTGCGCGCGACCCGGGCCGCGAGCGCCCGCTCGGCGGCCTGCGTCCGCCCCAGGGCCCTGATCCCCGCAAGATCGGTCAGCAACAGCGCATGACGGTCGCAGAAGGTCGTCACGCGCAAGATCCAGCTCCGCTCGATCCGCCACGGCGCGCCGGACACCAGCCAGTCAAGCCAGCACTGGGCGCAGCCGATTGACCGCAGCGTCAGCGGCAACAGATCGCCGCGCCCACAGCCGACGAACGTCCTAGAAATCGCCTTCGCGGGCACCATCGTCGCCCACGCGAGCCGTTCTACCATCACCTGGCGGCGGTCCGGCACGCCAGCGACCGCCGGCGCCGGCGCGGCCAACCAAGCCGATGCGCGCGACGTGGCCGGTACGCGCGACGTGGCCGGTACGGGCGACACGGCCAGGTCGCGATCGGCGAGCGCCGCGTCGATGCCGAGATGGCGAAACAGCGCTTTGGGCGTGGTCTCATGACGCGCGGCCAGGCGGCGCAGCCAGGATTCGAAACATTCCTCGGGCAGCGGCCTCACCCGAAACGCCAGCGGCTCGATCTCCCGCCCGCTCATTCCGGGCTATAAGGCGTAAACAATTGCAGCGCCTCGGTGATATCGTCCTGGGTCACGAACCGGCGGTCATGCCGCCGCGCGACCTTTCCCGACCAGTGCAGGATGCGCTTGAAGTTCCCGGTGACCCCGCCGCTGGTCCGCCAGATGCGCTCGGCGAACGCGGGTTCGGCGAGATGGTCGGGCTCCTCCATCCCCATGCCGCGGGCCAGCGCGCGGATCAGGCGCTGCGCGGGCTCGCCCGGCTCCCATAACGGCAATTTGAGGATGATTGAGCGGTACGCCAGCTCGACATCGTCGGCGAAGATCTGCCGGGCGACATCGAGGCCCGCCACGACCAGCGGCACATTGCCCGCGCTCATCAGGAAGCGGAACGCATCGAGCGTATCGCGCCGCGCAACGCCGCTCGCGGTCAGGATCACATGGACATTGTCGATCGCGACCAGCCGCGTGCCCTGTTCGGCCAGCAGGTCGACGACCTTCAAATCGGCGGTTTTGTGCGTGTTCGTGCGGATCGGCCAGCCCTGTTTCCAGAGCAGGGCGAGGTTGATCTTGAGCGAGGTCGGACTCGAGGGAATGACCGTGCGCAGCACGGGCTGATAGCGCGCCTCGCCCCAATCGGCGGGCTCGGGAAAGGCTTCGGCAAGGCGGCGCTGCGCTTCGCGCAGGATCGAGGTTTTGCCCATGCCGGACTGTCCGGTGAGCACGATGCAGGTCGGGCGTTCCTCGGGATCGTCATGCGCGACATCGACGATCGTCTCGACCGCGTTCCGCGCTTCTTCGAAATCGATCCAGAAGGAGGGCGCCAGCGATGGCGCGGTCGCAGCGGCGCTCATGTCCGCTCCTGCAACCAGTCGTCTTCGCTGAGCTCGGCGACCGGTTTCCAGTCAATGGGCGGCTTTTCCGGCGCTTCGCCATACCGGAGGTCCGCGAGCGTCGTCCCCTCGCCTTCGCGGCGCTTTGCCTGGCGCCGCGCCGCCTTCGTGCGAACGCGGGCGCGGTGGATTTCCTGATTGGCGGCGGCCACCGCCCGCGCCGTCGCCGCGCGACCGCCATCGGCCTGGTAGGCCCGGCCTAGCGCCCGCACTCCTGCCCTGGCGGCCTCCCAATCCGCCTCCCAGACGTCGGGATAGTCGCCGACAACCGGCAATTCGACATAGCGGCCGTCGAGGTCGGCGTAGATATGCTGGATCGTCCGCTCATCCCAGCTGATCTCGACCCTTTGGCCGATCCTGGCGGCAAGCATCGGGTGCCAGTAATGGCGATATCTGATCTGGATACCCTTGGCATGGACCGTGAGCGACTTCGACGGCAGAAACTGGCGGAACAGTTCGCCCGCATCGACCGACACGGGCAGCAGCGGGCTGTGCTTCGCCGCCTCGCGCTCCCACATCTGGGCCGGACACAGGCCGCCCAGCGCGCTATGCGGCGCGTGATGATAGATCGCGATCTGGCACAGCAGCCAGCGCTCGAATTCCACAAGCGTCATCGCCGCGTCCGCCTCGGCATCATAGCCGTCGCGCGCCGCCACGTTCGATCCGGTCGCACCGGGCAAAAGCCGCAGTTTTCCAATCATCGTGCCGATCAGCCGCTCGATATGCCCGCCAAGATGGGCCGGCCCGGGCCTCCGCACATCGGGGCCAATCCCATTGCGGACGCAGGCGCGCCGGAAGGCTTCGGAGCGATGCGGTTTGGCCTGATCGGCATGCAAGCGCCGGAACAAACCGTGCATCGGATAGCTGACATCGACGCCCAGGTGGGCGAGGGCCGGCTCTTTGGGCAACACAGCGCTCGCAACCGCCCGTCCGCACCGGAATATCGAGGGGTCGCCGAAGCTGACATAGTAACCAAGAATGGACCGGGTCCAGATTTCGATGAGGAAGGTGATCCACGGTCTTCCGAGCTGTTCGCGCCGCAGACTATCGACCAGGATGACATCGCCCTTGGTGTGATCCATCTGAACCAGGTCGAGAAATCCCTCGCTTGCATATTCGCCGGGGTGCGGTTCATGGGCGCTCCGCGTCTTCGATCCCATCGTCGCTTTCGCCCAAACACGGCTCGGAATCTCAGCCAGAAGCCGCTCGATCGTCTTCTCGCTTGGGATCAGATCGGCGGGAAAGCGATGATCTCCGTTGTCCGCGTGCAACAGGCCCCAAATCTGCCGCGCCGCTTCCGCACGCGATGGCGGCACCATCTTGAGCGCAATTTCGTCGATCAACGTCTCGATGGCGGCCCTCACCTCGGGATCGATCCTGTGCGATCCAACAGCGGGTCCACGCGGTTTTGGAGCCAGCGTTTCCGCGACCGGATGCACCCGGAAGCGCGCGGCCAGTGTCCGTATCTGCCGCTCTTTAAGGCCGGTTGCCTCGGAAATCGCCTGAACCTGAGCCGCTGTCACCGGGCCGGAAAGCGATATATGTCGCCGGAAATGGGGGTAGAGAGCCAATCCCGCCTCAAGCGATTTGAGGCTCCGCCGGGGCGCTGGAGACGGCTTGCGCTCAATCACGGAACGGGCTCCCCAATGATTTTTGCTGTCCGCGAAATGTAGCTTATTTTGTCGAACACCGCGACGTGTATATTGCCCTAGACAGAATTACTCGCAGAGCATCCGATGTAATATATTGATATTACATGATATTATTGAAATGTAGCCTATTTTGTCGGCTGACAGCTGCGGGCCACGAACCGCGGCGAATATGAGGCGTTCGCGCCCTGGCAGGACATGCTGGGGTCATCTGACCCCTTTGCCTGGCGCGATGCGCTTCCCAAGGCTGTCGAATTGCCGGCCGAGGCCGCGGACCACCCTCCCCTCGTCCGCGCGCTCGAACAGATCCGGCGCTATGCACAAGTACGAGGCGGACTCGACCCCTGGCTCGGTCTGCCGTTCGCCTTACGGGACCAGGATCTGACAGCGAGCCCCCTCCCCTGCCTCGTCGGCGGCGCAAAGGCCTTCCGCTTGAAGAAGACGCTGAATGAAGCCGATTGGCTCGCGCTCCTGCGGGCCCTTGCCGCGCGCGCCGAGCGTGGCCTTGAACGCCTTGAGCATCTGGAGCGCCTCCATCGCAAAGCCCGAACGGCAATCGCGGAGTCTTATCGTCCCGGTGCCCTGCCCTCCCTCCTCGCGCTTACGCTTCACCAACCGGTCCTGTCGCCACAGGCTGTGGCGCGACTTCTTGATCTGACCGTGACTGGCGCAAGCAAGTTGCTGGAGCGCGCCGCCGGTACCGGGCTTTTGACTGAAATCACGACAAGACGGACGTGGCGCATTTTCATGAGCGTCGACCTCGCTGTCGAGTTTGGCTTCGCCAAGGCACCGCTTGGGCGCCCCCGCGTGGAGAGGTTCCTCCCCTCGCCATCGCGAAATCTGGCGGCTGTCTTCGATCAATTCGACGCGGAGATGGCTGCGATCGATGAGCTTCTCAACGCCCGATAAGGCAAATCCAGCTTGGATCACCTCCGGCCCTCGTCGCCTTGTATGCGATATAAGGCTTAGAATTTAGGCACTTAATGTTGTGCCGCATAATGTGCCGCACACTGTAACGCGCCTCAGCATCACATTCCGCTGCACGCTATGCAGCGATGACGCTTGCCCCCGCGCGGCACATTCCGCCAGCGTGTGCGCATACGCGCTCGCTGGCATGTTCGCCCTGTAACGCACACGCGCACTCGCTGCTCGTCGCGCTGGCACCATTCCCAGCGCTTATGCATACTGCCGCGCACTTGCACGCGCTGTCGCGTGTATACGCGCCTTGCGTGGCGCGGGCGGTGACGCTATCAGTAGCGCTGTCATTGTGTGCGGCGCGGTGCGGGGCGGGCCATGTTTGTGCCGCGCAGTGTGCAGCGCTATCGCATTACAGGAGTTCGCATGCCCGTCATCACGATCGCGCAAAGCAAAGGCGGCGCCGGCAAGACCACGCTCGCGCTCGCGCTCGCTTCCGAATTCGAGGCGCTCGGCGGTTCGGTCTTCATGCTCGATGCCGACCGTCAGAACAGCTTGCTCAACTGGTATCGGGATCGGATGAATGCCGACAGGGGAGGGGAGGGGCGCATCACGGTGGAAGACGCCTCGCAGCTCCGGGACGCGGACATTGGACCCGCTATCGCGCGCGCGCGCGATGCCGCACAGCTCGTCATTGTCGATTCCGAGGGCACTTCGAACTTCAAGACCGCCTACGCCGCGATGGATTCTGATTTCGTCGTCATTCCGACGCGCTCATCCCGCCTCGATCTCGAGCGCACCGTGGAAACCAGCGACATGCTGGGCAAGATGTGCGGCGGCGTACCTTACAGGGTCCTGATCACGCAGACAGGGCAGGTCGCCCGCTCCAAGGCCGAATGGGAGATCGACAGCCAGATCAGCAATGCTCTGCCGACGTTCAATGAGCAGATGCATACGCTCGACGCGTTCCGCGCCATGTCCAACTATCGCATGACGCTGGCCGAGGTGGAGGCCGCGGGCCTGGCCAAGACCGAGAAGGCGCGGCGCATCGCGCAAGGCATCCTGGCCGACATACTCAGCGAAATTCAGAACAAGGAGGCCGTCAATGCCTGAGCCCAAGTCTGCTGCCGGCGCGATGGGGGACATCATCGGCTCCACCCGGCAGCGCATCGAGCATAGCGAAGACCCGGCCGACCGCCTCAAGAACCTGATCGCTGCGACGCCGAAGCCCGCTCCGGCCGCCGCACCGGCGCCCGTCCGCGAACCGGCGCCAACCACGCTTCCGTCCGGCTATTTCCCGCAAGTCGCGAGCGAAGTGGGCATCATCCCGAAGCGCAAGCCGCAGCGTGGTCCCGCGCGCTCGCTCCATATCAGCATGCGCCTGTCGCCGCCCGAGCGCGACCGGCTCGTTCGCTGGTGCGACGATCGCAACCTCAGCCTGCCCGACGGCATCATGGCGCTGATCGATCTCGCGGAAGGGCAGGGGGGTAGCGGGGAGTAGGGCCCGGCTCTTTATGTGAGGAATGGGGGGAGGGGACTTCAGGGCGTCCCGCGCATCGCGACCCAGCTTTTGCAGAAGCCTTCCCACGATTTGTAGAGAGCGGCGCCCGTCAGGGTCTCCAGCTTTGCGCCCATTTTTTGCCTGTAGGCATCGGCAATCATGTCCTTGTCCCAGCCTCCGCCAAAATCGCGAAAGATCGTGATAATGCGTTGGTCAGGGCAGAAACTGAGCGATCCCGAGGGGAAAGGGCGCGCCGGGGGCAGGGGAACGGGCGGCGTTGCGACCGTCTCGACCGTTCCGTCCCGCCTGGCACGCCGACCCACCTTCGGCCGATCGAGCTCCTTGGCGGTTTCCTCCTGATCGACGGGATCCTTGGGACTGAATGTGAGCTTCACAGCCTCGACAGGCCGTCCGCGCCCCGACCCGCGGATCTCGTCCCATTCCACGGTGAAATCCGCAAGCTGGTCAATCTCCAGCTTCGATTTTGCCAGGACATCGCGGCGGAATTCCGCGAAATTCTTGAAGCTACCCTCCGGCACGCCCAGACGCCGGCGCAGTTCCTCAACCTCCATCTTCACGACGCGGTTCTGCCGGTTGATGATCAGGCAGCCCAGGTCATAGAGCGTCAGCGAATAGCGTGACTGCAGCGCCAGCATGACGCCCAGGTTGACCCGCGCATAATAGTCCGAGCGCTGCATCACGCGCTTGAAGGCTTCCGAAAACTCGTACTCAACGACGCTCATGCCGTCTTCGGAGATTTCCTCGACGCAGCTTGAGAGCAGGGACTGCGACATAATCGCGGGCTTGCCCTTTTTGGTCGTCGTGCGAATGCGCACGATCACGCGCAAAAGCTCGTCCATCACGGGCTGGATGCGTTCATTGCCCTTGTGCGATCCGCGCAGCTCCTTCTTGGTAATCGTGAAGTTTCTGTCCTCGCCAGCGTCCGGCCCAGCCTTGCGCAGCATGAGGGCGAAGGCCTTGCGCCCGGCAGCGCTCAAGGAGCCAGTTTCAAACTCGGATTCGACGAGTTCGCCCGGTTTGCTTACAAAATCGAGATCGCGGCGGCGAATCACATCGGCGACCCGGAGCGTCCGGCTAAGGCCATCCGCTTCCGGGGAAACCTCGATCTCAACGATGTCCGAATCGGGCTTCATGTGAGTTGCATATCATCACCTTGTCATAAAGAGAACATCCCCCCGTTCACTCACATAGACGTGCCCCCGAGCCCTCACATAAAGGCTGACAGGGGCGCAAACCGGCGGCCCCCGACCACTCATATAAAGAAATTGCCCGACTCGCGGATTCGCTGCGAGTCTCGCGATATCCCCCGATCGCTCATATAAAGACCTCGCCGCGGTATTCGGACCCGCGCCGCTTTTACCAGCCGCATGGCAGCATCCGCCGCGCACTCACATTAACGCCACCACATCTACCTGATTTTACTAGCCTTTTCGCCAGCACCCCGATCACTCATATAAAGCGACTCGGTTCGAAATAGCGAATTTGTCGGTATCTGAGGCCCCCCCCGGAAGCTCATATAAACGGGCGGGGAAGGGCAGGGGGATCACCCCCGATCGCTCACATAAAGAAGGTCGGTCGAGGTTTAGGGTGGGCGTCGTACCAAAAAGGCTGGCCTTTCAAGCCATTCCCGTGTTGTTTTGCAAGACACTGGGACGATTCCCCCGATCCCTCACATAATCCCCCGGCCACTCAGGCAAAGGCCCCCGGCCGCTCGCATAAAGGCCCCCGAGTCCTCACGATAAAGCCCCCAGCCGCTCACATGAACGGGGTCTAACCCATTGGTTCCATGGGCGAAATTGCCCCTGAATCTTAGAATCATTGAAATATAGAAGCTCCCGCGCTCCGCTTGGGCGTTTTTAAAGATGGATTTTTGAGGAAGAAGCACCCTTCCGCGGTGCCGCCGAAGTTGTGCACCATGCCCTGGTCGGCTGCCCCCCCAACCCCATATCATCCTCGCCGGAGCAACACATCCTTCAAGCCAAACTTCCGTGCAATCGATTACCGCCTCTCATCGATCTTGAACGCCGCTTGACTAACGACGCGACCGTATCAAGGTGATCGTGCTGAGAATCAGGCGTGTTCAGCGGCACCAGCGGATACTGTTTTGACGGGCAAGATCATGCGCAATGGGGCGGAATGTACAATGAGCCGGCGAGCGCTTTATTACACAGTGGCGCTTGGTTGTATCGTTGCTATCGCCTTTACCGGAACACCAGCTCCCGCTCGGCCAAAGTTCGACGTGATCGACATGCATTTCCACGCCGATCGTCCTGACGATCAGGGACCTCCCGGGGGCAAGGCCTGCGCTCCCTATCCTGAATGGGCTCCGCGCGATCCCGGGCAACCGTTGGACGGGTATCTCGACTGGTTTACCGGCCACCCCGATTGCCCGACCGTGCTGTCATCGCCGACCGATGCGGATACTCTGCGCGATCGTGGCATCGCCCAGCTGAAACGCTACAATGTGCTGGCCCTTGCCGGCGGCTCAGCGGAGGTGGTGGATGACTATCGCCGTCATGGGGATGGCCACATACTTCCTGGCATCGGCTTCGGCAGCAGCGGCGCTCTCCCGCCGATTGAAGATCTGCGCCGGCTCCACGCCGAAGGCAAAATGCAGGCGCTGAGCGAGATTACCACGCAATATGCCGGCATCGCCCCCGACGACCCACGCATCGAGCCCTATTTCGCTTTCGCAGAGGCCAACGACATCCCGATCGGCATCCACATGGGGCCCGGGCCACCTGGCACAGCTTACTTCGCCACGCCGCATTATCTCGTCTCGGCTGGTGATCCGCTCCGCCTAGAACCCGTGCTCATCCGTCATCCCAAGCTGCGGGTCTATGTTGCCCACGCCGGCTGGCCTTTCGGAGACGCGATGATCGCGATGATGTTCGCCCATCCGCAACTCTATGTCGATGTGGCTGTTCTCGACTGGGCCTATCCCGACCAGCAATTCTACCCCTATCTGCGTCGGCTGATCGACGCCGGTTTCGAACGGCGGATCATGTTTGGGTCCGACAACATGGTATGGCCCGACGCTATCGGAATCGCGATCGAGCGGATCAGACGCGCGCCCTTTCTCACAGAGAGGCAAAAGCGTCTGATCCTCCACGACAACGCCGCCTCCTTCCTTCGCATCGAGGGATAGGGGCGGTACGGCTGGACAAAGCTCTTGTACGCGGAGCGCCGTCCCGCGACACTCTCGCTGAGCCGCAGTCATCGCGCGTTCAGCCTTCGAATGGCAATTTGCCCTGTGCTTGAATTGTAAGGGAGATCCCCATGCGAACCACGCACAAACTTCTGCTCGGCGGCTGCCTTGCCGCCTCGCTGGTGGGCGGTGTGGCCTATGCCGCGTCCCACGAGCACAAAATGACCGTCAACCTGCCGGGCGGTGAGATCGCCCACATCACCTATTTCGGCGATACGCCTCCGCAGGTCAAAATTTCCCAAGCCCAGCCAGACCAGATCGACTTCGTCGATGCGGCGTTCCAGCCCTTCGCGCAGATGGATCGGATCTCTGCGCTGATGGATGCGCAGATGAACGCCATGATGCGGCGCGTCGCGGATATCCATGCCCAAAACGCTGACGTGACGGCGAGCGAGGCACCGCATTTCGTGTCCTTCTCGGGCCTGCCGAAGGGCGCGCAGGTCCACTACAGCTATAGCTCGACCACCATCGGTCCCAATGGTTGCGCACAGAGCGTGACCTGGACCTCGGACGGCACGGCGAGCGCGCAGCCGAAGATGACGAAGACAAGCACCGGCGACTGCAGCGCTGCGGCCAAGCCGCAGTTGCAGACGACCAGCGGGTCGGCGCAGGCTCAGGCGAGTCCATCCCACACGACCTGATGCGGGCCGCCCGGGTCCGGTGACGCTTTGGCCGCGTGCGTGAGCGCGCGGCCATTGGCGTGAGGACATCTCATCGCATTCCTTTGCGGACCCTGCCGCTT
Source organism: Sphingobium amiense (assembly GCF_003967075.1). Taxonomy (NCBI): domain Bacteria; kingdom Pseudomonadati; phylum Pseudomonadota; class Alphaproteobacteria; order Sphingomonadales; family Sphingobiaceae; genus Sphingobium; species Sphingobium amiense. The sequence continues at coordinate 187,519 of NZ_AP018666.1, forward strand.
TGCCGACATCGACCACCGGCGTAGCCAGTGCCGCGCCGCCCGTTCCCATCTCGAGAAAGGAAGGAAGAGGAGAATTTCGTGCGAAATCCTGACAGGATCTTTGCCTCCCTATTAACCACCGCTGCCGCCCTGGGCCTTGTCATCGGCCAGCCATCGTCCGCTGCAGCGCAATCGCCGCCCGCCGCATCGCCAGTCGTGCCGCGCCCGGGCGCGCCGCAAAGCTTTGCCGATCTCACCGAACGGCTGGCGCCCGCCGTCGTCAACATCTCGACCCGCCAGCGCGTGCAGATGCCGAGCTTCAGCCCCTTTGCCGGCACGCCCTTCGAGCGCTTCTTCGGAAGTCCCACGGGACCGCGCACCCGCGAAGCGCAGTCGCTCGGCTCAGGCTTCATCCTTTCTGCCGACGGCTACATCGTCACCAACAACCACGTCATCACCGCTGATGGGCAGAGCAAGGTCGAGACGATCACGGTCACCCTGCACAATGGCGAGGAATATCCGGCGACCCTCGTCGGCAGCGATCCCGCCTCGGACCTGGCGGTCCTCAAGATCACGTCGCGCAAACCGCTGCCGTTCGTGACCTTCGGCGATTCCACGCGCGTCAGGGTCGGCGACTGGGTCCTCGCGATCGGCAATCCTTTCGGCCTGGGCGGCACGGTCACGGCCGGTATCGTCTCGGCGGTCTACCGCAATACCGGTACAGGGCGCGCCTATGACCGCTATCTGCAGACCGATGCCTCGATCAACCGCGGCAATTCGGGCGGACCGATGTTCGACAGCAGCGGGCGGGTCATCGGCATCAACAATGCGATCTTCTCGCCCACGGGCGGAAATGTCGGGATCGGCTTTGCCATCCCTGCGGAGATCGCCGCGCCGATCGTGGAGAAGCTCAAGGCCGGCAAGGCTATCGAACGCGGCTATCTGGGCGTGACCATACAGCCGATGTCCGAAGACCTCGCGTCATCGCTCGGCGTTCCGCGAGACCGCGGCGAGTTCGTCCAGAGCGTGGAGCCCGGTGGGCCCGCGGCACAGGCCGGCATACGCGCCGGCGACGTCATCCTGCGGGTCGACGGCAAGGACGTCACCCCCAACCAAAGCCTGTCGTTCCTGGTCGCGAGCATCGATCCTGGCCGCAAGGTCGCAGTCGAACTCATGCGCGGCAACCAGCGCGTGACCGTGACTGCCACGCCAGTGCTTCGTCCCAGCGAGGACAAGCTCGCCCGGCAGGGTTTTGGCCGCGATGACCGCCGTTTCGACGATTTCGACGAGGATCGCGCATCCCCCAGCGAAAAGACGCTCGGGCTTGCCGTGGAACCGCTGACCCCAGGCATCGCGCGTCAACTCGGCGCGAGCGACGTCTCCCAGGGCCTCGTCATCAGCAGCGTCGAGAGCAATTCCGATGCGGCGCGCAAGGGCCTCAGCCGCGGCGACATCATCCTCTCGGCCAACAACCGGCCGGTCGCGAGCGCCGCTGATCTGGAAGCCGCGATCCGGCAGGCCAGGGCGGCGGGACGATCGGCGATCCTGCTACGGGTCAAAGGGCGCGGCGAAGCGCCGGCCTATGTGCCGGTGCGGCTGCGATAGCGCACCGGTAGCCAAGGCAGCGTCCTCGGCCGAGGGCGCTGCCGTCCTGGTAGGGGAGGAGGCGGGCCGGGGCCGGCGGCGGCTGTGCATGTCCAGCGCCCGACTGGTCCAATGATGTTTCATACATCACAATTCAATCTTACGAAATGAGAGCGAATGTGCTAAGGTTCGCGGTGTCAGAAAACGGGCGGAATGATCAGGCATCGATCGAGAGGCGCGTCAGCAAAGCGATTTGCGCTGAGACATAAGCGGGAGACATGATGACGGCGCGGACAATTCGAGAATTCCTTCTCCTTCACAACCAGCGATTGTACGATTTTCTCCGCAAGGGTCTCGCAGACCGGTCGCTTTGCACGCAGGACCTGGCTCGGCTTTCCGCAATCCATCTGGCGAACCGCCGCGAGATTGCGCGGTGGGATCGTGATCTGTCGTGCGGCCTCACGGCCAGCGCCACTTAGGGACGTGGTGCGATGAACCGCTATGCGCGAAGCGTCTGGGGTCTCGCTGCCTGCTTTTCCGCGCTCGCCGGCTTTGTCGACGCGCTCGGCTTCCTCTATCTCGGCGGCTTCTTCGTCTCATTCATGAGCGGCAACTCCACGCGGCTTGCCGTCGGCTTGAGCGAGCATGTCGCAGACGCCCTGACCGCCGGCGGGCTGATCGCATCCTTTGTCGTGGGCGTCATGCTCGGCTCGCTGTGCGGACGAACCATCAGGCGCGCCCGCCATGGTGCGCTCATGTACCTCATCGCGGCCATGCTGACTGCCGCCTCGTTGCTTGCGGCGGCCGACGCGACCTGGGCTGCGGCCGCGGCGCTCGCCATGGCGATGGGCGCAGAAAATGCCCTGTTCGAACATGATGGCGAGGTACAGATCGGCCTCACCTATATGACCGGCACGCTGGTGAAGCTGGGCCAGCGCCTGTTGTCCGCGCTCATGGGCGGCGACCGGTTCGGATGGGTTCCCTATCTCCTGCTATGGCTCGGCCTCCTGGCGGGCGCGGTGCTGGGCGCCATCCTGTTCGGCGTCATCGGCCACCAGGCCATCTGGGTTGCCGCCGCCTCGGCCTTGCTGCTCGGCATCGCTCTCCATCGCCGCGACGTGAGCCTGACCCCCTCCGCGAAGGCGCCGCGCCAATGACCGACGGGGGCGGGGTAGGGCCGTCGATCGATCTCGAGCTGTTTCACGACATGGTCTTCGATCTGCGGTTCGATCAGCCCGCGCCAGGCAGCAATCTTGAGGGCCGCTTCCAGGGAGCAGGGAACATCCCGATCGCGCTCGACGCGCCTTTTGGCGAGACGGGGCCGATGCTGTTCCGGTTTGGTGACATGTTGTCGCTCCTCTTCGACTGGACCACGGTCCAGAGCGGCATGCGGATCAGCGATCCCGACCATCTCCTGTTCGACTATACGCGCATGATGATGGGCTTCCGCCTGTTCCGTCCCGCGCCCCGAAAGATCGAAATGATTGGCCTGGGTGGCGGATCGCTCGCCAAGGCCTGCTATCGCTGCCTGCCCCAGTGCGACATTACCGTTGTCGAGATCGATCCCGCAGTCATCGCCCTGCGCGAGCAGTTCCACATCCCGCCCGACAACGACCGGTTCCGCGTCATCTGCGCCGATGGCCTGGACTATATCCTCAGCGCCCCCGGCGCGCCCGACATCCTCATTCTCGACGGCTTTGACAGCCGGGGCCTTCCCCCCGCGCTGAGCGAGCGGTCCTTCTACGACAGCTGCCGAGATCGCCTCGGCAGAAACGGACTGCTGGTGGCCAATCTGTGCGACAATGCCATGGCCTTTGCCACGCTCGAACGCCGTATCGGGGCCAGCTTCGAGAACCGCACGATCGTCCTTCCGGCCGAAAATGGCGGGAACCGTGTCGTCTTCGCGAGCATCGACCCCGGGTTTCCGCCCGCGCGTCAGACCGTTCGCGGCCATCTGCCCGATACGGATGTCGTCGATTACGATGCCAAGGCTGGCAGGGTCGTCCGAGCCCTTGCGCGCGCTTCGCTCAAGGTGCCCCGGACCGAGCATTGACTTGGTTTGAACGGGCTCAGCAGCCAACGTCCACCCCAAGGAGGAGGAAAGGGGGGAACAGGACGGTAAGCAAGGAGGATATCATGCCGCTTACAGCCCTTAGACCGTCCCAGGAACTCATCGATCTCGTCGGCGCCCTCGGGGGCACGTGGAGCGGTAATGTCGCCATGTGCCGATGCCCCGCCCACGCCGACAGCGACCCCAGCCTTTCAATCCGCCAGGGCGACCGCGGTATCCTCGTGACCTGCTTTGCCGGCTGCGCGCGCGAAGACGTGCTGCGTGAGCTTCGGCGCGTGCGACCGGGCCGACATTTCCCTGCGCCCAGCAGCACTGAAGGGCGGGGAAGGGGCGATCCACAGCGCGTCTGGGACCAGGGCACCGAGATCATCGGTACGCTTGGGGAAACCTACCTGCGCGGGCGCCACCTCGTACCGCTCGTCCAGGGCCTGCGGTTCCATCCGCGTTGTCCCTATCTTCCCAAGCCGCGAACGCAGTTTCTTCCCGCCTTGCTGGTGCCGGTCCAGGAAGGTCAGCGCCTGACCGCCATCCAGCGCATCTTCCTGGACCCCGATGGCCGCTATACCCGCAAGGTCATGCTTGGCACGCCGGGGCGCGGGGCGTGGCAAGGCGCGCGTCCTGCGGATATTCTCGGCATTGCAGAGGGTTTCGAGACCGCGCGGGCTTTCACCCTGCTGCGCGGCATTCCGTGCTGGGCCAGCCTGGGTGCCCGCAGGCTTCACCAGCTTCAAATACCCGCTTCAGTGACGCGGCTCTTCGTGGCGGGCGACAACGATCCCGAAGGCCGGCGTGCCATGGCGCAGGCGATGGAATGCTATGCGCGCCCCGATCTTGACCTCGTGGAAGCGCTGCCGCCCGCTCCCTTCAAGGATTGGGCGCGGGTGCTCGAAGCCGAGGCACAAGCCGGCCGGCGCTGAACTTTGCTCATTGCGCAGGATTGGTTTCCCGGGGCCGCGCGATTCCCCGCTTTTGTGCGACGGCCGGAAACCATTTTGCGATGACCTGCTTTTATACCTGTCACGCGTAGCAATTTTCCGCCTTCGGGGGATATTTTCTCATGTCCAATGTGGTGCCTTTCGGGGCCCCGTCGTCTGCCCATCGCCCACTCGAGCAGGCGGGCGGACCATTCGCCGACATCGACCTCATACACTCGATCAGCGTCGCGCTGATCGGCGAGCAGGATCGCGTCGAGCTCTATGGCAAGATCGTGGACGCGGCGATCACCATCACCCAGTCGCAGTTCGGTACGATGCAGCTCGTCGTGCCACGCGGCGATGTTTCGGGCCATGCGGGCTGCCTCCAGCTTCTCTGCTCGCGCGGCCTGCCGCCCGAGGCGGTCCAGTTCTGGCAGATCGTCAGCCCCGCGGCTCACAGTAGTTGCACCAAGGCGCTCAAGACCGGCAGCCGCGCAATCATTCCCGATTATGAGGAATGGGACGAAATCGCGGGCACTGAGGACCTCGAGGCGTTCCGCCGCACCGGCATCCGATCCGCGCAGACCACGCCGCTTCTCGCGCGCGACGGACGCCTGCTCGGGATGATCTCGACCCATTGGACCGAGCCGCACGAGCCCTCGGCGCGCGACCTCCGGCTCCTCGACATCCTCGCCCGCCAGGCGGCCGATCTTCTCGAACGGACGATTGCCGACGAAGCGCTGCGCGAACGCAAGGAGGAACTCGACCGGACCTGCGCGGCGCTGCGCGAATCCGAGCAGCTCCAGAAGATGCTGACCGGCGAGCTCAGCCACCGCGTCAAGAACATGCTCGCAACCGTGCAGGCAATCTCGACACAGACCCTGCGCAACTGCAGCGATCCCGCCGAATTCGTCGAGAGCTTTTCGGGCCGCATCCAGTCGATGGCCCGGGTCCACTCGCAGCTCAGCACCACGGACTGGAAAGGCACGCAGCTGCGCGCGGTCGTCTGACCTCTCGGCCATGTCGACGAGCCGCGGATTGCCGCGTCAGGCCCCGACATCCATCTCGATGCGAACGCCGTGCCGAAGATGGCGATGATCCTGCACGAGCTCGGCACCAACGCGCGCAAATACGGCGCTCTCTCTCGTGCTGGCGGCACGGTCGACATCCGTTGGACTGTCCGGCCGGAACAGCTCGCGCTCAGCTGGACCGAGCGCGGTGGTCCCAGCGTCCGGGCGCCCGTCCGCCGCGGCTTTGGATCGCGGCTGATCGAAGCCACCGTTCGCGGCGTTCACGGCAATGCCGATATGAGCCTCGAGGCCGAGGGCGTACGCTGGGAGATCCAGTTTCCGCTGCCGGACGACGAGGGCTCAGCACAAGAGGCTGGCAAGGGGCGGGCGGGGCAGGGTTCGCTCGCCGAGCAGGCCGGCCTTGCGCCATCGCGCGAACCGGCATGGCGCAACCTTGCAGGCAAGCACGTGCTTGTCGTGGAGGACGAGCCGCTCCTGGCCCTCGATATCGTCGGCCAGCTCGAGGATGCGGGCACCATCATCGTTGGACCCGCCGCTGATCCGCGCGCGGCGCTCGACCTCATCGCGCACCATCGGATCGACGTTGCCCTGCTCGACGCCAATCTCTCGGGCGAACCGGTCGACGATATCGCGCATGCGCTCGCCGCGCAGTCCATCCCCTTCCTGTTCATGAGCGGCTATGGGCGCGAGAACCTGCCCCAGGCTTTCCCGCATATCGAACTGCTCTCGAAGCCCTTCGACCCGCGGCAGCTTCTCACGCTTGCCGACAGGATGCTTGCCTGACCGATTGGGGGTGGGCGCGCCCTGCCGCCTTCTAACGTTTAGGGACGGTCCGGGGCGGGCTTGGCGGCCGCTATGCCAAGCTTCCGACGGCCCTTGCCACCTGCCTTCGCGGCCGGTGCCGGTTCGCCGGGCTTGCGGCCAAGGCCATTTGCCTTGGCAAGTGTGCTGCGGCGCTCCCTGTAGCTCGGCGCCACCATGGGATAGTCCTTGGGCAGGCCCCATTTCGCGCGATAGGCATCGGGCGACAGGCCGTAATGGGTCGCCAGGTGGCGCTTGAGCATCTTCATCTTCTTGCCGTCTTCCAGGCACACCAGATAGTCCGGCTTGACCGAATGGCGGATCGACACTGCCGGACGAAGCTCTTCCGGTTGGGGCTCTGGGGCCGGCACCACCGCCTGGTTCAACGCGCCATAGACGCCCTCGATCAGCGCCGGCAGGTCGGCCGCCGGCACGGCATTGTTCGAGACATGTGCCGCGACGATATCGACGGTGAGTGTGACAAGAAGATCTTGAGCCAATCTGGTCTCCCTTTCTCGGGAATGGGCGTCAGCGCTATAGTCCGCTGATCGCCGCCTTCATATTGCGGATCGCGATGCCTGCAAGCAGGATCACTCGGAGGCGTCATGGGAAGGGAGCGCAACGAACCATCTGGCGCGGACCAGCCAACTGACCAGCCCCAGCATGCTAGACTGAGCCTCGAGGCGGGGAAGACCAACTCTCGGCATTCCGCAGCCGAGGCGTAAAAGTCTGATTATGGCTAAATTGTCGTAAGCGCCCAGAGGCCGGGAGAGCAGCCGACTTTCACGGGCGCAAGCTGGGAGCTACATCATCAGGTAATCAAAGAGAACCGATGACGATGCAATCGAAGACACAGAATCCGCCATGGCGCCACCACTTTATCCCTCAGTTTTTGTTGGAGGAATGGAAAACGGGTGGCGAGTTGCTTCGCTATTACCGAGATTGGCGCGGCGACGTTCAGTGCGAACCAAAGTCACCAAAAGGCGTCTGCTTCGGCCGTGATCTCTACAAAACTGAGGGGTTTCCTCCCGAGCATGCGCAGCAAATGGAAACGATCTTCATGCAGTGGATCGATAACGCTGCAGCCAATGTCCACGCGCGCCTGCTTCGGGGTGAAGTCGATGCTCTGAGCGACCAAGAATGCACCGAGTGGGCACGGTTTGTCATGTCGCTGATCTTCCGGACGCCACTGGACATACGTGGCTTACGCGAGGCCGTGGCGATCCAGGCTGAGCGAGCTCGCCCACTCATGGAAGCCGATGGCGAAGGCGAGGAGCTTCCACCGGTTGCCGTTCAAGACCTGCAGATGAAAATACTGAGGTACGCAATCGACGATCCTGAACGTGGCTCGACACTCATCAACATGCATTGGCGCGTAGTAAAGACCTCCAATCCGAGAGAACTCTGGATTTCGGATTGGCCTCTCGATGTGCCAAGCAACGCAGCTTGGCTTGGCGGTCCATCATCTTACATCGGGCTACCGATTGCTCCAAATGTTTGGTTTGTAGCTGCTGGCACGAAGTCATTCGCCGATCGGCTTGTGGCGCGGCCACAGCGGGAACTCATTCTCACACAGAACCGGGCTACCGTCGGCCATGCTCAGAACTTCGTGGGAGCGAAGACGCCAAAGGCTGCAAAATTCATCAAAGCGAATTTCGGAGGTCTGCCACGCTTCTCGGTCACGCAGAGCATGGCAGAAAAATATCGGACAGCAGGCCAGGCCGGCCAAGAACCAGCCTGAGATGGGTAACCCTCCTATCTTCGCCGGACAGTCCGTCGAGTTCGCCGCGTCGTTGGCCGCACATTATCTCTGCCTGCCTCTGCCGGAAGCCGACTCTCGCCACCGGGTTTGCGACCGGCAGTACGTCCTTATCCAAGAGGGTGGTTATGCTCTCGTGGCGCGCCCCAAGGGCGGCTGTCGTGCGTGCCGGCGGGATTGAGTTCGCTCCCCGCAACGGACGAGGTCAATGCCCGTCGATTGCCTGCAGGATTACGGCCGACACCTTGCCGACATCGTCATTCAGGAAGTGGCCGCCGGGCAGCGCGATCCGTGTCACGTTGCGCGCGCTCGCGCTCCACACGGGGCATAGGCTTTCCGGCTCGCTCTCGCCTTGGATACAGAGCGCGGGCGCCCAATCGAAGCGCTGGGCGGTGGGGAGAGCCGGGCCATCATTGCCGACGTTGAAGACGCCGCCCGGCGTCGCCCGGAACGACAGCGTGTCCTGCGGAACGATGAGGGCCGCAAGCACGATCCGCTGTCGATCGGCGGGGGGCAGGTCGGCGAGGCCCGTCAGGAGAACATCGGCGCCGAAGGACTGGCCGATCACCACAAGGCGGCGCGCGCCCGGCTCCGCGAGGGCGCGGCCGATCGCCTGGCGCACGAGCGCCCGCGTCTCCTGCGGCGAGCGGCGACGGGCAAAGGCGCTGAGCGAGTTGACGCCCAGGACCGGGATCCCGACCGCGGCGATGTGCCTCGCGATCCTGGGCCCCATGCCGGTGTTGAACCCCAGGTCACCGGAAAAAAACAGGGTGACCGTGCCGTCTTGCCTTGCGGACGAGGCGCTCGCCGGCACCCGGCTGTAAATCGGCCCCGCCGGATAGCCCAGAAAATGGCAATATCCCGCGCCCGCGGCGATGACGAGCAACGCGACCAGCAGCGCGGCGCGGACCCATCGCTGGGCAAGAGACCGGCTGCTCATTTGCCGCCGATCAGCGCCTGGAGGTCGAACAGCGCCCTGGCGAGCGCCGGGCCTTGCGGCCCCGCGATGAAGCGCGGCTCCCAAACCGGCGAGAATTTCTCTTTGTAGCTGCGTAGGCCCTCGAAGCCGTAGAGCGCCTGGCCGTGATGGTAGAGAAGCGCGCCGAGCCGCGCCCAGAGCGGCGCCAGGCGGCGCGCCTCCAGGCCGGACAAGGGGGCGAGGCCGAGGGTGAACCAGCGATAGCCCTGCCCATGGCCCCATTGCATCAGCCGCACGAACAGATAGTCCATCGTGCCATAGGGCATGTCGGCATCGTGGCGCATCAGGTCGATCGACAGCTCGGTGCGATCCTGCGTCGCCCAGACATTGGCGAAGGCGACAATCTTCTCCTCGCGCAGGACGACCGCGCAGTCGAAGCGGGCGAGATAGGCGGGGTCGAAGCGGCCCACGCTGAAGCCCTTTTCCCGGTGGCCCTTCTCGCGCAGCCAGCTTTCGGAAATCTCCTGCAGCCGGGGCAGATGCGCGGCAAGCTCGTCTCGCGCGATGATCGCGAAGCGCGCGCCTTCTTCTCCGCGCGGCGCACCGCATAGCGCAGCGGCTTGGCCGCCGGCGTGTCGAGCGTGAAGGTGGTAAGATCGACCCGCGCTTCTTCGCCATATTTGACGATCTGCAAGCCCAGGTCGATCGCCATGGGCAAGGCCTGCAGGCTGATCTGGTAGAGCAGCAGCCGGCCCTGCGCGGCGTCCGCCCCTTCGCGCAGCTGCCAGAGGAGTTCGCTCCATTCGGCAGGATCGCCGACCGGATCGCCCATCACGATCCAGCTTGCCCCGCGCACCTGGTACATGACGAAGGCGCGGCCCGAGGGCGAGCACAGGAAGCGCTTGTCGCCCGTATAGGCGAGATTGGCGTCGGTGCGGTGCGTCAGCGCCATCGCTTCGCCCTGCGGCGGCTCGAGGCTGGCGAGCCCCGGGCCCGCCACGGGGGCCGGCGCAGCAGCCGCCACACCGCGAGGCGGCCAGCGCGAGGCCTACGCCGAGGCTGGCGCGCAGGAAGCGCGAGGCGTCGCCATGCTCCGAAAAGCGCCAGAAGAGATCGGTGCTGTAGGGCACGCGCTTATAGGCGAAGAAGCCGACCCAGATCGGCAGGCCGATCATGAGCGCCACGCTTGCCAGCCAGCTCGGCGTCAGCACTTCCTGCGTCAGCCGTGTCTGGCGGTAGAAGGCGCCCCGCGTCCAGCGCAGGACGCCCGCGAGCAGCAGCATGAGGATTGCCTCCTCATAGTCTAGGCCCTTAGCGAGCGAGACCAGCGCGCCGATGAGCAGCAGCAGGCCTGTCAGCCAGGCCGCCCCATCGAGGCGCCTATAGAGGCCCGCCGACACCAGCAGCAGCGCGGCGCCGACTACGCTGCCGGCGAGATGCGATATTTCCACCAGCGGCAGGGGCAGGATCGCAGCGAGCGCCGCCATGCGGTCATGCTCGGCGGGCAGCGCGCCCGAGACCAGCAGGACCATGCCGCCCAGGAACACGAGGGCCGCGACCAGCGTCGGCGCTATGCCCGAGGCGATCGTCTGGGCGCCGTGCAACGTCGCGGCCATCGGCCGCCGCCAGCGCGCTCCTTCCTGTACTGCGATGATGACGCCTGCGATCAGCAGGGGCAGGATATAGTAGACCAGCCGGTAGCCGAGCAGCGCGGCGACAAGCTCCGGGCGCGGCGTTGCCGGCAGGGCTGCGACGATGACCGCTTCGAAAACGCCGAGGCCGCCCGGCACATGGGTTACGAGCACCGCGATGATCGCCAATATGTAGCCGATGAAGAAGACCGGCCAGTCGGCAAGACTGGCGCCCGGGACCAGCACCAGCAGGGCCGCGCTCGCGGCCATGAGATCGACCGTGGCGACGCCAAGCTGGGCGAACGCCGTCCGGTAGCCCGGGATCCGCAAATCCCATTTCCAGATCCGGACAGTCCGGCCCGCGGGTCCTGACCAGGCAAGCGCACCGATGATGAGGGCAAGGAGCGCGAGGCCACTTGCCCGCCAAACCCAGGGCGAGGGCGCGAAGCCGGCAAAGCCGGGCCCGCCGGGAAAGAGCGCCAGCATCGCCCCGGCAAGGGTGAAGACGCCGCCCCAGAAGGTCAGCCCGGCGATCGCGACCACCCGGCCCACATCGCCCGCGCCCAGGCCGTGCGCGCTGTAGATCCGGTAGCGGGCCGAGCCGCCGGTGAAGAGCGCGAGGCCCAGATTATGGCTGAGCGTATAGCTTGTGAACGAGGCCAGCGCGGCGACGCGATAGGGCAGGGGACGATCGATCGCGCGCAGCGCCAGCACGTCGTAGAGCGTCAACGCCAGATAGCTGATCGCGGTGAGCCCCGCCGCCGCGAGCAGATGAAGGACGCCCACTTGCGCCCAGGCTGCCCGGATGTCGTGCATGTGCACTTCGCGCAGGAGGTGCGACAGCGCGAAGAAACCCATCGCGGCAAGCAGGAGAACCACCGCCACCGGGACGATGCTCTTGAGCCGGTCCATTTGCGCTTTTCCGATCACCCGCACCCCTCTCGAAGACGGGTCCACCTTATGGAGACGGCGCGGCGCCGAACAGCGAAATAGAAGCGGCGTTTTGGCGGGTCCCGACACCGGCACCTGGCTGGCACTGAAGACGACCCGGGGAATCCCGGCCCGGAAAAGGGGAGGGGGATCGGAACTGTGATGCTGCCGAAGGGGCAGCTGTCACAGGAGCATACCCTCATGTCCGATCTCTTCGCCGCCGCCGGCGCATCCGACCGCCTTGCCGCCCAGGCCCTGCTTCCCCTGCTGCGCAGCGGGGCCCCCATCACCCGCCGCCAGCTTAACGAAGCGATGACGAGCGCCTTTGGCGGCAGCGACGCCGACGGCCACTGGACGCAGCGCGACAGCTTCGAACTCCTGGAGCACGCGACCGCCCTCTATCTGCGAGAAAAGCCCTATACCCTCGAGAGCTTCGCCGACGTGACGCAGGCCCATGCGCTCGTCCAGCGCCTGCCGACCCAGACCGTGCGCAGCGAAGCGCAGATCGCCTGGCAGCAATTCTCGACGCCCGCCGATATCGCGGCGCTTGCGGTGCTGCTCGCCGACGTCGGGCCGCAGGACGTGGTGCTCGAACCCAGCGCGGGCAATGGCCTTCTCGTCGCACAGCTCGGAGATCATCGGTCGCTACAACTCAACGAACTCGATCCTACGCGGCGTTCGCGCCTGGCGGCTCTGTTCCCCGAAGCCCTCATCACCGGGCATGACGGCGCCGCGATCGGGTCGCTGATGGCCCGGCAGGAGCGGCCGAGCGTCATCCTGATGAACCCGCCCTTCTCGCGCTCGCTCGGCCGCGGCACCGACGACCTGGCCGCTGTGCGGCACCTCCAGGCGGCACTGCGCCACCTCGCACCGGGTGGACGCCTGGTGGCGATCATGCCCGATTGGTTTGGCCCCAATGCGCGCATGCGCGACCATTTCGAAACCGTGCTGCGCGAGGCGAGCGTACGGACATCGCTGCGGCTCGAAAAATGCTACACCAAGCATGGCACGAGCATCGCCGTGCGGCTCTTCGTCATCGACAAGGTCGCTGGAAACGCGCCGCCCGCCGTCATCCAGCGCGCATCGGTCGAAGAACTGGCCGCGGTCCTCACCGTGCCGCCGCGTACCACGCCGCCCGTCGTGGCAGCGCCCGTCCGCGCGGCACCGGTGTCCGGTAAAGCCATCTCGCTCTTCCGCGCGGTCAAGAGCGCGCCCGTCAAGCCGCGCGCCTATTTCGCACCGGCGCGCAACGACGTTCTCCCGGTCGATTATGAACGCCTCGAAGCCCCGGCACCGCTGCTGGAGCAGACCGGCGTCTATCTGCCTTATCGGCCGAGCCGCATCATATTCGACAAAGCGGGCGAGCACCCGACCGCACTCGTCGAATCCGTCGCGATGGGATCGATCGCCGCTCCCATCCCGCACTATGTGCCCCGCTTGCCCGAGCGCACCGTGTCGGAACGTCTGCTGTCGGTCTCCCAGCTCGAGACCGTCGTCTATGCCGGCCATGCCTGGTCGCAGACCCTCCCGGGCCGCTTCAAGCCGGACAAGGAAGGCGTTGGGCTCGTCCTCGCCGAGGATGGGCGGACCTATCGCAAGGGCTTTTTCCTGGGCGACGGCACCGGGGCCGGCAAGGGCCGACAGGTCGCCGCCTGCATCCTCGACAACTGGCTGCAGGGCCGGCGGCGCAACATCTGGGTCACCAAGAACGAGCCGCTGCTCGAAGATGCGCGGCGCGACTGGACTGCGCTCGGTGGCGTCTCGGCCGATGTGCAGCCGGTCGGCAACTGGAAGATCGACGAGCCCATTACCCTCGAGCAGGGCGTCCTGTTCGTCACCTATCCGACCCTGCGCTCAGCGCGCGGCGATCACAGCCGGCTCAAGCAGATCCTCGACTGGGCGGGCGAGGATTTCGAAGGGGTCATCTTCTTCGACGAAGCGCACGAGATGGGCGGCGTCGCCGGCGGGGAAGGGGCGCTGGGCGCCAAAGCCGGCTCGCAGCAGGGCATCTGCGGCGTGCTCCTCCAGAACCATCTACCCGGCGCGCGCGTCGGCTACGCTTCGGCCACCGGCGCCTCGGACATCAACAATCTCGCCTATGCGGTCCGGCTCGGGCTCTGGGGCCCGGAAACCGCCTTCCCCGATCGCGAGCAGTTCATCTCCTCGATCCGGCAAGGCGGCATCGCCGCGATGGAACTGGTCGCCCGCGATCTCAAGGCCAGCGGCCTTTATCTCGCCCGCGCCCTGAGCTTTGCCGGAGTCGAATATGACATATTGAAGCACGAGCTGACCCCGGCGCAGATCGAGATCTACGACATCTATGCCGATGCTTGGGCCGTGTTATGCGCAGCTGCGCATAAGATCGCTTATCGCGAGGTCGCGATAATGCGCAGGAGCGCGGCGCGGCCCCGCAAAGCGGCGGCACACTTCGCCACGTCCTTCGCATTATTTCACAGGGTGTCGAGCCATTCCATCAGGCTGGCATCGCGTTTCCACGATGGTGGGACGTTGCTCGCCGCCGGCGCGCCTACCTGTTCAAGCGCCTTTCGTTTGGTCTCCAGATTGGCCTGTGCGTAGTGGTTGGTCGTATCGAGGCTGACGTGTCCAAGCCAACTGCGGATGACGGTGATGTCGACCCCGGCAGCGACAAGGTGAACGGCGGTGGCATGCCGGAAGCTGTGCGGCGTCACATGTTTGGACCGAAGCGTCGGCATGGATTTGGCGGCTTCCTCAACATAGGCGGCCAACTTGAACCGCACCCCGGAGGCGCCCAGGGGCTCACCGTATCGATTCACGAAGATTCGCTCTTCTGCCCCACGTGGTTGGCGTTCCAACAACTTCCGGAGCAACGTCACTGTTTCTGGCCAGAGCGGACAGATGCGTTCCTTGCGCCCCTTGCCGTAAAGACGCACGAAGTTCGGTGCGTCGAACCGGATCGCGTCGGTACAGAGGTCGAGAGCTTCCTGGATGCGCGCGCCGCTGTTGTAGAGGAACGAGAGCAACACATGGTCGCGCATCCCCTCGATTGTCGATCGGTCGGGCTGAGCAAGGATCGCCTCGACCTCCCCCGTCTCGAGATAGCAGGGTGCAGCGGTGGGCTCCCGCTTCAGCGGGACGGTCAGGACCTCGGCGCATTGCGCAATGTATTCGGGATCCTTGTCCGCCACGTAGCTGAAGAAGCTGCGGATCGCTGCGAGCCGGCAGTTTCGCGTGCCGATTGTGCTTTTGCGCCCATGCTCGGTATGATGGAGGAACGCGCGCACCTCGCCGGCCGAGACATCGGCCAGCGTGATCCGCGCAACCCCGCCGCCTTTTCGCTCCGCGATAAACCGAAGCAACAATCGCCAGGTGTCGCGGTAAGACCGGATCGTATGAACCGAAGCACTGCGTTGCTCGGCCAACCATTCCTGGAAGAACGCCCGCAACAACGCGGGGAACGGATTGCTCTTCGTCATGGCCGCGCCTCCATTGTGAGGCATCGGACGCCAACGGTACGGAACCGCTCGCTTGCCTCATGCAGCAGGTCCTGCGTGACAGTGATGTAGACCAGCGTGGAGTTGATGTCCCGGTGCCCCATATAGGTGGAGAGAAAGCGCAGTTTGTCCTGCGGATTGACGCCGGATCGATACCATTGAAGGATTCGGTTCACGACCATCGAGTGGCGCAGGTCATGAACGCGTGGTCCCGCCCGCCCCGTCGGGGGCTTGAACCCGGCGCGGCGCATGACGTTGGTAATCATCGTTGAGACCGTCACGGGGGTATAGCGATCATTGAAGTGCTCGTGCCAGAAGAGCCCGGACCGCGGATCCTGCGGGGCGCCGGCGCGCCGCCTTGCATCGATATAGGCCCGTAATTCGGCCATGACGCTGCCGGTTAGCGGCAAGATCCTGGTCTTGTAGAACTTCGTTTCCCGGATCGTGATCGTGTCCGATTGAAGGTCCACGTCACCCAGATCAAGCCCGGCGAGTTCACTACGGCGCAGTCCGGCACAATAGGCCAGAACCACCATCGTGTAGAGGACCATAGGCCGCAGCGGAGCATCCGGCGACGGATACGAGCGGGCAACATCGAGCAACCGCCGGACGTCGGCCGGACTGAAGATATGCGGCCGTCGATGCTCGCGCGCCACTTCCCGCTCTGGCCGGGCGTTGAAGCGTTTTGGCGGGATTCTGGGATCAAGGCGATACCGCGCCTTGGTCAGGATGCGCCCCAGCTTCTGACATTCAGCCGCGTGATTGCGGGTCGGCTTGGCAGTTGCCCAGCGCGCCAGCATTGTCTCAAGCGATGCCCCGGCAAGTTCGGGGTTCGCCTGGAGGAACCGATCGAACCGCAATAGCCAGTGAGCCTGGGTCTCATACTGATAGCCCCGGCTGCGCATCAACGCGACATGCTCGCGCATGAAGTCCCCCAGCACGCTGCCGTAGGGCGCGGGCCGTCGCAATGCGGCCAGGGCTTCGTCGGGATTGGGGGAAGCGAGAGCCCGCCAGATCGGCTTGTTTTGTTTGGCGTTGTACTGACGACGAAGCACAGCAACGGGATTCTCGGCGATCAGCCCGATTTCGACGAGGTGTTCGAGGAAGCGATCGACAATGCAGACCTGGTTGAGCAGCGTCGGCATTCGCCAACGTTTTTCCATTTCCTTCAGCCAGACGTCGAGCATCTGCCGGTCAACCGCGGGATGACGTCGGGCTACATCCTCGAAGCTGCGAAGGAACCAGCGATAAGTCGGTCTGCTTCCCGGCCGGAACTGCGATTTTTCCAGGAAGGCGTCAACAACGGTGCAATCGGGATCGTGCCAGGCGCTCATGACAGCATCTCCGAGCCGGGTACCTCGAGCGCCACGGCTCGGAGATCATCTGTCGCCAGCTTGAGATAGGCATTGGTGGATTCGATTGATCGATGCCCGAGCACGTCGCCGATGATCTTTTGCGGGACCGACGCCCGCAGTAGTTCGACCGCTCGCGCGTGGCGGAAGACATGCGCTCCTCGCTTTCCCGGCGGCTCGACGCCTGCGGCTGCTAACCGCCCGCGGATCATGCCGTACAGGTTTGTCATTGCGATGTAGGGCGCGCAGGATCGGATGAAGATTTCCCGCCCCTCGACCTGGGGGCGCCCATGACGCAGATAGTCGAGCAGCGCCTCACCAACCGGCGCCAATAGCGGCATGTAGGAGTACGCATTGGTCTTGGTGTGACGGATACGCAGGGATTCTCCGCGCCAGTTCACGTCTTCAAGCCGAAGGCGGCATATCTCACCTTCGCGCAACCCATATGTGGCAAGCAGTTGAAGTACCGCAAAATCGCGCATTCCTCGCGGCGATCCGTCCTTCTTCGTCGTCGCCAACACCGCGGCGATTTGGCTCTTGTCCAACGTCGAGGGCACATCTTCATAGGCGTAAAGCATGGGGCCGATGATGTGCGGCGTGAGATCAGTCGGGATGCGTCCCGTCCGATGCAGATAGCGCACCACCGACCGGAGCCGCTCAGCGACATCGGCCAATGATTTGCGCCTTAATCCAGGCGCGCGCATGTCCATGTAGAGATCGACTTCCACGATGCTCAACGTGTCGAGGCTGGCAGCACCGCTCCGTTCGAACTGCCATCGCAGGAAGTTCCGTGCCTCCCACATAAGCGCCGCGATGGTAGCGCTTGCCAGACCGCGCTCGTCGCGCAGCCATGCCTCGTATTCGCAGCAGATCGCCTGCCGGTACACAGTTTCCGGTTCGATTATCTCCGGCTCGGGCGGCCATTTGCCTTGAGCAAGCCGGAGGAGCTTGTTGATTGACGTGCGGGGCAACATGTGCCACCGCGGACAGGGAACTCGGCCATACTGGGCCTGAAAATCCTGGATTGCATAGCAAAAATACTGGTCGACCTGCTGAGGCGTCACAGTCTCGACCTGCATGTCGCACTCGGCCAGATAATCGAGAAATGCGCGCGCGTAGAGTCGATGGTTCGCCACAACCACCGGGTTATAATTCTGCGCCGTGAGCAAATTCGAGAGTTCGGCGATCAATTCGTCGTGCGTCTGCAACATGATTGTTTCCTCAGCTGGTCCAGAGACCACCGAGGTTCGCAATCAAAATAATGTGCAGCAAGATCGCACGACAGTGCAGGAATTCAGCGACTATGCCGCGCTCCTGCGCATTATCGCTACCTCGCGATAAGCGATCATCCATCGCAACATGGAGGCCGCCCTCGAGCTGACCGGCGTCGTCGACGGCCTCGAAGGCAATACGCTCAACAGCGGCGCCAAGGCCTCGGCGCGCTCGCGCTTCGAGTCGACCAAGCAGCGCTTCTTCGGACAGGTGCTCCTGTCGATGAAATTGCCGACCGTGATCGCGGCGGCCGAGCAGCATCTCGCCGAGGGCAAATCGGTGGTCATGCAGCTTGTCACCACGGCCGAGTCCATCCTCGACCGCCGCCTGGGCCAGCTCGCCCCGGATGAGCGCGCCGAACTCGATATCGACCTGAGCCCGCGCGAATTCCTGTTATCTGGAGATCCAGATAAAACATATTCTTTGCAGTCGAGATTTATGTCGAGCGGTTCGCACGCAGGCGCGGATTTACGGGATGAAGACATCGATTTTACTCCAGATAATTAAGGTGCCCCCAGCCCCAACAAGCTGGAGGATCTATGACGTCGCCAAAAACGGTCGTTTCATACGGACGGCCCAAGCCCTGGACGGGAGACACTCCCACCCCAGATACTCTATCCACCGCCTTCCACTCTTCTCTTCTGGGGACTGCGGCAGTTGCAGCGGGGCTTTACAAAACGGCCGCTCGCCATTTCCTGTACTGGATCGATCAGCAGGGCATCGCGGTCTCGATTGTTGATGACGCTGTCGTCCGCCGCTTCGAGAAGCATCGGTGTCGCTGTCGGGGTTTTTCCCGCCATGAGCCCAACCGTCCGAAGTTCACCAGCAAGGTTCGGCGGTTTGTTCGCTTCCTGGAGGACCGGGGTATGGTCGCCGTGCCCGATGATATCGATCATCTGGACACGGCGTTGGCGGATTACGCGACATTCCTCGTGCAGGAGCATTACAGCGCGGCGAGCATCAAGAGCTACCGTTCGGAGGCAGCGCACTTTGCCGCGTGGATGCGCGTTTCTCGCCTGCGCTGGCAGGATGTCACTGATAAGCATGTTGCCTTGTATGCTGGCCACAGCTGTCGTTGCCCGGTTTACCGCAAGCGCGGAACGCTGATCGGCCATCACGGTCCGTTACGCCGCAGTAAGGGCGCGCGGCGCTTCCTTGGATTTTTGCGCGACCGGCAGATACTTCCGCAGGCAGAGAGCCAACCGTATGAAGACGAGGATCTGACAGCCTATAAGGCTTGGCTGAAGGCCCATTGCGGCAGTTCGGCTGCGACGATCCGTCGTTACAGCGACGAAGTGAAGCGCTGGTATTTGTTGCTCGGTCCGCCATCGGATCTGGACGCGGCTACCATCAGAAGAATCGTTAGCCACCGCATCACCGAGGTGCCCGGTTCTGCACCGACCGTCGCCGGCATCATACGGAGCTATGTGCGCTTTCTTGTCTCACGCGGGGAGTGTGACGCGGCGTTGCAACATGCCTTTCCGCCCATCAGGCGCTATCGGCTCGGCACCCTGCCACGCTATATGGACGAGGCGACGGTCGAGGGGATCATTGCGTCCTGCAAAACCGATACTGCGGTCGAGATTCGTGACAAGGCCATCATCCTTCTACTTGCCAGGCTCGGCCTGCGAGCCGGTGACATTTGGCAGCTCCGTCTAGCGGATATCGACTGGAACGAAGGATGTCTGAGGGTATGCGGCAAGAGCAGGCGGCCCGATCGCCTGCCGCTGCCCCAGGATGTAGGGGATGCGATCCTCGACTATATCGAGCGGGCCCGCCCACCGATAGACGAGGAGCGGTTGTTCGTTCGGGTGCAACCTCCATTCCGGCCGTTCAACTCGTCGGCCGAGATCGCAGGCATCGTAGCGCGTGTATTCCATCGGGGCGCCATCGAGGGCGTGCCGACGGGTGCCCATGCCTTCCGGCATTCTCTGGCAACACGGATGCTGCGCGCCGGCGCCGGCCTTGAATCGGTCGGCACGATCCTGCGCCACCGTTCCCCGGCGACCACCGCCATCTACGCCAAGGTCGACGTCCCGATGCTGCTCAAGGTCGCTCAGGATTGGCCGGGAGACGCGGCATGATGAACGCTCAGATCGAACGCTATGTCGCGTTACATCGCAGTTTCGGCCGCAAGTTTGACGCGCAGGAACGGTGGCTCCGTCTCTTTGCCAGCTATGCCAACGACCTCGGCGATCGGCACATCAAAGTCGAGCGGATCTACGATTGGTGCCGATCGGCCAGTTCCCAGAACGTGGCCCGGGACAGGTTCGACCACCTCCGCCGCTTCTGCCTCTATGCCCATGCCGAGGATCAGCAGCATCAGGTGCCGCCAGCAGGCGTCTTCGGAAGAGGGAAGCGACGCCGCCCGACACCACATATCATCGAGCCCGAACAACTCAGAGCGATCATGCAGGCCGCCCTTGATCTTCCGCCCAAAGGCAAGATCAGCCCGCATACTTACCACTACCTGTTCGGCCTGCTGGCGACGACCGGCCTGCGGATATCCGAGGCGCTCGCACTCCAGTGTAATGATGTGGTCGACGACGGCCTCGTTATCCGGAACGGCAAATTCGGCAAGCAACGCCTCCTGCCGATCCAGCCATCAACGCGAGAGGCGCTCGATACGTATCTCAGCATTCGCAGAAGGCTGAACGCCCGCGGCGATGATCTGTTCGTCACCACGAGAGGCCGGGCGCCACACCAGACGGTCGTTCACATCGTCTTCGTCAGATTGGCTCGTAAGCTGGGTTTCCGCGGTCCGACCGGAACCAAGGGCATTCGCGTCCACGACCTGAGGCACACCTTCGCCGTTCGGTCGCTGGAGTCCTGCCAGCACGATCGGGAGGCGATCCGGCATCACTTAGCAGCGCTCAGCACCTATCTTGGCCATACGGATGTAGCCAACACATACTGGTATCTCGAAGCAACACCGGTCCTCCTTCGTGACATCGCCGCAGCAGGTGAGCAGCTTTTCCGAGGAGACGCAGCATGACCGCGCTCGCCACCCATCTCGCTGCGTTCCTGCGCGAACATCTGCCTCGCGAACGCAACGTCAGCCCACATACGGTGACGACCTACGCGAACTGCTTCGCGCTTCTGGTCCGGTTCGCAGCCAACCACCTGAAGCGGCGCCCCACCGACTTGACGATTGAGGATTTCGATCCCGCGCTGATCATGGCGTTTCTCGACCATTCGGAGGAGGCAAGGAAGAACAGTCCCAGAACCCGCAATGCCAGGCTTGCGGCGATCCGGGCGTTCTTCCGTTACGTCGAGTATCGCGTCCCAGCCTGCCTCGATCTCGCGCTGCGTGTACGTGCCGTGCCGACAAAGCGGACCGACACGACCCTGATCGACTATCTGACGCGGGACGAGATCACCGCGCTGCTCGATGCACCCGATCCTCAGTCTCGCCTGGGCACCCGGGATCGCGCCATGTTGCACCTCGCCTACGCTGGCGGTCTGCGGGTCGCCGAGTTGTTGTCGCTACAGATGCAGGACTTTCCGGAACGCTCGCTCGCAACGGTCCACATCATTGGCAAGGGGCGGCGCGAACGCATCCTCCCTCTCTGGCGCGAGACACAGGCAAGTCTTCGGGCCTGGCTTGCTGTTCGCCCGCAATGTCAGGCGATGGAGATATTTCTGAACGCTCATGGCGAGCCGATGACGCGCGACGGATTTGCGTTCAGGCTCGCCAAGCATGTAGCCACGGCGGCGAAGAAGCAGCCGTCGCTGCTGCGCAAGCGGGTCACGCCCCACGTGCTCCGGCATTCCTGCGCGATGCACACGCTCGCTGCGACCGGCGACATCCGCAAAGTGGCGCTCTGGCTTGGGCATGCCAGTATCCAGAGCACGGAAGCCTATCTGCGGGCCGACCCCGAGGAAAAGCTGCAAATCCTCGCTGCGCATGGGTCGCCATTGGTCAAGCCAGGCCGCTTCAGGCCGCCAGCGGATCCGCTGATCATGATGCTCAACGACGTTCGAAAACGAGCATCGCCCCGGGGCCGTAGCGCGCCTGGCATCCAGTCACCTTAATTATCTGGAGTAAAACCGATGTCTTCATCCCGTAAATCCGCGCCTGCGCGCGAACCGCTCGACATAAATCTCGACTGCAAAGAATATGTCATCGACTATCTCGAACGCGCCTTTCCGACCCGGCAAATGCGCGTCTTCACCGACGACACCGGCGCCGAGCGCTCGGTGCCGATGGACGACGAGAACGGCAATCCGGTCTATAATCCGCAGGCGCTCGCGGCGCGCGCCAATCTCATCGAGCAGCTTTGCGCGCTGCCGCCGATCACCTCCGCGCTCGACGGGCTGCTCAATCATTTCGGCCATGACAATGTCGCCGAGATCACGGGACGCACCAAGCGGCTGATCCAGGCGAGCGACGGGCGCCAGAAGCTCGAGACCCGCTCAACCCGAACCAGCCAGGCCGAGGCCGCCGCCTTCATGGGCGGCCTCAAGCGCATCCTCATCTTCAGCGACGCGGGCGGGACTGGCCGCTCCTATCATGCGAGCCTCGATGCGGTGAACCAGGAGCAGCGGGCCCATCTCCTGCTCGAACCCGGCTGGCGGGCCGACCGGGCGATCCAGGGTCTGGGGCGCACCCATCGCACGCATCAGGCCTGCACGCCCCTGTTCCGGCCGGTAACCACCGACTGCAAGGGCGAGCTGCGCTTCACCAGCACCATCGCCCGGCGCCTGGACACGTTGGGTGCGCTGACCCGGGGGCAACGCCAGACCGGAGGACAGAATCTCTTCGACCCCGCCGACAATCTGGAAAGCAGCTATGCCTGCGCGGCGCTGACGAGCTGGTTCCACCTCCTGCACCTGGGCAAGCTCAAGAGTACCACGCTCGCCGAGTTCGAGGAGCGCACCGGCCTCGAACTCACCGACAAGGACGGCGTGCTGAGGGGCGAGCTGCCGCCGATCCAGCGCTGGCTCAACCGGTTGCTTGCGCTCCCGATCGGGCTGCAGAACCGGATCTTCGAGGAGTTTCTCGCCCTCGTCGAAACCCGGGTACAGGCCGCACGCGAAGCGGGGCGGCTCGACGTCGGCGTGGAGACCATGCTCGTCGATACCGCGACGATCATCGACGACACGATCCTGCGCACCGATCCGGTCAGCGGCGCGACCTCCCACCTCCTCACCATCGAGGTGGCGCGCCGCAAGACGCCTGTCTCGCTTGAGCGCATCCTGCGCATCGCCGAAAGTCATCCCCGCCACGCCTTCCTGCGCAATGCCAAGTCCGGCCTGGTCGCACTGCAGGTGAAGGCCCGCGCCCATATGGAAGAGAAGGACGGCACACCCATCCCTCGCATCGAACTCATGCGCCTGACCCGCAACGACTATATGCGCCTTGCCGATCTCGCCGAAACCGCCTGGTCACCGATCGACGAGGAGGCTTTCCGCGCACTCTGGGCCGCCGAGGCCGAAGCGGCGGCGGCGCAGGTCGATACCGAGACGATCCGGCTCGCTACCGGGCTCCTGCTGCCGATCTGGTCAGCGCTGCCGAGCGATCATCTCGTCGTCAACCGCATCGCCGACCAGAGCGGCCAGTCCTGGCTCGGCCGCATCGTCTTCGACGATCATGTCGTGCAGCTCTACACCAAACTCGGCCTCGATCGTGCCGAGAACCTGCCGCCCGGCGATATCGTCAAGTCCGCGCTCGGCGGCCGCAGCGTCGAACTGACGCAGCCGTTCCCGATGGCGATCAAGCGCGCCGTGGTGAACGGTCTGCCCCGCATTGAACTCGTGGGCGCGCCGCCCGCGCAGCTTGCCTATCTCAAATCGCTTGGCTGCTTCACCGAGATCATCAGCTACCGCACGCGCGTGTTCGTGCCGGTGGAGGGCGCTGCCGATATCCTCGGCCGGCTGCTCAGGCCAGAGGCCCAAGCGGCATAGCCACGATCAGGCTCGCGGCATCCGGCTCGATTTCCAATCCCGCCAGGGGCTGGGTCAGCAGCATGGCCGCGAGCGCCGCCTGGGTCGTCGCCGCGCCAGCCTTGTCGCCCGCCTGTTCGAGCAATTGAACTGCCTTGCGGATCAGGCCGACTGCAAGCGCCCTCTTGTCATGTATTGCGTCCATCGCATCCACTCGTGCTGGTGCCATGGGCCCAGGATAGCATAAGCCCTGCCGTCCGCTACCGGATGATGTGCGCGCCTCCAGGTCTTCCGGCCGCTCGCTCGGGGGGCGGCCTAGTCGCTGCTGAGCGGAATACCCGCGATGAGCGCGGCGCTTTGCGGATCCAGCTCTTCGCCGGGCTGGAGGGGCCGCGCCGCGAGCGCCACATCGAGCGCATGTTGCAGCCGCGCAGCCGTATCCCAGTCTTCGGCCCTGTCCAGAAACACCATCGCCTGCCGCATGAGGCCTATCGCGATGCCGCGGCTGTTCGTCTCTGCCATGCCCATCTCCTCGAGCTCCCGGTTAAACCGTGGGAGAGGGGGCGATTGGCCTGTCGTCCGAACTCCCGCGCACTGGACGCGGGAGCCGCCGGACCTCGCAACATGTGAACACACATGCGCCGCCACCTTTAACCCGAAGGTCTGGACATGCGCGACGGCAGCCCGGAAACCGATGGTTTTCGAGTTGCTTGTGTTCACGGACTTGCGAGGTCCGGCGCTGCCCTTTGCGCAGCGCAGCTCCGCCCTAACAGAGGGGCCGGGAGCGGCCAACCGGTTCCTTTTTCTGACCAGGTTTCCAGCGTCGTTGGCTGGTGTCGGCGCCCCGTTCCGGCTGCCTTGACGATCGCTGTCGCACCACAGGGCGCTGCCCCCGGTCGGACAGCCGAGGCGACCGAAACGGCCAGCGGCGGGGCCGCTGCAAAGAGAAGGGGGGTCGGAAGGGGTGTCCCGGGATGATCCGGGCATCAAGGAGACTTCCA
>NZ_AP018667.1 GCF_003967075.1 Sphingobium amiense
ATGCAAACTGTATTCGAGGCCCTGGGAGGGGCGACGAGAGGGCGACGACCGGGCCGTCAGACCGGCCAGCGGGTCCATCGCTACAGCCGCACCGAGGAGGGCCGGGAAGGGCGGTTCTGGCAGCCGTTCAATCCCAAGAATGTCGCCCGGTTCATGCAGGCGGCCGAGAAGTATGATCGGGTGAAACGGCTTGCCCACCGGCGCGAGCGCAACAACCGCGAGAACGGGGCGATCGGCCATGTCGGGCTTGAGGTATTGCGCGAGCTGCTACGCCTGATCGACTACAAGACAGGCCGGCTCGATCCGGCGATAGCGACGCTGGCGCTTCGCATCGGCCGCTCGATCGCGGCCGTGGTGGACGCGCTAAAGCGGCTCAAGGCGCATGGCTTCCTCGACTGGTTGCGCCGCTATGTGCCGACCGGCAACGCGGGGCTGCGCGGCCCCCAGGTCAAGCAGACCTCGAATGCCTATCGTTTGATGCTCCCGCCGCAGGTTGAGCGCGGCATGACCGCACCACCGCCAGAGGATGACAGCGATCGGCGACGGGTGGCGGCCGAGGAGGGCAGGGCGATGATCGCCGTGCTCCCCCTTGATGAGCAGCCAGCCCAGCTCATTGACGATCCCGGCCTTGCCGCGATTCTTGCCCGGCTCGGGCGAGGGATTATGGACCAAGAACGTGATTCAGAGAGGCAGAATGAATCCCAGCAGAGTTAGAAATATACAAGCGGAATTGGCCTAACGGCCAATACGTAGTTCGCTTCGTGCCGCCTACGGCGTCACAAGAGCGGCGCAAGCGCCGCTGGCTAGGCGGAAAAGAAGTGGGGCAGGTGGCGACGGAATCACCCGCTACGGCCGCTCAGGAAAGCCGTGAGGGCAGGAGAGGGGCTTTCGACGTGTTATGGGTGGCGATGACGGCAAACTCCACCAGCGAGGCTTAAATCGACCCGGTGGTTTGCGGCCGAACTAGCCGCCCCAATCGCTTACGCCGGATCGAACCGCCCGGCGAACTCGCGATTGTCGTAGTAACGCAGCTTGCCGGCGATGATCGGGCGCTGCCCGGCGAGGAACAGGAGCTGACGGTCGGGGCGGAGTGTGCGGACTTCATCTGGGGTGAGCAGCGCGCGGCTGACGTGCTGCTGCCCGTAGGACAGGCCGCTTTCCTCCGCGTCGAGCGCGCGGCTCATGGTCTCGAACACGACGGTTTCCTGCCCGGCCAGATCGGAGACGAGCTTGGCGCTGTCCTGATCGTTGACCCCGAACACCTGGAGGACGCCGGCGTTCGACAGGAAGGTGCCGGCGCGCTGCCCGTAGAGCGCGCGGAGCTGGTGGACGTCCTGGAGGATCGGCCAGAGCTGGACGCCATAGCCCGCCATCAGCCCCATCGCGCGTTCGACCGGTTCAAGGCGGCCGAGCGCCGCGAACTCGTCGAGCAGGAACAGCACCGGCCAGGGCGGGCGACCGGGCGCGCGCGCCAGCTCGGTCAGGGCTTGCGCCACCATCAGCCGCAGCCAGCGGGCATAGCTGGCGAGCCGATCGGGCGGCAGCACGAGGAACACCGTCGCGGGCGCAGCCTTCAACCCGGCGAACGTGAAATCCGAGTGCCCCAGCACCGTCGCCATGCGGGGTGAATCGAGAAAATGCGTGTGGCGTTGCGCGGCCGACAGCACCCCGGCGGCTTCGCGATCGGATTTACCGAGCTGGCGGTTGGCAGCGCGCGCGACCAGGCCACCTTGCGCTTGCATGGCAGCGAGCTGCGCCGTCAATGCTGCCGGGGCGAGTGTGAGCCGGTCGCGCAGCGTTTCCAAGGTGCGGGTCGCGGGTGGTTCGGTGGTGACGATGTGGAGCAGGATGCCGGCGATCAGCGCCTTGGCTTCCTCGTTCCAATGCGCGTCGCCGGCTTCGCCGGGTGCGTCGTGGACCAGCGCGTCGGCGAGCGTCATGCAATCGTCGGCGAGATCGAGGCCGTGCGGGTCGATGCGATCGAGCGGATTGAAAGCGGCCGAGGACAGGCCGGTGACGCTGAACGGATCAAGGATATGGACCGCGCCGAACTTGCCGCGCTGGCGCGCAGCGATGCGGGCGTTCTCGCCTTTGGGGTCGATGCAGACGACCGCGAACGGATATTCCAGCAGGTTGGGGATGATCGTGCCGACACCCTTGCCGGTGCGGGTGGGTGCGATCGTCAGCAGATGGGCGGGACCTGCGTAGCGCATCGGCTTGCCGGTCTTCACGTCACGACCGATCAGCAGGCCGTGATCGTCGTTAAGCGCCTGGGCTTCCCCGGCTGTGGCAAAGCGGGCCGAACCATGCGTGTCGGCGCTATCACCATAATCGAACCGGCGAAGCAGGGGCAGGACGAACATCCAGACCATGACCAGCACTACGGCACCGCTGATCCCGAACACGCCAAGCTGAGCGACAGCGCCGTTCTTATCGAGGCCGAAGTACCAGATCGCCAGCATCAGCAGCAGGAATAGCGCGACGAACAGCACCATCGTGAACAGGACCACGCCGATGATGTGCCGGGCGAACCGGAAAGGGGCGAGCAGGATGCCGAACAAGGCCCACATGGGGTTGGCACGGGCGGTGCGGGCGAGATTACGGGTGGCGCGCGCAAGGCCCATGCTACTTCCCCAGCGGGAGCGTAATGACCGGGGCGTCGTGACGCTCGGAATATCCCAACATCAGAGTATGATAGCGTTCTGCTGTTGATTGCTGCTGAGAAGTGACCCGGGGTTTTCATCGAGAAGTGACCCACCTTGCGATTATGTTTCGGATGTCAGGGGTGGGTCAAGATGGGGTTTTCTCCTTCCGGGTTTTGGGCTGCTGAGCGGAGCTGTTCTTGAACCTGAAGCTGTCGTTGCCGGTCTCGAGGATGTGGCAGTGATGGGTGAGCCGATCGAGGAGCGCGGTGGTCATCTTGGCATCTCCGAACACGGTGGCCCATTCGCTGAAGCTGAGGTTGGTGGTGATGATGACGCTGGTGCGCTCGTAAAGCTTGCTCAGCAGATGGAACAGCAGGGCGCCGCCTGAGGCGCTGAACGGCAGATAACCAAGCTCGTCGAGGATCACGAGATCGGAGTGGGCAAGCCTTCCGGCGATCTGCCCTGCCTTGCCCTGCGCCTTCTCCTGTTCCAGCGCGTTGACCAGCTCGACCGTGGAGAAGAACCGCACGCGCTTGCGATGATGCTCGATGGCCTGGACGCCTAGGGCGGTGGCGATGTGGGTCTTGCCGGTTCCGGGTCCGCCGACCAGCACGATATTGTCGGCCACGTCCATAAACTCGCAGCGGTGAAGCTGGCGGACCAGCGCCTCGTTGACCTCGCTGCTGGCAAAGTCGAAGCTCGCCAGATCGCGATAGGCCGGGAACCGTGCGATCTTGAGCTGATAGGATACCGACCGCACTTCCCGTTCGGCAGTCTCCGCCTTCAAGGCCCAGTCGGCCCGAAGCTGCGATTTTGGTCATCTTGGAGAACACGTCGGGAACGGGCTGGTTGTTGTTGACGATCGCCCATGCGAGGAACGACGTTCCGCTCCGATAAGGGAGCGGCGTTATGAGCCTTGGCGTTTCGAGTGGGGATCTGATCGGCTCCTGGAGCCTGAGTTTTTCGGACATCGCGTTCGTGACCGGCAAAGCGGAGACGGCACGACTGGGATTGGCGGTTCAGCTTAGATTTTTCGCCGGGCATGGCTTCTTTGTGCCGGATCATGCGTCGATACCCTCCGACGGTGTCTTGTATCTGGCGGAGCAACTTGGTCTCGATGCCAAATCCGTGAACCACTATGATTTTTCCGGGCGCACCGCCCGCCGGCATTGCGCGGAGATTTTGCGGCATCTCGGGTTCCGCCGTATGACGCAGACGGATCGCAGGGCGTTGTCGAGGTGGATTTCCGACGATCTTTGTGCGGGCGGGCAGCCGATCAATGCCATGCTCGAGCATGTTTTCCTGTGGTGCCGCGACCGCCGTATCTATGGGCCGTCGCGCAAGGAGCTGGAACGCCTCGTCCGTTCGCAACGACACCTCTATCTGGAGGCCCTGTTGGCCCGAGTCCGCGATCGGCTTGCGCCGGATGCGGTCGCCTTGCTGGAAGCCTCGCTCGCCGATCCCGATGGCCCGACCGGCTTCAACACGATGAAGGGGGATGCAGGTCAGGCGACGCTCGAAAACATTCTTGGCGTGACCGCCAAACTCGCCTTTATCCAACGGCTTGCTCTTCCCCGAGATTTCCTATCGGTCACGGGCAAGGCATGGGTCGATCAGATCGTTCGCCGGGTTGCCGGCGAGAAAGCCTCGGAGATGCGCCGGCATGTACCGGCGCGCCAGCTCGGGCTCTATGCCGTTTATCTGATGGCGCGGGAAGCTCAGCTTACGGATGCGATGGTCGACCTGCTGATCGAGACGGTCCATAAGATCGGATCGCGCTCGAAACGCAAGGTGGTGGGCGATATCGCGAAAGACATCGAGCGGGTCTATGGCAAGGAGCGACTCCTGGTCGAGATTGCCAGCGCTTCGATCGACGATCCATCCGGGCGCATCTGCGATGTCATTTTCCCAATCGCCGGCAAGGACAAACTGGCGGCGATCATCAAGGAAAGCCAGGCAAAGGGCGCCTTGGATCGGCGGATCTACAAGGTGATGCGGAGGTCATGGGCCAATCATTATCGCCGTATGCTGCCAAGCCTGCTTTCGGCACTGGAGTTCCGGTCGAACAACGCCGTGTGGCGTCCGGTGCTGGCGGCCCTGGACTGGATCAGAAGCAAAGTGGATGATGGATGCCGCTACGTGCCGCCGCACGCAGTGCCGGTCGACGAGGTCATTCCGGCGAGATGGCGCAGTTCCGTCATTGATGAAGAGGGGCGCGTAAACCGGATCAGTTATGAGCTTTGTGTCCTCGCGCAACTGCGCGATCGCATCCGTTCTAAGGAAATCTGGGTTGTCGGGGCGGACCGATACCGCAATCCCGATGACGATCTTCCCAAGGACTTCGATGCGCGGCGAGAAGCATATTACACAGGATTGAACCTGACGGCGGATGCGCGTGCATTTTCAAGCGCCATCCGGGAAGAGCTTGCTCAGGAACTGTTGCTCCTCAATGCCAATATTCCCCGGAACGACAAGGTTCGGCTGCTGTGGCGCGGCGAGAACCGTATATCTCTCACCCCGTTCAAACCCTTGCCCGAACCCAGGGGTCTCGCCTCGATCAAGACCGAGATCGGCCAACGCTGGCCGATGACCGGGCTGCTCGACGTACTGAAGGAGGCTGCCCTTGATACGGGACTTCTCGAAGCGTTCGAAACATCGGCCTCGCGTGTTGCACTGCCGAAAACCGCGCTGGATCAACGTCTCCTGCTATGCCTCTACGGCCTGGGAACGAATGCCGGGCTCAAGCGGATCGCCGGCGCCACCCCCGATGTCAGCTATGAAGAGCTGCTGCATGTCCATCGCCGCTTCGTTCATGCCGCGGCGCTCAAGGAGGCGTGTGCCAGGGTTGCGAATGCGACCCTGGCAATCCGCAATGCTGCAGTCTGGGGGGACGCCGGCACGGCCTGTGCGTCAGATTCCACAAAGTTCGGAGCCTGGGATCGCAACCTGATGACGGAATGGCATGCGCGTTATGGTGGACGGGGCGTCATGATCTACTGGCATGTCGAACGACGCGCGACATGCGTCTATTCCCAGCTCAAGCGCTGCTCTTCCTCCGAGGTCGCCTCCATGATCGAGGGCGTGCTGCGCCATTGCACCGACATGGAAATCCAGCGACAATATGTTGATAGTCATGGCCAAAGCGCGGTTGGCTTTGCATTTTGCCGGCTTCTCGGATTTGAGCTTGCACCCCGCCTGAAAGCGATCGCTCGCCAGAAGCTGGCTCTTCCCGATGTCGGCATGCGAACGCGGCTTCCCCACTTGCAGCCGATCCTCTCCAGTCCGATCAACTGGGATGAGATCGAGCAGCAATATGACGAGATGGTCAAATATGCAGCCGCGATGCAGACAAAAACCGCCGACCCGGAGGCGATCCTGCGCCGGTTTAGCCGCTCCGAGGTGATGCACCCGACCTACAAGGCGTTGAGTGAGCTGGGCCGCGCGGTCAAGACGATCTTCCTGTGCCGGTATCTGCGCGAGGAGTCCTTCCGCCGCGAAATTCATGAAGGCCTGAATGTCGTTGAAAACTGGAACAGTGCCAATGGGTTCGTTTTCTTCGGCAAGGGCGGCGAGATCGCCACTAACCGCATCGATGAGCAGCAGCTCTCGGTCCTGGCGCTACATTTGCTGCAAGCGTCGCTTGTCTATGTGAACACCCGAATGCTTCAGAGCGTGCTGGTGGAACCGAAATGGACGGGCCGGATGACGCCGGATGATTATCGCGGCCTCACACCGCTGATTTACAGCCACGTCAATCCTTATGGCCGCTTCGACCTCGATCTGAATAGCCGGATCGATTTTGGGCGGCTTGCTGCCTGACCGGGGCCTTTCCGCTCGCACCATTTGGGTGCACCCGAACGTGACGATCGGAAGTGACATATACGACATGTCACAAAAGGGTGGTTCCGTCACCAATGTTACTGTACGAGGGCAAAGCCACCCTAATGTGACGGATTTGCCCATGACCCGCGTCGGCTACGCCCGCGTCAGCACCATCGACCAGGATCTCGACATCCAGGTTGCCCGGTTGAAGGCAGCGGGCTGTGAAATCCTCCGCTCCGAAACAGGCTCGGGCGCATCGCGCACTGGACGCACGGAGCTTGAGACGATCATGCAGTTCCTGCGCGCCGATGACGAACTCGTCGTCCTGCGTCTCGATCGGCTCGGTCGCTCCACACGCGATGTTCTCAATCTGGTTCATGAACTCGACCAGAAGGGAGCCTCATTGCGGGTGCTTGAGCCGGAGGTGACGACGGCCGGAAGCATGGGGCGGATGGTGATCACCATTCTGGGCATGGTCGCGGACATGGAACTGACGTTCATCAAGGACCGGCAGCGCGCCGGGATCGAGGCGGCGCGCGCCGAAGGCGTCTACAAAGGCCGGAAGAAAAACATCGATGACGATGAAATCCGACGCCGGATCACCGCCGGCGCGAGCAAGGCCAGCGTCGCGCGCGACCTCAAGATCTCAAGAATGACCGTCTATCGGGCGCTTGACGTCATTCCTTCAAGGATCGGGCTGCCGGAAAAGCCGCCTTCTGTCACCATCGCCCTGCATCTGACCATCGAGAACTTCAACAAGCATGGTCGTGGCAGAAAGCCCGCTCGCGAGCGCATTGAGGCGATGCTGGAGCGGGATTACCAGATGCAAAAGACCGGGAACTGCGATTACACGCTGACCGTCGCCTATGATCAGGGTGCCGATGGCGTCAGCCTCGATG
The DNA here is from genome assembly GCF_003967075.1 of Sphingobium amiense. Classification (NCBI taxonomy): domain Bacteria; kingdom Pseudomonadati; phylum Pseudomonadota; class Alphaproteobacteria; order Sphingomonadales; family Sphingobiaceae; genus Sphingobium; species Sphingobium amiense. Next base: position 7,367 of record NZ_AP018667.1, read on the forward strand.
ATGAGATCGCATCTCTCCAGACAGAGATGTTCAACATCGCAGAGAGCTACAGGTGCTCGATCGAGACCGATGTTTACGAGATTGGAGGACAAGAGCGAGCCTGGTAGATCGCCATGTTCAATCTTTGTTCTTCAACATGGCCAAAATCGCAGCTTCGGGCCGACTGGGCCTTCAAAAGCTGGGACAGGATCGGGACGGCCGCGTCGAACGCGGGCGCGCCTTGCTCCATGAGATCGGTGACGGCCTGCGCCATGCCATGCATCTTGAGGCTGCGCAGCATGACGATGATGGCGCCGCTGGCGGGATCATGACGCATGGCGGTTCTCCCCGCGCAGCGCATCATAGCGTTCCACATTGGCAAGGGGCTCGCTGACCAGCCTCAGCGCCTGGGGCGCCGTGATCGGCGGTGTCGTCAGCGGCTTGCCGTCGATCAGCCGGTGCAGCAAGTTGAGGATATGGGTTTTGGTCGGAACACCGGACTCCAGCGCCATGGTAACCGCGCGCAGTACGACCTGCTCGTCATGATGCAGCACCAGGGCAAGGATCTCGACCATCTCTCTGTCGCCGCCGGGAGCGCGCAACAGATGGCGCTGTAACCGCTGGAAGGCATCGGGCATCTCTAGGAACGGCGCGCCATTGCGCAGGGCGCCAGGCTTGCGCTGGACCACTGCCAGATAATGGCGCCAGTCATAAACAGTGCGTCCTGGCCCATCATGGGATCGTTCGATGATGCGCTGGTGTTCGCACAGCAACTGCCCCTCGGCCACCACGAGGAAGCGGTCGGGATAGAGCCGCACGCTGACAGGGCGGTTGGCAAAGGATGCCGGCACGCTGTAGCGGTTGCGCTCCAGATGGACGAGGCAGGTCGGTGAGACCCGCTTGCCATATTCGACAAAGCCGTCGAACGGCCTGCCCATCGGCATCAGGCTTGCCACCTCCTCGGCCCAGGCATCAGCGACAGAGCCCGGTTCGATCCCGTGCGGGATATCCTGCCACAGCGCCTTGCAGCGATCCTCCAGCCAGCTGTTCAGGGCGTCGAGCGTCTCGGTCTGGGGAACGGGCTGCCACAGGCGATGCCGCGCATCCTGGACGTTCTTCTCGACCTGCCCCTTCTCCCAACCCGCTGCCGGATTACAGAACTCTGCCTCGAACAGATAATGGCTCACCATCGTGAGGAAGCGGGCGTTGACGGTCCGATCCTTGCCGCGCCCGACCTTGTCGACGGCAGTGCGCATGTTGTCATAGATGCCGCGGCGCGGCACCCCGCCCAGCACGCGGAACGCGTGATTATGGGCGTCGAACAGCATCTCGTGGGTCTGGAGCAGATAGGCTCGAACGAAGAAGGCCCGGCTGTAGCTGAGCTTGAAGTGTGCAACCTGCAGCTTGGTGCGGACACCATCGATGATCGCCCAGTCCTCGCTCCAGTCAAACTGGAATGCTTCACCCGGTGCGAACGACAACGGCACGAAGGTGCCCTTGCCGCTCATCTGCTGCTGGCGGCGATAATCATCGCGCCAGGCACGAGCAAAGGCCGCGACACGGCCATAGGACCCGTCAAAGCCCAGGCTCACCAGATCGGCATGCAACTGCTTGATCGTGCGCTTCTGCTTGCGCGATCGGCCCATCTCTCGCCTGAGCCAGACCGTCAGCCGATCGACGAACGGATCCAGCTTGCTCGGCCGCTCGGGCACTTTGAACTGCGGCTCGACTGTGTCTGACCGCAGATATTTACGGACCGTGTTGCGGGATAGACCGGTACGCTTGGCTATCTCCCGGATCGACAGATGATCGCGGTAATGCCAGCGCCGGATGACGCTCAATAATGCCATGTCCAACACTCCATGGTCCCCCGCTCAAAGCCAGGGACGTGTTCAAACATGGGTCACTTCTCAGTGAAAATTACTGGCTTCCCCGGGTCACTTCTCAGCGGCAATCAACAGATGGCATCATCGACGCCTGCTGCCCCGGAGTGAAGAAGCCGCCGCTGGTATCGGCTACGCTTTTTGTGATAGCATCGGCCGACGGGGGGCGCGATCCACGAATATCGGCAATTCTGAATGACTTCCCGGCATTCAGGTCGTGCGACGCTTTCATTCCGAGTCATAGATAAAAACTTAGGATTGGGGAGACAAAGGTGAGTGCTAGCCAAGAAATCAAGTCGTGGGACACCGACTATGAGTGGAAGGTGGTGCTCCTGCTCGCCTTGGGGTTCGGTCTGGTTGGGCTGGATAGATGGATCCTGGCACCCTTATATCCCTTCATCGCAGCCGATTTGGGTCTCGCAGAGGGCGATATTGGCTACCTCGCCGGCGTCCTCGGCATCGTGTGGGGGCTTTTCGCGATATTCGCCGGGCGTTTGTCAGACCGCATAGGACATCGAAAAGTTCTCATTCCATCGATCATCCTGTTCTCGCTGATGTCGGGATTTTCCGGGCTAGCCCACAGTCTGACTTTCCTGGTGGTTATCCGGTCGCTGATGGGAGCGACGGAAGGTGCCTTTTGTCCAACAAGTTTCGCAGCGACGGCTGCCGCCTCGAAACCGGAGCGGCGCGGCTTCAACCTGGGCCTGCAACAAAGCGGCTTTGCCTTGTTCGGCTTTGCCTTGGCGCCGATGGTCGCGACACAGTTGCTCACCGTTGTTCCGTCATGGCGAGAGGTTTTCTGGGTCGTCGCGATACCGGGCTTCCTGGTCGCACTTCTTTTGTATTTCGTCCTGCGCGATCCTGGAAATGCACCTGCTGCCGGTCTGGTGGGGATTGAGGAAGCAGCACCCGTCAAATGGATGGAAGCTCTGAAAAGCCGTAACATCATTGTCTGTATGATGGCGCTGATATGCGCAATGGCATGCGTCTTCGTTCTTGGCGCAATGGTACCGATCTACCTGATGAACGTCATCCGACTGTCTCCGCAGGAAATGGGCATCGTGACGTCGGCCATGGGTTTCGGCGGGTTTATCGGGCAGTTTAGCTGGCCGGGACTCTCGGACAAGTTCGGCCGCAAACCGCTCGCCATCATCGGTTTTCTGGCTGCAGCGGTCTCGGTATATTGGTTTTCGCAGATCGGTGCCGACACAACCTTGCTGTTCGTCGCCCTGTTCATAACTTCCTTCTTCTGCCTCGGAAACGTCGCCTTGATAACCGGTCCCATTGCCACTGAATCGGCTCCAGCAGGGTTGGTAGCCGCATCGATCGGCATTGTGGTTGGCGCAGGTGAGATATTCGGCGGCGGTGTTGCGCCTGCTATTGCCGGGTTTGTGGCCAATAATTTCGGGCTACCGAGCGTCCTCACCGTCGCTCTGACAGGCGTTTCCATTGGGGTGTTCGTCTGCTTGCTCCTCAAGGAAACGGCGCCTCTGAGGGTCGGCAACCGCCCCGCGACGACTTGACCTACTAAAGCCGAACGTGGTGCTTGGTGCTGGGTGAGCGCATCGGCTCGGTCGGAATGGTTCAGCAGGTTCCGGCGGCTGCAGATCTCGCGAAATCGTCTTGAGGTGCGAGGCCGGCGCCGTCGGCGAATGAATAATCCAGGCGACGGGCGAGTGTCCGTCGCCTGGATATTGCGCCTTATAGCGGCATCAGGTGCCCCGCCCGGAGAAGCCGAGGCTGCGACGCTTGCGCCCATGGAATGCATTTGCGTCTTCGCTGAGCGCCCACGCCGGACCGAGCCTTTACCCCACTCCGATCAGGGTCTTTCCACAAGGTGTTGACCTTGTTCGACCCGCTCCGAAACGATCGAGCCAGAGAAGGGGAGCTAAGCTATTCGGCCAGTCCCAAGCGTTTGGCTATATTGTTCTTCTGCATGTTTGATGATCCGCCAATGATCGGCATTCCGATCAAATCGATCACGATCTGTGGCATATCGAATTCGTCGGACAAGCCGTAAGCGCCAAGGACCCTCTGGCACGCGAGACCGATTTGAACTGAGACGTCGGCAACGAACAATTTGGCCATGCTCGTCTCAACGGAAGCCGGGCGGCCCTGGCTGACAAGCCATGCCGCATGGTAGAGCATATGACGACAGGCCTGCAATCGCGTACGCGCGTCCACCAGTTCATGGCGCACTGCCTGGTGCCCGCTGATCGGCCTGCCGAACTGTTGCCGTTCCTGGGCATACTGCCAAGCTTCTTCCACCGCGGCCTGCGCCAGGCCGTAAGTGATTGCGGCGACTTCAACCTTCTCGACATCGAGCGACTGTCCCGCCAGCACGCGCCAGCCTTCGTTCCAGGCCTGAGGACCGCCCAAGATGTTCTCCGCGGAAACCCGCACATCGTCAAAATGCACATCAAAGCTGTGGGTGTAGACCATGTTGCGATGGCTCAAGGCCGCCCGGGTGATGCCGACCGCATCTGTCGGAACGAGCACGGCGTCACCTCAAGGTTTGTGCGCCAAACAACGATTTGGCGGACATAAGCGGAACATTCGGCGTAGTCGGCCTTGTTTGCTTATCAGATCAGCGCGAGCTCGACCCTACGCCCCACGACGGCGGCAGCGCGCTGCAGGGTTTCGATGGTGACATTGCCATCGGCGGGATCAAGCATGCGGTCTACTTGTGTCCTGCTGGTATGCATCAATAGCGCCAGTCGCTTCTTGCTGAGCTTGCGTTCGCGCATCGCCTCGGAAAGCTGCCAAGCGATGACTTCCTTGATGGCCTTGGCCTGGAATTCCGCGAGCACACCTTCTTCCTCGAGGAAGCTGTCCAGCGTCGGGCCGCGATGTTTGTTCTCAGCCATTTTCAACCTCTTTCTGGCGCTTGCGTGCCAATTCCAAATCTGCGGCTGGCGTCGTCTGTGACTTCTTGATAAATCCATGCAGCGCGTAGAGTTCGCCTTGGTGGAAACAGAACAGCACACGCGCGATCGTTCCGTCAGGCAGGGATGTACGCACTTCGAACAGCCCCTTTCCCATAGGGCGAACCAGCGGCATGCCAACCGGCCAGCGGAACTGGACCCGCTGTAAGTCCTGGCCAATCTCGCGGCGATTGGCTTCAGGGAGACCGAGTAGCCAGTCGCGAACGGGGACATTGCCTGCATCGGTCTGGTAGAACACCAGCTCGATGCGTTGTGCGGTCCCCGATCCCATGGCTACCATATGCACTATATAAGGTGCATAGTCAAGCTGGTTCCGCCGTCACGGCAGTGACCGTGGGCTGCCGGCCAAGGGTGCGATAAACTGTCGGACGCGAAATCGAGAACAGTTCGGCCAGGTCGCTGATCGAATAATCGCCGGTGTCATACATCCGGCGCAACTCCTTCTGCTGCCGATCAGATAGCTTTGGCTTCTTGCCGCGCAGCTTTCCCCGGGCGCGGGCGACGGCCATACCTTCCCGGGTCCGCATCCTGATCAGATCGGCTTCGAATTCCGCGAAGGTGGCAAGGATGTTGAAGAACAGCTTGCCCATGGGGTCGCCGGGATCGTGGACGCTGGCACTGAGTTGCAATCTCACGCCGCGTGCCGTCAGCTGGTCGCCGATCGCCCGTGCGTCGGGAACGGAGCGCGCAAGTCGGTCGAGCTTGGGCACCACCAGCGTGTCGCCATTGCGAACTGCGGCCAAGGCCTGATCCAAACCTGGTCGCGCACGATTGGTCCCGGTGAAACCGTGGTCGGTATAAATTCGATCCGGTGCCACCCCAAGCTGGACCAGAGCGTCGCGCTGTGCGGCAAGATCCTGCTTGTCCGTTGAGCAGCGGGCATAGCCGATCAGGGTGTTGGTCATCCGGGACTTGTATCGCAGAAGGGGCCTTCAACGCAAAACAAATCGGACCAGTCAAACGAGACAGGCGGAACACAGGTTTTCGGTGCGATGGCGGCGCTGCCGACACATGTTCGCTAAGGGATCGTCTATCGGACAGTGCACCTCTTCGCATTGGCAGACCCTCGCGTTAATCTGACGCGACGAATCGGTGGGAGGGCAAATTGGCGAGACGACGGCTCCTGACTGATCACGAGCGCCGATGCCTATTCGAGCCGCCGACCGACGACATCGCGATCATCGCCAACTACACGTTGTCCGCCGAAGACATCGAAGTGATCGGCAGGCGCTACGGCGCGCCGAACAGGCTTGGCCTCGCAAGCCATATTGCCTTGATGCGTCATCTTGGATTCGGCTTGCCGGGAAACAATGCCGTCCCGACCCCCGTTTTGCATTACCTCGCCGCCCAACTGCACGTCGATCCGGCAGCGCTCACCAGCTATGGTCAGCGCTCACAGACCCGAAACGACCATGCCGAGATCGTCGCCCGATACCTGGGGCTTCATCCCTTCCGGCGCATGGACATTCCTTTCGCGCTGGAACTGGCGGAAGCCGCCGCGCGACACACAGATCGCGGCGAACCCATCGTTCGCGCACTGATCGAGGGGCTGAAGGACAAGCGCTTCATCTTGCCCGCCTCGGATACCTTGGAGCGGGCCGGACTTGCCGGACGGGCTCGCGCGCGCAAAGCGGCCGCAGCCGCACTCATCGAGACGCTAGATTCCTCCGAGATGGCGCATCTCGACGACCTGCTCGTCAACAATTCCGATTTCGGGATGACGCCCTTGGCCTGGCTCCGCGCCTACGATGAAGCGCCGAATACAGCGAACATCAATGGCCTCTTGGAGCGGTTGCGGTTTGTGCGCAATATTGGCATCGATCCCGCAGTCAGCTCCGAGATCCCCGAATTCCGCTTCGCCCAATTTGTTCGCGAAGGCGGCGTGGCCCCGGCCTTTCTCCTCTCTGACTACAGCCTTAATCGCCGCCGCGCGACGCTTGTGGCAGCCGTCATCGATCTTGAAGCCCGGCTTGCCGATGGTGCGATCCAGATGTTCGATCGTCTGATCGGCGGCATGTTCACCCGCGCACGGCGCGGCCGGGAGAGGCGCTATCAGGACAGCATCCAGTCCGTCGGCCAGCTGATGCGACTGTTCGGCGCGACGATTTCGGCCCTTGATGAAGCGATCCAGCACGGCGGCGATCCGCTCGAGCTGATCGATGAAATGGTGGGTTGGCACAAGCTGGTGGCCGCAAAGGCGCAGGTCGACGCGCTGGCCAACCTCGCCGGCGAGGATGCCTTGGTCATGGCGACCGAACGCTATGCGACGCTGCGCCGGTTCGGCCCCGCCTTCTTCGAGGCATTCTCGTTCAAGGCGTCCGGCAGCCGATTGCAGTTGATCAAGGCCATCGATGTCATCAGGGATGCCAACCAGCGCAAAGCACGCCATCTCCCCGACAGTGTTCCACTGCCGTTCCCGAACCGCAAATGGAAGCAGATCATCACCAGCGGCGGGCGCATCAACCGTCGGCTCTACGAAATTGCGGTTGCTGCGACTTTGCGCGACGGGTTGCGTGCTGGCGATGTGTGGGTCGAGGGCAGCCGTAGCTATCAGCGCTTCGACGCCTATCTGCTCAGCCGTCGCGACACAGCGAAAGCCCTGGAGCAGCTTGCCTTCGAGACCGATGCTCAAGCCTACCTTGCCGGGCGCGGTAGAACGCTCGATTGGCGGTTGCGCCGCTTTGCCAAGCAGCTGAAAGGCGGAAACCTTGAAGGCGTGTCTTTGGACCGCGACCGATTGAAAATCCAGCAAATGCCGCCAATCAGCCCGCCCGAAGCCGAAGCGCTCGACCGGCGGCTCGATGGTCTGCTCCCGCGCGTCAGGATAACCGAGCTTTTGCTCGAAGTGGCCGAACGCACGGGTTTTCTATCAGCCTTTCGCGAGCTGCGATCCGGCAAGGAACACGACAACCCCAATGCCGTGCTCGCGGCGATCCTGGCGGACGGCACCAATCTGGGCTTGGAGCGCATGGCCAATGCCAGCGAAGGCGTGACCTATGCTCAGATCGCGTGGACGCACAATTGGTACCTGTCGCCCGAAAATTACAGCCACGCACTCCAGACGATAGTCGCGGCCCATCATCAGCTTCCGTTCGCGCGCCACTGGGGCGCGGGAACCAGCTCGTCGTCCGACGGCCAGTTTTTCCGCTCCGGAAGAAGCCGGTCGGGCGCCGCCGAGGTCAATGCCAAGTACGGTGCAGAGCCAGGGGTGAAGATATATTCGCATGTCTCCGACCATTTTGCATCCTTCGGCTCGCGGATCATGTCCGCAACAGCCGGGGAAGCGCCCTATGTGCTCGATGGTCTGGTTCTGGGCGCCGGGCAACTCCCGTTGCACGAACATTATACCGACACCGGCGGTGCCAGTGACCATGTGTTCGGGTTGTGCCACCTACTGGGCTTCCGATTCGTCCCGCGATTGCGCGACATTGCGGATCGCAAGCTTGGCTCCATTCTGGCACCATCATCCTATCGGGGCATCGAATGTCTGATGGGCCGCACGATCAAGACAGCCGCGATCGAAGCCGATTGGGATGACATCGTCCGGGTCGTGGCGTCGATCAAGGATGGCACTGTCGCGCCCTCGGTCATCATGCGCAAGCTTGCTGCCTACAAGCGGCAAAACAAACTGGATTTTGCGCTTGCCGAACTCGGCCGCATCGAGCGCACGCTGTTCGCGCTCGACTGGCTGGAACAGCCCACGCTTCGGCGGGCATGCCAAGCGGGCCTGAACAAGGGGGAGGCGCGGCATACTTTGGCAGCGGCCATCTACACCAATCGCCAGGGCCGATTTACGGATCGAAGCCTCGAAAACCAGGAATACCGCGCTTCGGGCCTCAATCTGCTGATCGCGGCGATTTCCTATTGGAACACGCTCTATCTTGACCGGGCTGTGCAGCATCTCGGTGCTACCGACATCGAATTTGATCTAGCGCTGCTTGCCCATCTGTCGCCAATGGGCTGGGCGCACATCAGCCTGACCGGCGATTATCTTTGGGACCAGGCCAAGCGAATTTCTGCGGGCGAATTTCGGCCGCTGAACGATCCGCTGGCGCGGCTCAAGCTCGTGGCATGACCGATGTTCCCGAAATGTCCGTCAAATCGTTGTCTGGCGCACAAACCTTGAAGTGACGCCAGCACCAGGGTCAGATTACGATATTTACTCCCCTCAGGATCGGAGTTCACGAGGCAGATGATATAATCTGCCCAATCCGCGCCCGTGCACCAGCGTTTGGAGCCGTTGATGACCACCGTGTCGCCACCATCCTCCAGATGGGCGCGAGTCTGCACCGATGCGAGATCGCCGCCGACGTCGGGTTCGGAGAATCCGTAAGCGAACTGCACCTTGCCTTCCGCTATTTTCGGTAGCAACACCGCTTTCTGTTCCGGCGAACCGCTCTCGGCGACGTTGCCTCCACCATAGAAGGCGCAATGAATATAAGGCCCTGCGAGAAAGGAACCGCACCGGCTTAATTCCTCGATCACGGCCGTTGCCGCGTACCAGTCCGGCCCCTGGCCGCCAAACTCCGCCGGAACCGTCAGAGCGCAGACTCCCAGTTCTGACAGCTTTGCGAAAACGTCGCGCGGCCACGCTTGCGCTCGCCGCCATTCCTCCCTTTTCGGCCGCGGCGCTTCCTTTTCGATGAAGCGGCGCAGGGTTGCGCGCAACATCTGAATGTGATCGGGTTCATCAGAAAAATACATAGTCATTCGCCCCGTCGTCTGTTTGCAGGCTCGCTCGGGCTCTCACCAATAAGCCAACGGCGCACTGGAGCTGCTACCGACCTCGTCACGCCGGCGATAAAAAGGATCTTCTGGTGGCCGAGTTTGCGACCGTTTCAGGCAATCATCTTTGCCGTATACCAGTATATGCCGAAGATCATCACGGAGCAGGTGATCACCCAGCAGTTGAAGAACCATCGAAACCCGGGCGGCACCGTGCCAAGGTCCATGAAGTGGTACAGCACCAAGCGCACCTTGAAGCCGGCGATAGCCATCACGACGGCGACGGCCAACATTCTGGCATGGTGATATTCTGCCATCAGAAAGCTGGCCAGCGAAACCGCGATGAGCAGCGCCCAAATGCCTGTCAGGCGTATAGAGTGTGTCATGTGAGTGAGCCTCTACCAAAGCAGGTAAAGCATTGAGAACAGGAAGATCCATAACAGATCAACGAAGTGCCAGAACAAGCCCCCGGACTCCAGCCAGATGGCAAAACGAGGGTCTGTTGCTTCCCGCGACGAGGTGCCCCAGGCCAGATAGGCCAGAACGACCATGCCAAAGAGATAATGAACGAAGTGAAGGCCGGTGAGCGCGAAATACAGCGTGAAGAAATCATTCGTAACGAGCGTGATGCCCGACCCGAATTTCTCAGCATATTCGGTGATTTTTATCAGGCCGAAGCAGCTGGATACGGCGATCGCCGCTACCAGCAGCCGTCGGGTTACACGTTCGCCCTGGCCCCTACGATGTGCGTTCACAGCAAGCGCTACCAGCAGGCTGCCACTGATCAATATCAACGTATTGACGAAGCCGAGCCACGGATCCAGGTGCTTGGCGGAAGCCGAAAAAAGGCCCGGCTGCGCCAGCCGCTCGACCATGAATACAAGAAAGAAAACCCCGAAAATGACGCTGTCAAGGACGATAAACGCCCAGATCGAGGGGTAGGTCTGGAGGGCAGACTTGCCCTCCGAACCTTGTAAAGTTGTCTCAGACAACGAACGTTCCCTTCTTCGAACCAAATGTCCCTAGGCGCGCCGCGGCTCAAGTCCGGATGCTGCTGGACTCGCGATGCTCCCGAACCAGGCGCCCGCTTGCTCGTACGATCGCAATCGACACGACAAGCCAGTAGAAGAAAAACACCGAGAACTGAGCATAATAGTTCAGCGAACCGCTGCGTGACAGAGGCCCTTCGTAGACGAAAGGCATCAGCGAGAGGAGCAGGAACGCGACTCCATCGGCGATGGAAACCCAGCACACCCAGCGCGGAACCAGCGGCTTTTCGCGCCGGTCGGACATCAAGCACACGCCCATGGCGACCATGCCAAGGGTTGTGAGAGAATAGGACGTGTCGAACAATATCCATGACCAGTCATACAAGAGCATGAGGGTTTGAGGTTCCATGACCTCCGGTCGATACGAAATGGTCAGCCACATGCTGCAGGGCATGATGAAGATCATGACGGTGAGCGCCCAGCTGAAATACGCCATGGTGGATAGGACGTTGTTGTCCTTGTTTTCCCGCTCCACGACCTCCATGACCTTCGCGACCGCCACGCCCCAGACGAAATATAGGATTGCCAGCAGCATCATGATTGCCATGCCGATGCGAACTTCGGTCGCGTTGGCGATTATCTTTTGTGCCACTTCGTCGGCGCTCAGACCTGCCGAATAGGGCGGTATATTGTGGCCCAGCACACCCCAGAACAGGACGGTCGCCGCGAGCATGAAGGGGCCGCCGGCCCAAGCGCTCGCACGCACATATCGATAAGGATTGTTCATTTCGCCTCCCCGTTTGTTTTTTGAACGATCACGAAGCCAGTCGGGCGATCATGCAGATTGTCGAACGTTCGCCGTCTCCACGATGATAGACGCCGCCGCCAAAAAAGTATCCGTCATCCCAGACCCACGTGGCGTAGATGGCCATGAGCTTTGAGTGTCCCGCGTGCATATCGCGTAATTTGATTCGGCGGGGTGACTGTGGAGCAAGAGATCGACGGCAGTGGCGGCGTGGAGAACGGGCGCCGACGGCGCTGGACGCTGGAAGAGAAGCGCGCGGTGGTGGAGCTGTCGCTCGATCCGGCGTGCAGCATGGCGGAGGTGGCCGCGTGTTTCGATGTCCTTCCGGCCCAGATATATGCCTGGCGCCGCGAGTTGCGCGAGATGGCGGAGGACGCGGCGCGCGAGGACAGGGCGATGTTCCTGCCGGCGGTCATCGAGCCGACATCGGTGCCGGCGGTGCTGCTCGAACCGGAGGCCGCGAACGCGCGGCTGCTGCCGGACGCGGTGGTGCAGGTCGCAATGGAAGTGCGCGGCGTGCCAGTGATGGTCGCCCACGGCGCAAGTTCGACGCTGGTCGCCTCGGTAATCGCAGCGCTGCTGAGGGCGCGATGATCGGGCCGGGCAGCGACGCCAAGGTGCTGATCTACACCAAGCCGATCGATTTCCGCTGCGGCATCGACACGCTGGTGGCCAAGGTCCAGCACGAGTTGAGCCAGGATCCGTGGCGCGGAGTCGCCTATATTTTTCGTTCCAAGAGGAAGGACAGGCTGAAGATTCTGTGGTTCGACGGCACCGGCATCTGGCTGATGACCAAGCGCGCCGAGGCCGCCGAAGGATTCGCCTGGCCGCCGGCGGTCGATGGCAGTTTTTCGATCACGGCGGCGCAGATGGCAGCACTCACCTCGGGCATGGACTGGCGTCGGCACCGCGCGCCAAGGCGCGTAAATCCGCCTAAAATCGAGGGTTTCGCTGATGCGTGAGATAGTCGCGACAGGCCGAGTCAACTGCGCTGGACGCGTCGTTACGCATGTGATTCGATGCCTGCCATGGACCCGCTGACGGCCTCCTGCAAAGACCCAGTTGCGCTGCTCGCGACCATCGCGAAGCTGACCGCCGAGGCGGCCGAACGCGACCAGCAGATCGTTCGCATCAACGCCGAGAACGAGGCGCTCGCCCGCGCTGCGGCCCAAGCTGAGGCGCGCGAGATCATCGCGCTCGCCACCGCGAAAGCGGCCGAACACGCCGCCGTCATCGCCGAGGCGAAGGCCGCCGAGATGGAGGACGCGCTCGCGGCCGCCCGCGATGAGGTCAAGCGCCTCAACGACATTCTCGACCAGTTCAAGCGCCACCGTTTCGGCCAGAGCGCCGAGCGGCTCGATCCCGACCAGTACCAGCTCGTGCTCGAAGAGCTCGAAGCTGCCTTGTCGCGCGCCGAGGCCGGGCTCGAAGCGCTGATCGACCAGGCTGACGCGACCGGCGAGACAAAGCGCCGCCGCCGCAACAACCGTGGAGCGCTGCCCGCCCATCTCGAGCGTATCGAGCAGGTCGTCGACATCGAAGACAAGCAGTGTGCCTGCTGCGGCAACGATCTTCATGTCATCGGCGAGGACGTCACCGAGCGCCTCGACGTCGTGCCCACCATCTTCCGCGTGCTGGTCACCCGCCGTCCGCGCTATGGCTGCCGCGGCTGCGACGAGGGCGGCGTCACCCAGGCGCCGGCGCCAAGCTTCATCGTCGATCAGGGCCTGCCCACCGACGCGCTCGTCGCCCAGGTCATCGTCGCGCGCTACGCCGATCACCTTCCGCTTTACCGGCAAGCCCAGATCTACGCCCGCCAGGGGATCGATCTCGACCGGGCAACGCTCGCCGACTGGGTCGGGCGCGTCGGATGGTGGCTGACTCCGCTCAGGCAGCATCTGCTCGCCGAGCTGCGAAGTTCGGTGAAGCTGTTCGCCGACGAGACGCGCATGCCCGTGCTGGCGCCCGGGACCGGCAAGACCAAGAGCGGCCAGCTGTGGGCCTATGCCCGCGACGATCGGCCATGGGGCGGACTCGCGCCGCCCGCCGTCGTCTACATGTACGCCGCCGGCCGCGGCGGCATGCATCCGATCGACCATCTCGGCGACTTCGCCGGGGTGCTCCAGGTGGACGGCTATGCCGGCTACAATGAGATCAAGCGCCGCAATGGCGTCACCCTCGCATTCTGCCTGCTTCACGCGCGGCGCAAGTTCTACGATTTCCGCGAAAAGGAGCCCGTTGCCGACGAGGTGCTCCGTCGCTTCTCGGCGATCTACAAGATCGAGGCGACGCTCAGGGACACCTCGCCCGAGGCGCGGTTCGAAGGGCGGCAGCTGATACTGAAGCCGCTGTTCGATAACCTGCGCGACTATCTCTCGAAGAACCTCGGCCGGTTCAGCGCCAAGGGCAAGATGGCCGAAGCGATCAACTATATGCTCAACCACTGGCAGCAGCTCACCTATTGCCTGCTCGACGGCCGCGTCGAGCTCGATACCAACACGGTCGAAAGAAGCATCCGCCCGATTGCCCTGTCGCGCCGCAACTCGTTGTTCGCCGGCAGCGATGCCGGGGCAGACAATTGGGCGGTGCTCGCCAGCCTTCTCGAAACGTGCAAACTCTCGGACGTCGATCCGCTCGCCTGGCTCACCGCCACCCTCACCAAGCTTGCCAACGGTCATAGCAACAAGGACCTCGATTCCCTCATGCCCTGGCACTTCCCCAAGATCGCCGGGCGCAACGCCCCCTCTTAAGACGCTTGACCGGCACGTTTCCGCCACGTGGGTCTGGGATGACGGATACGCCGACCTTAAGCGAGGTAGCAGACAAGCTTCACATCGCGCAGCGAACCCTCATAAGGCGCCTGGGACGGCTCGGCACGACCTATCAGGAGATTACCGATCGTTTTCTGTTTTGTCGCGCCCGCGAAATGCTCGAGAACGATCAGCTGGCGATCAAGGAGATTGCTGCGGCGATCGGCTTCGACGATCCGGCAAACTTCGGCAAAGCCTTCAAGCGCTGGTGCGGGATGTCGCCGGGCAGCTACCGCAAGCAACGGCAGGATATGGGCGGCACTGGCCCAGCACTCTCCGCCGAGACGCATTAGCTGCCCACCACGTGGTGACAGCTCCACAAGCCCGCGGGCTTGTGGAGCCGGAGTACGTCTCAGAATCGATAGGTGAATTGCAAGGTCAGCTGTCTTCCGAGCGAGGTTGCGACGGTCTGGTCCAGAGCGACCTGTTTGGGGGCCGGATTGCAGGGCAACATCCCGCCGGGATCGGGGGCGCAAGCAAAGGGGCGCGCTTGGGCTCTGTTGCAAACTGTGATGACGGGCGCAGTTCGTCTCATGGCTGTTCGAGCGGTGCCCATTAGGCTGCTTCAAGTTCCATCCGTTTGCCGATGAGTTGAATGGCTTCGGTGAGGGCGCAAGCGCCGAGGCCGAAGGCACGCTCGACCAGCCGCGCCTCGCCGCAAATGTCGCGGGTGAGATTGAAGGCAGCTGCCTGTCCCTTGCGCAGGGCCCGCATCACCTCGAAGCCTTTGATCGTCGCATACGCCGTCTTCAGTGTCTTGAAACCCCGCACCGGCCGGATCAGCTGCTTCAGCTTGCCATGGTCAGCCTCAACGACGTTGTTCAGATACTTCACCTGGCGATGCTGGGTATCCTTGGGACATTTGCCTTCCGCTTTCAGTTCAGCAATGGCGGCGGTGTAGGTCGGCGCCTTATCGGTATTGATGATCTCGGGTTTCTCCCAGTCCTTCAACCCGCCCAGCGCCTTGCCCAGGAAACGCTTCGCAGCCTTCGTATTCCGCGTTGGCGAGAGATAAAAATCGATCGTGTTCCCGTCCTTGTCGACCGCGCGATACAGATACGTCCAGGCACCACGAACCTTGATATAGGTCTCATCGACCCGCCAACTCGTCGAGGCAGGGCGGCGCCATTGCCAGCGCAGCCGCTTCTCGATCTCCGGGGCGTATCTCTGAACCCAGCGGTAGATCGTGGAATGGTCAACATTCACGCCACGTTCGCCCATCATCTGCTCAAGATCCCGGTAGCTGATGCCATACCGGCAGTACCATCGCACCGCCCAAAGCACGATCTCACCCTCAAAATGCCGCCCTTTGAACCCTGACATCGCGCCACCCTCACTCTCGGCAAGACAGATCACCGAAAATCGGATCAGTTTGCAACAGAGCCGCTGCGATGTTTCTTGGCAGCCTCTCCGATCGGATCGGCCGTCGCAAGGTCCTGATCCCATCATTGATCTTCTTTTCTTTGGCATCGGGTGTGTCTGGTCTTGCTGGCGGCTTCATGAGCCTGCTGCTGATCCGCGGGGTCATGGGCGTGGCCGAAGGCGCCTTCTGCCCCACCAGCTTTGCTGCGGTCGCCGAAGCTTCCAAACCCTCGCGCATCGGCTTCAACCAAGGTCTGCAACAGAGCATGTTCGCCCTGTTCGGGCTCGGGTTCGGGCCTTTCATTGCCGCATGGCTACTGAGCTTCACGACGTGGCGCGGGGTGTTCCTGCTCGTCACCGTGCCTGGCCTTATTCTGAGCGCGTTGATCTGGATGTGCATTCGTGATCGCACGCCAGCTGCGACGCAGTCGGACAGCGTGTCCCATCGGCCCAGCGAGCCCAGCGCCTCGATCGGTCAGGTACTCAAAGTGCGTAACGTCCGCATCGGTATGCTGGGTCTGCTGTGCGCCATGTGCGGGATCTTCACCCTGGCTGCGTTCGCACCGCTCTACCTGACCGAACACCTGCATCTCGACGCATGGGCCGCTGCTTCGGCCGCTTCTGCTATCGGCTTCGGCGGCTTTGCCGGTCAGTGGATTCTTCCCACGCTCTCGGACATCTACGGCCGTCGCCCGATGGCGATCCTCGGCTTCCTCGGCGGCGCGATCTTCGTCTTCGCGTTCATCAACACCGGGGCGTCAATTCTGCCCCTGTTCGGCACCCTGTTCGGCGCTACCGTCTGCAGTTTCGGCCTTCTCTCGCTGATTTCTGGCCCAATCGCTGCGGAATCTGCGCCTCCAGGCATGGTCTCGACCGCTGCCGGCCTCATCATCGGCGTCGGCGAAGTCTTCGGTGGTGGCCTTGCTCTCGTCGTAGCCGGTTACCTGATCGCGACGTACGGCATCCAGTCGATGCTCTACCTGGCCCTTGGCGGACTGGCGATCGGCGTGCTGCTGATGTTCTTCCTGAAGGAGACCGCCCCGAGGAAGCTGGCGATCACGGATTAATCCATCAACTTTCCAGATACCCGTTTCAGGTATAGCGCGACGATCTGGGTGAGAGGTCAGCGACTATCAGGATGAGAACAGATTGTCGCGGCGGGTTCATGGTGCCGGGTTAGATTGTCGCTGGCAAGGGCGATTCTTCGCTCTGATTGTCGCTGATCGACATTTTCTCGATGGATTTGATTGTCGCGTATTTTGGGGTCCTTCCAGCCCCTGTCTGTCGCTGGAGGGCGGCCCTGCGACGATAGCTCTCGACATTCATCTCGAAGATGGTGGCGTGATGAACGAGACGGTCGACGGCCGCGAGCGTCATGGCGGGATCCGGGAAGACCCGGTTCCATTCGCCGAAGGGCTGGTTGGCCGTGATGAGCATGGATCGGCGCTCATAGCGTGCGCTGATCAACTCGAAGAGCACGGAGGTTTCAGCCTGATCCTTGGCGACATAGGCGAGGTCGTCCAGGATGAGCAGGTGGTATTTGTCGAGCTTGGCGATGGCGGATTCGAGCGCCAGTTCGCGGCGCGCGAGCTGAAGCTTCTGGACCAGCTCGGACGTGCGGGTGAACAGCACGCGCCAACCATTCTGGACAAGTTGCAGGCCGATGGCTGCCGCCAAGTGGCTCTTTCCTCCGCCCGGCGGGCCGAACAGGATGAGATTGGCGCCCTTTTCCAGCCATCCGTCGCCCGAGGTCATGGCCGTGACCTGCGCCCGCGAGACCATCGGCACGGCGTCGAAGGCGAAGCTGTCGAGCGTTTTGCCCGGTGGTAATCGTGCGTCGCTCAGATGACGTTCGATCCTACGCCGGTCACGTTCGGCCATTTCATGCTCGGTAAGTGCAGCGAGCAGTCGGGTGGCGGGCCAGCCCTCCTTGTCGGCACGTTCGGTAAACTCGGGCCAGATCACCTTGATGGCAGGAAGCCTCAACTCGTTGAGGATGAAGCTCAGGCGCTGGGCATCGACGTTATGGGCCTTGGTCATGCGGCCTCTCCCAGCAGCAGGGCATCGTAGTCGGTCAGGGGGCCAAGCTCGACCACCACCTCGGGCAGCGCGGCCGGATCGGGCGAGAAGCGCGTTCGCAACGCGGCGATGTCAGGCAGCCGGCCTTCGTCAAGGTCCTGGGCGAGAAGATCGGCAAGCTCGGCCTCGCAGGCCCGTTCATGGGCCATGGACAGCAACTCGACCATCTTACGGCAAGCGTCACGCTCGGACATGGCTTCGAGCAGCCGTTCGAACATGAGCCTGTACGCCTCGCGCGGGAACAACTGGTCGCGATAGGTCAGCTGCAGCAGGGCCATCGGCTTACGCCTGAGGCTATGGATCACGTGACGGTAATCCACCACATAGCCATGTTCGGTAGCGCTTTTCGGGCGACCGCGTGGCCGGGTCATGAGATAACTGCCGCCCAGGAACAGATCGAGCCGATCATCGTAGAGGCGCACACGCAGTCGATGCCCGATCAACCGTGACGGCACCGTGTAGAACACCTTGCGCAGAACGAAGGTGCTGGACGAGGTGACGGGAAGGATATGTTCCTCGTAGTCGCTGGTGCGACGATCAGGTAGCGGTTTGAGCGTTGCCCTTTCGGTGTCGATGCGGGCGGCACTGCGCCGGTTCTTTCGGGCAACGATCTCGTCGATGAACCTGCGATAGGCCGCGAGGTCCTCGAAGTCGGTCGATCCACGCATCGCCAGCGCATCCTCCACCGCCGCCTTGAGATGGCCGTGGGAGCTTTCGACGCTGCCATTCTCATGTGCGATGCCGCGGTTGTTGCGGGTCGGCGTCATGCCATAATGTTCGCACAAGGCGTCGTAGCGTGTGGTCAAGTCCGCACGGGCATCGGCATCAAGGTTGCGAAACGCGGCCGACAGACTGTCGCTGCGGTGTTCGCCCGGCGCGCCGCCCAGCATCCAAAGCGCGTTCTGCAGCCCCTCAGCCAATGCGACATAGCTCTCGCCGCCCAGGATGACATGGGCATGTTCGAAGCCTGACCACACCAGGCGGAAGTGGTAAAGCAGGTGATCGAGGGGCGCACCCGCGATCGTGACTTTGAGGCTCCTCATGTCGGTGAAGTCCGAAAGGCCCATTCGCCCCGGCTCATGAGTCTGGCGGAAGATCACTTCCTGTTCCGGGCCATGAACGGCCCGCCAGGCACGGATACGACGCTCCATCGTGCGGCGAACCCCAAAATCGAGATCGGGATGGCGACGGCGCATCTCCTCGAAGATCGCCACCGCCCGCAAGCCAGGTGCCGCCTTCAGCATTGGTACGATCTCGCTCTCGAAGATCGATTCCAACGGATCAGGTCGCCGTCGGCCGCGGGGCGCTTTACGGTGTGAAGGAAGCACCGGATCGCTCGCGATCCGGTAGCCCGTCGCGGTGCTGAACCCGGCCTTCGCCGCAGCCACCGGGACCGGGTTGGTCTGTCGCAATTTCATGAAAAGCCTCATTTGATGATCGTTGACTTGGCAACCCGGCACTCACGGCATCTCCCTCCAATCTGGATATGCCAATGAATATTGGGTCGGCCCCGACGATCTGCGGCTCCTCCATTAAAGGGCCATCGGTTGTTGGGGTCTCGGCTACGGGCTTCGGGCTACGCCCTCCGCCCTTCACCGACACCCCAACAACCGATTCTCATCTTGATTGTCGCTACGCTCGCATCCTGTCAGTCGCCGCGCATTTCAGGGGAGTGGATGTCTCCGCTCCCCTTTCTCGTGAACGATTGGCGGGCCGTCGATTGGGTTTTTCAGGCGATAGTTTGGCTTACTGGTTTCCGGTCCCCACCCTGACTGCCCCAGCGACCGTCAGGACCGTCAGGCCATACCGTTAGTCGAGATCGAGCACGAGGACACCGATCCTATGGGCTACGCGAACAACGCCACCTCATCTGATCCGGGCTCACGCCCTGGGCAGCGAAGTCCTGGCAATTGCACGTCTTGAGACGATCGCAGGTTCACGGGTATGGTACGTCACGATCATTCGTCGAGGCGGAGGCGTGATTGCGACTGTATGGGCGAGTGCGCTGCCTCTGCGCTATAGCGCAAAGATCCGCATGATTGGCACGTGAGGTAGCCCAGACGTTCTTCGGCCTGCCCGTTACCCCGAAAGGTGAGCCTGGCGGCCCAGTGACGATGCTGCTCTGGTCAGTGCAGGCAGTATGGTCTTTTCCAGGTCCTGGAGGCTGCGCTCCAGCGCATTGGTACCGACGTTCAGGGCGCCAATCGTGCAGCCCGCTTCGTTGCATACCGGCACTGCGATTGAACGCAGGCCGATTTCCAGCTCCTGGTCGACGATGGCATAACCGTTGCCGACGACGCCTTCCAAGACCTTCTCCAGTGCAGCTCGGTCCACGAGCGTTAGGGGGGTCAGACGTGGAAGAGGTTCTTGCGGCAGCAGGGTATCGCGTTCAGCCGGCGCGAGCGATGCCAGAAGCACGCGGCCCATCGATGTAACCCACGCTGGAAGCCTTGAGCCCACATGCAGGCCGATAGACATGATCCGGCTTCGTGACGCACGCGCGACGTAAAGGATCTCCGCGCCGTCGAGGACGGCGAGAGAACAGGATTCATCAAGCTCGTCGCGCAACCCCTCCAGCACCGGTTGCGCCAATGCCGAGAGGGATCGATCTGAAAGAAATGCATCGGCGAGACGCAAGACGCCGGGAAGAACGTGATAGAGCCGTTCTCTCCTTCCGACGTAGCCAAGCTCTGATAGCGTATATAGGCATCGCGCAATCACGCCGCGCGGTAGGTCGGTATGCGTCGACAAACTAGCGATCGATTGCCCCGCGCCCAACTCCCGGAACGCTTCGAGTACCTGCAGTCCCCGGGCAAGGGACTGCATGAAGTCGGGATGTGGTTCGCTCATTCGTGCTCCTGTCCCCGCTTTTGGGACATCGGCGGACATGGAGCGCGAATCAGTCGATGTCCAGATCATCAGGCACGTTCGAGCGCCAGCGCCAGCCCCTGACCGACGCCGATGCACATTGTCACCAGGGCGCGTTTCCCGCCCGATTGCTGCAGCGAATGCGCAGCCGTCAGGGCAAGGCGCGCGCCGGACATACCTAATGGATGGCCTAGTGCGATCGCGCCGCCGTTCGGGTTCAGACGCTCATCCCCAGGATCAACGCCAAGTTCGCGCATCGAAGCGATGACCTGGCTGGCGAACGCCTCGTTGATCTCGATAAGATCGAAGTCGTCAATCGTCAGGCCTAACCGAGCAAGTAGCTTCCTGCTGGCGGGAACCGGGCCGATACCCATCACACGCGGTTCGACGCCAGCGGTCGCCATGCCGAGTACCCGTGCGCGCGGCGTTAGGCCGTGCGCCTTCAACGCCGCCTCACTAGCGATGAGCATCGCAGCCGCACCGTCATTCACGCCTGAGGCATTGCCTGCCGTGACAGTCCCATCGGTATGTACAATCGGCTTAAGCTTCGCCAGCGCTTCCGCGGTAGTTTCGGGACGCGGATGCTCATCGCGATCGACGATAACATTGCCCTTCCGACCGGTGATCGTGACCGGAACGATCTCTTCCGCGAAGAAGCCGTTTGCCTGTGACACCGCCGCGCGCTGCTGGCTGCGGAGGGCAAAGAAGTCCTGATCGGCGCGGCTGACGCCATAGTCTCGTGCTACGTTCTCGCCTGTTTCCGGCATGGAATCAACGCCGTAGAGCGCCTTCATGGCCGGATTGACAAAGCGCCAGCCAATCGTCGTATCCTCAATACTTGGTGTACGGGACCAGGCCTTCTCGGCCTTGCCCATGACGAGCGGCGCGCGGGTCATGCTTTCGACTCCGCCCGCGATGGCCAGGTCGATCTGGCCTGAGACGACGGCGCGTGCCGCGGTGCCCACCGCGTCGGCACCGCTGGCGCAGAGGCGGTTGAGCGTGGTGCCGGGCACGTTGGTGGGCAAGCCCGACAGCAACGCCGCCATACGCGCGACATTGCGGTTGTCCTCGCCCGCCTGGTTGGCCGAGCCCAAAAACACCTCCTCGATGGCGGCAGGATCAAGCCCGGAATTGCGCTCCAGCAAGGCCTTGATCGGAATTGCCGCCAGATCGTCCGCTCGCACCGGAGCAAGTGCCCCGCCGAACCGTCCGATCGGTGTGCGGACCGCGTCGCATAGGAAAGCGTGTGCCATTAGGCCGCCTCCGCTTCAAAGGCCGAGATATCGACGGCTGCTGCGGTGCTGGAGACGACCTGCTCCGCGGTAATGCCTGGCGCCAGTTCCACCAGCGTCAGGCCGCCTGCTACTTTGTCGCAGGCCAACACGCACAAGTCGGTGACGATCAGGTCCACTACGTTCTGGCCGGTAAGCGGCAGCGAGCACTCCTCCAGGATCTTGGGAGCACCGTGCTTGTTGCAGTGCTCCATCACCACGACCACACGCTTGACGCCGGCGACCAGGTCCATTGCGCCTCCCATTCCCTTCACCATCTTGCCCGGGATCGTCCAGTTGGCGATGTCACCGCTGGCAGAGACTTCCATGGCGCCAAGAACGGTAAGATCGATATGGCCTCCCCGGATCATCGCGAAGCTGTCTGCGGAGGAAAAGAAGCTGGAGGTGGGCAATTGCGTGATGGTCTGTTTGCCGGCATTGATGAGGTCCGGATCAACTTCGTCGGCATAAGGGAAGGGGCCCATGCCCAACATGCCGTTCTCCGACTGCAAGGTGACTTCGATGTCATGGGGCACATAGTTGGCGACCAGAGTGGGTATGCCGATGCCTAGATTGACGTAGTAACCATCCTCAAGCTCTCGCGCAGCGCGCTCGGCCATCTGTTCACGGCTCCAGCCACTCGTGTTCTGCGTCATCATGCGCTCTCCCGCTCGCGCGTCGTCAGCTTTTCGATGCGCTTTTCGTTGATGGTGGATAGAACGATCCGATCGACGTAGATGCCGGGCGTGTGGATCGTATCGGGATCGAACGTGCCGGGCTCGACGATCTCCTCCACTTCAACCACCGTCACTTTCGCAGCGGTCGCCATGTTCGGATTGAAATTGCGCGCGGTCTTGCGGAACATAAGGTTGCCGGACGGGTCCGCGCGCCAGGCTTTGATGATCGCCAGATCAGCGCGCAGCCAGGTTTCACGCACGTAAGCCTTGCCGTCAAATTCCTCGACTGGCTTGCCCTCCGCCACGACGGTGCCGACGCCGGTTGCAGTGTAGAACGCCGGAATTCCGGCACCGCCCGCGCGGATGCGCTCTGCAAGCGTACCTTGAGGATTGAGCTCCAGCTCAAGCTCGCCCGAAAGATACTGCTGCTCGAACAGTTTGTTCTCTCCGACGTACGATGAGATCATCTTACGCACCTGGCGGCTTTCCAGCAGCGCCCACAAGCCAAAGCCATCGGCGCCGGCGTTGTTGGATATGACTGTGAGACCCTTAACCCCCGCGCTCCTGATCTCCGGAATCAGGCTTTCCGGGTTACCCGATAGCCCAAAGCCTCCTGACATGATTGTCATGCCATCGAACAGCAGACCTTCCAGCGCCGCTCTGGGGTCGTCGAATATCTTTCTCGGCATACATCGCCTCCGTTGAACGATTATCGTGTATTGAGTATGTTTATCGTTCAATTTATAAAGGGTGCTATAGGCCGTCAACTGAGTCGTGCAATCCTGCCCGATCTAGTGGTAAGACGAAGAAACGCCGAAGCAGGCGTCTGGGAGAGTTTTCAATGCGAGCTGGTTCCGCAGACGCCTTCAAGGTCACGGAAACACATGGAATTCTGATGCGCCCTGAGCATCAGATTGTGCAGTCGAGCGATACGCTGGGCTGGCGCTCTCTTTACGCCTCGCATCAATTCGAACGGCCCTACAGCGATCGCTTCGAAGGCCGCGACGACCATCTGATTATCGTGCACTTGTCTGGTCCAGTGCGTGTCGAACGCAATCTCAGCGGCGAACAGGAGAAGCAAAGGATAGCTCCAGGCGGCCTGTTCGTGCTTCCTCCCAATCAGGATTTCGGGGTATCGCTGACGGCGCCTCTGGAAACCATACACCTCTACATCCGTCGGAGCCTTATTCGGGCGGCCGCGCAGGAATTGTGCAAGGGCGATCCGGAGAAGGTCGAGTTTCTTCCCCGGTTCGGCGAGCGCGATCCGCTGATCGAGCAGATGGGCCGCATGGTCTGCGGCATGATGGCCGATAACCAATCCGATTTCTTTGCCGACGGCGTTGCTCGACTGCTGGCGGCCCAGATCGTGCGGCACCATTCTTGCGGTCTTCAGGCAGAGTTGCCCCGGATCACCGGCCTGAACCAGCGGCAGCTTGAAGCGGTTCACGACGTGATCGAGGAGCGCATGGAAGAGTCGCTGAGCATCGACGATCTGGCCGAAGCAGTGGGCCTCAGCCCGATTCATTTCGCCCGTCAGTTCAAGCGATCCACGGGCAAGGCACCGCACCAGTACCTCATCGAGATGAGAGTATCACGCGCACGCCATCTGCTGGCCGGCGATCTGCCGATCGCAGAAATCGCATATCGCTGCGGCTTCAGCCATCAGGAACATCTGACCCGCCTGTTTGGCCGCCAGCAGGGCACAACCCCGGCCGCATACCGGCGCGCGCTGCGCCTCTGAGCGTCTCCTTGCGCATTCCAGTCTAGGCTTTAGCCAGGACCTGCCGGCTCGTGACGGCAGCCGGCTCGATCGCGTCATGGCGCCGTCTAATACCGGCGGCGCTGCGCAGTACCTGAACGTCCGACCGGTTCGTCGCAGCGCTCCTGAAACGTGCAGAACAACGCTACCTTTGTGCAGGGCGTGACCCGGTTGCTCACCTACCTATCGTCGTATCGAAGGAACCTAGGGTTTCCGACAATTCACGAGAGGAAGAGATAGATGGCCGACGTGGTCACCGAATTCGGCGCTTTGACCGACTATCGCAAGGGCGGTGTCGAGATCATCGATGACGATCCCCGCAACTACGTTTTCTCCAACGTCTTTGAAGTCGCTGCCAATGCCGCGCCCTACGAGAGGGTCGCCGTAGGCAAGAATTTTGAATACGTTATCGAATCCGCTCGTGCGGAAGGCACGTCGGGCTGGTTCAGCTGCGCTCACGACGAATTCGTACTCGCCATGGACGGGCAGATCGAAGTCCATCTGCTCAAGCTCGACAATTCCGACGCTTATGTCGATCCCGATAGCGAAGGCGCCGTAGCGATCGGTGAGGCACTTCCCGAAGGTCGCAAGATGGGCCGTATCGTTCTTCGGCGCGGGCACATGGCACTGCTGCCGGTCGGCGCGGCTTACCGTTTCTACGCCGAGCAGCCTGCAGCGATGCTGTTCCAGTCCATCGAGGGCGCAGTGACAGTCCAGAAGTGGGGCGAGATCTGCCAGACCGAGGCGGCCTGAGCCCCTCTGTCCTTCCCAATCACGAGAAAGTTGGAGAGACCAATCATGGCTATGTCCGAAGCACTTGAGATCATCGATTTCGGTGATAGCAAAGCACGCACCGATACCGAGCATCTGGCTATCAACAATGAGACGGGCTACCGCTCGTTTCGCGCCGGTGGTTTCACGTTCACGCGTGACGAATACTTCGCGCGTCTGACCTGGCCCGGCGGATCGCACATCATCCCGATCGACGCCTTCCTGCGTGCGATGATGCGCGACGTGGCCTGGGGCTTCTTCTACGGTGTCGTGAACTTCGACCACGTCTTCGGCACCATCAATCACTACGGTGAAGTGACGATGTTCGCTGGCCGCTTCAACGATGCGTATCGCAACGCCGGTCGCGACCATGAAGAACGCTTCAAGTCGAGCGCCCTGATGGCCGTGTTCAAGGACATTCTCTCGGACTGGACCGTCGAAGGCTACGATCCCTTTGCCGCGCCGATGGAAACTGGCCTGCCCTGGGGCATCAAGAACGGCAACAACGATGAAGCGATCAGTCGTCAGCGCGTTACTGCGCGGCGCATGGTCGGTCTGCCGGGCGATACCCCGGTCCGCACCGACGCCAATGGCTTTCCCGTCAATCGCCAGTTTGCCGACGTTCCGCAAGAGCAGCCGGTGGTCGAGGCCGAGCCAGGCTTCGAAGCTGAAGTGAGCGCGTACAACCTGTTCGGCTATCTGTCGCGTTCTGACGTAACCTGGAACCCCAGCGTCTGCTCGGTGGTGGGTGACAGTCTGTTCTGCCCCACCTCTGAGGAATTCATTCTGCCGGTCGAGCATGGCAATGATCGATGCGAATGGTTCCTGCAGCTTTCGGACGAGATCGTCTGGGACGTGAAGGACAAGGAAAGCGGCAAGCCGCGCGCCCGCGTCACCGCCCGGGCCGGTGATATCTGCTGCATGCCGGCCGATATCCGGCACCAGGGCTATTCGACCAAGCGCTCGATGTTGCTGGTCTGGGAAAATGGTTCGCCAAAGATCCCGCAGATGATCGCCGACGGCACCGCACCGGTGGTCCCGGTCACTTTCTGAACTTTTGAAAACACACGGACGGACCCGGCCAGTTGAGCCGGGCCGTTCCCGAGGGGGGATGGATATGAAGAAAGGTGTTTCGCTCGCGCTCATCGGTGCGGGCCTTGGAGTATTGATGGCTTTTCCTGCCACCGCACAAGAGGCCTCTGCGCCGCAGAAAGTGGGCCCACCCGCTCCTGCCGCCGCTGATGAGTCCCCGCCAAATGCGGGCTCGGCTGTAGCATCCAATCCGGCTGGTGCTCTGGCGCGCGCCGTGCTGGGTGACGGCCTGGAAAGCCATAAGATAATGCTGCTGGGATGGGGAGAGGCTTCGGCCGTCACCTCCACCAACGACAGCAAGGACGTGTCGCCCGCAGCTTTCTTCAACACCGAGCGCGGCCTCAATCTCAACCAGCTGGGCGTCATGCTATGTAGCGGCCGGGCTTGCCCACCGTTCTCGTTCGGGCCGGGGGCTGGCGTTCACAACCGTGTCGGACCATTTCCTGGTCCCACGCCCGAACACGTCACCGTCGATTTCAACGTGACCGCGATCTATGGGCAGGACGTGCAGTTCCTCAAGCTGTCTGGGCTCGACGGCGATTTCCACTTCGATCGCAACAAGGATCTCAAGCTCGGGGTAACGCAGGCCTATGCCGACATCTACCTGCCGTTCCTGAAAGGAACGAGCGTGATGATCGGCAGTTTCCAGACCCCGCTCGAAAACGCTTTCAATCCGCCCAACTGGTTCGCCACCCACACGTATGGCTTCCAGCACGGTCCTGCCAAGCACGTCGGCGCGCTGGCGCAGACACGCGTAGCGAGTGGGCCAGCAGGCCATTTCTCAGTCGATTATGGTGTCGTGCTGGGTTGGAACGACTGGGACAACCGCAACAAGAATCTCGATTTCATCGGTGGCCTGCGCTGGCGCAGCGCGGACATGCGCACCTGGGTTGATCTCGAAGCTATCTATGGCAATGGCGAGAACGACTTCGGCCCCGCACCGGGCCGAGGCGGTTCCCCCTATTTCGCGCTCAGCTCCACCGGCAAGTACCTTGGCCGCCTTTCCAGCTTCCTGACCGTCAGTCACAGCCTCAGCCCGAAGTTTCAGGTGGCGATGGAAGCCAGCTATGGTCAGCAGGAGGCCGGTGACATCGCATTCGTGCCTTGGGCGATCACCCAAGGCACGGTGGTACGGCGCCAACCTGGGCGCGCGCTATAGCCTGAGCGACAAAGTTAGCGTCAATGGCCGCGCCGAATGGTTCACCGACGAACAGGGCGCTCATGCGCTCTGGGCCGGGGTGCGCGGTGACGTCTACGCGGCCACCGGCAATGTCGAGTACCAACTGACCCCGGCCATCCGCCTCCGCGCCGAGGCCCGCTACGACATCCACGATGGCCCTGGCCGTCTGTTCGACAACTACTCCAAGGACCAGCAGCTCACCGGCCTGCTGAATGCCTTCTTCCTCTTCTAAAGGAGCGATCCCCATGGCCCTCGACGACCCGAAGACTCTCAAGACCATCCAGACCAAGCTGCTGATCGGCGGTGAATGGGTGGATGGCTCGGCAGGCACCACGATCCCGGTAGAGAACCCCTACGATGGCAGCATAATCGCCCACATCGCAGAGGCCACGGCGGAAGATGTCGATCGGGCCGTCGCGGCCGCAGAAGCGGCACTGCCAGCATGGCGAGCGCTGCCCGCACACGAGCGCGGCCGCCTGCTGCTTAAGCTCGCCGACCGCATCGAGGAGGAAACCGCCGATCTCGCCCGTCTGGAGGCGACCGACACCGGCCATCCGATCCGCGACTGCCTCTCGCTCGACGTTCCGCGCACAGCGCTGTGCTTCCGTTATTTCGGCGGCATGGCCGACAAGCTCGAAGGTTCGGTGGTACCGGTCGATGCCGGGTTCCTGAACTATGTCGAGCGTGAGCCGATCGGTGTAGTCGGTGCCATCGTGCCTTGGAACTTCCCGCTGATGTTCACCAGCTGGAAGATGGGCCCGGCCCTGGCTGCCGGCAACACGATGGTCATCAAGCCTTCGGAAATCACTCCGCTGTCCACGCTGCGCATTGGCGAGTTGATGATGGAAGTCGGTATTCCCGCCGGCGTCATCAACATCGTCACCGGCTATGGCCACACCGCGGGGCAGCGCATCGCCGAACACCCCCGCATTGGCAAGGTCGCCTTCACCGGCTCCACCGCCACGGGGCGCCGGATCGTCGAGGCCTCGGTTTCGAACCTCAAGAAGATCCAGCTCGAACTCGGCGGCAAGGGTCCGAACATCATCTTCGCGGACGCCAACATCCCCGCCGCTATTGGCGGTTCGGCCTTCGCGATCTTCCACAACCAGGGCCAGGCCTGCATCGCAGGCTCGCGCATGATCGTGCATGAATCCATTGCCGATGAGGTCATCGAGCGCTTTACCGCTCTGGCCAAGTCGATCCGCATTGGCGACCCGCTCGACCCGGAGACCGAGATGGGCCCGCTAACCTCGCGACTGCACCAGCAGCGCGTGTTGTCCTTCGTCGAGGTCGCCAAAGAAGAAGGCGGCGCGGTCCTGGCCGGAGGAAAGGTTCCCGAGGGCGAGGCATACGCGAAGGGTTGCTTCGTGGAGCCGACCATCGTGCGCGCCAAGGCTACCGATCGCGTCGCGCAGGAAGAAGTCTTCGGCCCCTTCGTCACCATCCTGACCTTCAAGGATGATGAGGAGGCGCTCGCTATCGCCAACGGCACCGACTACGGCCTGGGCGCCGGCCTGTGGACCAACGATCTTACCCGCGCGCATCTCTTCGCGAAGAAGCTGCACGCCGGCATGGTCTGGATCAACTGCTACAAGCGCGTCCACCCCGCCTCGCCGTTCGGCGGCGTCGGCATGTCTGGGTATGGCCGTGAAATGGGCTTCGAGGCGATGCGCGAGTACACTCAGCCCAAATCGGTCTGGGTCAACGTCGACGCCAATCTCCCGCCGTTCTACAAGCGCTGAAGACCATGCAGGATTTCATTTACTGCGGTCAGACCGCGCACGTCTTCTTTGGCCAGGGATCGATCTCCCGGCTGGAAGAGGCCATCGCAACCGTCGGAGGCACGCGCGCGCTACTGCTTTCCACGCCCAACCAGGCAGAGCAGGCGCAAGCGCTGACCCGAGGGGTGGAGAGCATCATCGGTGTCTTCGATGGGGCGACCATGCACACTCCCGTCGAAGTGACGGACACGGCGCTGAAGCACATCGAGGCGAGCGAGGCGGATTGCCTGGTCGCCTTCGGCGGCGGCTCCACCATCGGTCTGGCCAAGGCGATCGCGCTGCGCACTGATCTGCCACAGGTAGCTGTTCCCACCACGTATGCCGGATCGGAAATGACCCCGATCCTGGGCCAGACGGAGAATGGGCGCAAGACCACGCTCAAGAGCCCCAAAGTGCTGCCCGAACTCGTCATCTACGACGTCGACCTGACGCTTGGTCTGCCGGTCGGAATGTCGGGCACCAGCGGTATCAACGCCATCGCGCACGCGGTGGAAGGCCTCTACGCGAAGGATACCAACCCGGTCATGCGGATGCTCGCCGCAGCAGGGATCGAGGCTCTGGCCGAGGCCCTGCCGACAATCGCGCGTAAGGCCGACGACGTCGATGCCCGCAGCCAGGCGCTTTACGGAGCATGGCTGTGCGGCACCGTACTTGGGTCCGTGGGCATGGCTCTGCATCACAAACTTTGCCACACGCTGGGCGGCACTTTCGATCTGCCCCACGCCGAAACGCACACGGTAGTGCTGCCTCATGCGCTGGCCTACAACGCCCCCGCGATCCCGGACTCCATTGACGTGCTGCGCAAGGCGTTGAAGAATGACGATCCGGCGCAGGCGCTATTCGTTCTTGGTCGTGCGGTCAACGCGCCGGCATCGTTGCGCGAACTTGGCATGCCGGAAGACGGCATCGACAAGGCGGCGGACCAGGCGGTCGAGAACGCCTACTGGAATCCCAGGTCGCTCGAACGCGACGATCTGCGAAATTTGATCGCCCGTGCGTGGGCCGGCGAGCGTCCGGCATCATGAAAGGTGCGATCTTCCCAGAGCTTACCGAGGCCGTCATCGATGCCATGGCTGCGGCTCCCAACCCGCGCCTGCGTGAAATCATGACTGTCCTTGTCCGCCATCTCCACGCGGCCGTACGCGAAACGCGTCTGACTGAAGAGGAATGGCTGGCAGCGGTAGAATTCCTGACGGCGACGGGGCAGATCTGCTCCGGCAGCCGTCAGGAATTCATCCTGCTCTCGGATACGTTGGGCGTGTCCATGCTGGTGGATGCGATCAACCATAACGACGGTGACGTGGTCACGCCTTCGACCGTGTTTGGGCCTTTCTATTCCGGCATCCAACGTGAGTTGGCAACCGGTGCCTCGATCCTGCTGCGCCCGGAAGACGGGGATGCAACGCTCGTCTCGGGCAGTATCGCCGACCAGGACGGAAATCCGATCGAAGGCGCCCTCATCGAAGTCTGGCAGACCGCGCCCTGCGGCCTCTACGACGTGCAGGACCAGGGCCAGCCAGAAGGCCATCTGAGGGCCAGCTTCCGTTCGACCCCGGATGGCAGCTACAGCTTCCAGACGGTGCTGCCAGTCAGCTATCCGATCCCTGCCGATGGGCCTGTCGGCAGGATGCTCGGCGCGCTGGGCCGCCATCCGAACCGGCCCGCCCACATTCACTTCATGATAAGCGCACCGGGCTATCGCCGCCTCGTCACGCATATCTTCGTTGCAGGCGATGACTATCTGAAAAGCGACGCAGTGTTCGGCGTCAAACCCGACCTTGTCGTTCACCCCCGGCCTGACGGGGATAGGCTGGCCATCGATTATGACTTCCGCTTGGCTGGAGCATAAGAAGGGATGGAGGCCGAGACCATCCGCGACTACTGGCGGCTGCGCCCCCATGCACCTGCCATTGGCACCGAACTTTGCCCCGCTGTCGAGATCGAGGAAGGTCGGGCAAGGGAGTTTCATTTCGGACGTGGCCGCAATATGTTCCGCATGTTCGTCATTCGCCACGAAGGCGTTCTGCGCGGCTACCTGAACCTGTGCCCACACTTCTCGCTACCGCTCAATCACGAGCTGGATCAGTTCATGGTCGATGGCGTGATCGTTTGCGTGCAGCACTTCGCTCGGTTTCGCCCTGACGACGGCACGTGCATCGATGGTGCATGCGATGACAGCCGCCTCGACGCAGTACCTGTCTATGAAGATGTGGACCGTCTCGTGCGCGTCGGGGAAGCGAAACCGGCCTAGGTAACCGCCATCGCAGGAGTGCAGGAGCGCGCCTCGCAGGCCTCGGGGCTTGCCAGGCGCGCTCCTTCGACTTTGTCGATGACAACCGCGCGATCTTTCAAGCGCCTCCAGTCCGCCTTTAGTGACCTAGCCCTCTTTAGCATTCAATGATTTCGGGAAGGGCCAGCGCTTTACGCTTGGCCTCGGTCAGCGGCCTGCCCTGCTACTGAGTTAGCAGGCGGACAATGTCCTGCGCTCGCTGCCGTCGTATAGTCGCACCGGGCTCCGGACCTGCGCTGCATCATGTGCGCAGGCAAGATCGGTCGTGCCGGCATGAGCCGGGCCCAGATCTAGGCGCCGGTCGCCGGGTTCTCAACGAGAAGCGTGCGGCCGTCGGAGCGTCCTGCCAGGCGCCGTCGATGGAATGCTGAGTGTCGAGATAGCGGTGCAATGTGCATCCGTATTTCAACCTGCAGATATCCCCAACCTTCCAGCGGCAGGGCCACTGAAAGGTTGGGGATATCTGCATGTATCAAACTCACCGAGCTTTGCTGGAGCCACACCGTCAGGCCGCACAGTGGTCGGGGAACGGTAGCTCGGTGAGCCGTACCGTCTATTTCGCGCGAGCGGCCTGAATAGTCACATTTACGCGAACATTGGCAGCCACTGCGTCAGTGGAGGCGAACTGTCCCCGTCCAACCCCGAACCAGCGGCGGTCGATCACGAGCGATCCCTGCATCCTGGCCTCCCCTCTATTGATGTTCAGCTGGAATGGCAGGACGACCGGACGATTAACACCGCGGATATTGAGCGTGCCCGCTGCCTGATAGCGATTGCCGCCCAGGCTCTTGAACGACTTGGAGGTGAAGGTAGCGCGGGGAAAGACCTTGGTATTGAACCAGTCAGGCGTTGGCAGCGATTCGTCGCGCGTGGCATCGCCGGTGGCAGCCGAACCTGTATCGATCACTGCAACTACGCTGGAGCCAGAAAGGTTGGCGGGATCGAACGCGATACGCGCATCAAAGCGCCGGAATGCCCCGCTGATGGCCTGGCCGTTCATGCTGGCCTGGAAGCCCAATCGCGATTGGGCCTTGTTGACCGTCCAAGTCGGCGCAGGGGCTGCCACAGCGGGAGCGTTGAGAAGCGATGCCGCCAGTGCGGTTGCGGCGATGGGATAGAGAAAGATGGCGCGCATGATCTTATGCCTCGGATGAAGTATGGGGGGTGGACCGCAGGCCCGGGACCATCCGTCCCAAAACGCCGTCGCGGGAGATGAACTGGTGCTTCAACGCGGCGCCGATGTGCATCACAATCAGGGCAGTGCCGCCAAAGGCGAAATACATGTGAATGCTCCCGCCGACCTTCTCGACAGCCTGCTTGGCGTTGATCGGAAGGTCATGGAGAAGGCCGATGTGTGGCCACGGGATCGTGTGCCAAAGCAGTGTTGGAATATTCCAAGGGCTGACAGACACGACAGCCCATCCCGTCAGGGGCAGACCGATCATCAAACCGTAAAACGCCCAGTGCGTCACATGGGCGGCTGCCACTTCCCAGCCCTTCATTCCCGCCGGCAGCGGCGGGACCGGATTGAGCATCCGCCAAACCAGACGAACGATGCTGAGAACCAGCACGGTAATACCCACGGACTTGTGGAGCTGGAACATGTCGAACTGCGCAAGGCCCTTCAGGAAGCCCATGCGCCAACCCAGGAACAGGTTCGCAATGATGAGGGCGGCAATGCTCCAATGCAGAAGCATCGCTACCGCAGAATAGCGGGTGCGTTGACGCATGATAATGTCCTGAAAAAGTGTGATGCCCGCTCCGGAGAGACGGGCATCACACGGGCCGACACGCTCAGCTGAGAGGGGGCGCGAAGAGTGCCGACCTAGAGAATTAATTTGCCTTCTTTTCAAAGGCCGAAGTAATCGTAATCGTCGTTTCGGCTCTGTTGCAAAAATCGTGAAGCTTGAGCATGCTTGGCGGAGATTGGACGGACGGAACGATGACGGATTTCAAGTGGCGCCATTTCCAGGGTGATGTGATCCTGTGGGCGGTGCGCTGGTATTGTCGCTATCCGATCAGCTATCGCGACCTTGAGGAAATGCTGGCGGAACGCGGCATTTCGGTCGACCATACGACGATCTATCGCTGGGTCCAGTGCTACGCCCCGGAGATGGAGAAGCGGCTGCGCTGGTTCTGGCGGCGTGGCTTTGATCCGAGCTGGCGCCTGGATGAAACCTACGTCAAGGTGCGGGGCAAGTGGACCTACCTGTACCGGGCAGTCGACAAGCGGGGCGACACGATCGATTTCTACCTGTCGCCGACCCGCAGCGCCAAGGCAGCGAAGCGGTTCCTGGGCAAGGCCCTGCGAGGCCTGAAGCACTGGGAAAAGCCTGCCACGCTCAATACCGACAAAGCGCCGAGCTATGGTGCAGCGATCACCGAATTGAAGCGCGAAGGAAAGCTGGACCGGGAGACGGCCCACCGGCAGGTGAAGTATCTCAATAACGTGATCGAGGCCGATCACGGAAAGCTCAAGATACTGATCAAGCCGGTGCGCGGTTTCAAATCGATCCCCACGGCCTATGCCACGATCAAGGGATTCGAAGTCATGCGAGCCCTGCGCAAAGGACAGGCTCGCCCCTGGTGCCTGCAGCCCGGCATCAGGGGCGAGGTGCGCCTTGTGGAGAGAGCTTTTGGCATTGGGCCCTCGGCGCTGACGGAGGCCATGGGCATGCTCAACCACCATTTCGCAGCAGCCGCCTGATCGGCGCAGAGCGACAGCCTACCTCTGACTGCCGCCAATCTTTGCAACAGAGCCCTTCGCGCAAGGCGGCGTCCTGGGCGCATCGGCGTTTTACAAGGATATCGTCTCGCTGATCCGCAGCGAGATCGTGGTGCAGAGCCTGCCCGTGCAGATCATCCGCGCCAGCGGAGAAACGTCCACCTCGAACCTCAACTTCAACGTCAGCCGCATCGTCAACGGCAGCGGCGTGACGGTGAAGGGGTTCGAACTGTTCTACCAGCAGGCGTTCACGTTCCTCCCCGCACCGTTCGACGGACTGGGGGCGTCCGCCAACTACACCTTCATCGACAATTCCGACCCCGAGCAGCTGACGGCTGCCTCACGCAACAACTTCAACCTGACCGCCTATTACGAGAAGGGGCCGGCCGGCGTCCGGCTGTCCTATGCATGGCGCGGCGGCTTCCTGCTGTCGCCCTCGTCCGCGCAGGCGATGGGCACCCGCTCGCTCGCCTATGGAACGCTGGACGGCAGCGCGAGCCTGAAGATCACCGACAATGCATCGCTTACCCTCGAAGGGGTTAACCTGCTCAATGCGGCGCAATTGACGCAGTTCACCAGCGGATTGCCGTCAGCCTATGTCGATGCCGGACGACGCATCCTTTTTGGGGCGCGCTTCTCGTTCTAACTCGGACCTATGAGCCTCGCAACCCTGACACGCTACGAGGCTCATCGTCGTGTGCCAGAAGCCCATCAGACCAGCTCTCCTCCTGAGGGCAAGCTTCCGGCATACGACTTAGGATCTTGGTTTTTATTTCAAAACTACATCGTTTCTTGAGAGACTAATCTACTCGCGTTGGGTCGATCACGTGTCCATGCGGGCCAAACCTTTTGCCACAGGCTCCGTAAATCGTTGATCAGCGTAGGTCTGAAAGACGCTCTTCCATATCGCTGAAGATTAATAACCGCAGCTGGCGGGGTGCCAAATGGCGGATTTAGCCCGGCCTATTCATGAGACTGCTCCTCGGGGGCGGTCCGCCTAGATCTGTCGGTGGCCGCGTGACCTGGGCGAGCGGCTTGGCCGGCGTTTTTCAGCGCGGCAGGAGCAATGGGCTTTTCGAGGTTGATGGACTGGGGCTCGGGGATTCGGCGGCACAGCCGCGCTGGCTATGTGGGTGCTGGTCTGAGGCTGATGGCGATGGCTCTGAACACGCTGGCATCCGGGCAGGCTGACGCGAAGGCGACGCGGATGCGAGTGGCGGTTTCTATGACGCGGGCAGCGACCTTGAGCAGCCGCAGGCGCAGCGTTGCGAACTCGGCGGCGGCGAGTGCGGTGGCTTTTGGGATTTCCTGCTGGATGCGCCACAGGAGCCAGTAGGCGGCGGTGTGCAGGATGAGGCGCATCTGATTGGCGTTTGCAGAGCGGCACGAGGTGCGATCGCTGGCGAGCTGAGTTTTGTGGCGCTTGATCAGGTTCTCGGCGTTGCCGCGAGCGCAGTAGAGCGTGTCGTAGATGTGCTCGGCCGAGCCTTTGGCCAGCGAGGTGACGACATAGCGGATGTCCATGCCCATTGTGCTGGCCTCGATCCGGGCGACGACGCGGCGCTGGCAGTTCCAGCTCTTCGCGCCGTAGCTGGTCTCAGCATAGGTGCGCAGGACCGGATATTGGCGCTGAGCTCGCTTGACCGCGCAGGCATCGGCGACAGCGACGATGACCGGATCGCCACGCAGCGCGGCGTTGGTCGGCAGGCCGAAGACGTAATCGACGCTGGCCGCCTCGCAGAAGGCCATGACCTCGGGCCGGCCATAGTGCCCGTCGCCGCGGATGGTGATGTGCGTTTCCGGCCAGTTTCGGCGGATGTGACGCACCAGGCGCCGGATGTGGCCAGCAGCTTCGACACCCGACGGTGTCTTGCCGGTGCGCAGCAGCATCGCCACCGGCCGGCCGGTGGCGGTGTCGTAGACATGGATCGGCAGGAAACAGCGCTCGCCATGATGCCCGTTCCAGAACGACAACTGCTGATAACCGTGCACGACATCGCAGGTATCATCGATATCCAGCGTCACCGCCGCGGGCGGGGCGGGATAGCTGGCGCAGTAGATGTCGATCATCGCGGCCATCATTCTGGCCAGTTCGCGCGTAGTCGGTGCGTTCTCCCACCGGCTCATCGTCGGCTGACTGGCCAGCCCCGCACCCGATCCCGGCAGCTTGCCCAGCGCCAGCCGGAAGCCCGGATCGTCGCGCAGGGCGTCGAGGTCATCGGCGTCCTCGTAGCCGCAGGCGATCGCGAACACGCGGGCGCGCAGGATATCGTCGAGGCGATGAACCACCCGCGCAGGATCGCGCCAGTCGGCAATGCAAGCCGCAAGCCGCTGGCAAATCCCCATCGTGCGCTCGGCCTGCGCCAGGAGTAGGACACCGCCGTCCGATGTCAGCCGGCCACCGTCGAAAGCGGCTGTGACTTTCTTGCGCCCGGCCGCTGGGAATCGGAATGTGCTTGCGATATCGTCATTCATGGCGGGTGTGGCCTGTGGCATTTTCTGCCCTGCGGCAGGTTCGGCTTCGACACCCAGTTCCTAATTCAGATCAGAGGCTTATGCCACTCCCGCCAAACCACCAGATCCCGTCTGGTGAATAGGACGGGTTAGGAGCGGACCAAGACTGCAGGGACGGCCGAACTGGGCGCGTCACCGACCGGCAGCTGTCAAACTTGCGAGGGACCGGTTTCGGCGCAAGCCGTCATTCCGGCGCCCGTGCTGGAATGACTTAAACTGGTCGGCAAAAGCCTCAAAGCCTTTCGTCCACATCCTCGGCGGCTAGCGTTCTTCAAATGGCCAATTTGGCCATAGGAGAAAGACCATGGAGATGCCTGAAACCGAACTCACCGCCGCCAAGCGTCCGGTCTGGAATGCCGGAAGGACCGTAGGTGCAAAGCGGGCTCTGAAGCCAAAGCAGATCTGGGAGATCCGCTTCTACCTTAATCAGCGCCGCCGCCTGCGAGATCGGGCGCTGTTCGATCTGGCGATCGATAGCAAGCTTCGCGGCTGCGACCTGGTGCAGATGAAGATCGGCGACATTGTCAGCGGCGGACAGATCCGGACGCGAGCAATCGTGATGCAGCAGAAAACGGGAAGACCCGTTCAGTTCGAGTTACTGCCGGACGCTCGGGCGAGCCTGTTGGCCTGGCTGGATCGGCGCGGGGGCACGGTAGATGATTATGTCTTTCCCAGCAGGGTTGATCATAATGGGCATCTCAGCACTCGCCAGTATGCGCGGCTTGTCGACGAATGGGTAACAGGTGTTGGTCTCATGCGAAATGAATATGGCACGCATTCACTTCGCCGAACGAAGGCATCGATAATCTATAGGGCCACCGGCAACCTTCGCGCCGTTCAGATCCTGCTCGGCCATAGCAAGATCGAAAATACGGTACGCTACCTCGGAATCGACGTGGAGGATGCTCTTGCCCTCGCCGAAAATACGGAGATCTGAACCCGATGGCGCCCGTTTCCGGTAGAGAGCCGGACACGGGCGCCTGGGACATATCCGCCATCCCCGCATACTTCGACGAACGGCAGGTTCATCCGAAAGCTGTCATTCCACACCGAGTTTGGCGACCGAGGGGGCTCGGTACTCGCATTGTCGTCTAGTCGGCCGTTTCACAACCAATGGATTTCCTGAAAAGGCTGACCATTGAGCCAGAGCTGATAAATCGGTCATTATCGAACCGGCGCACGAGGTCGTACTCAAGGCAATGACGGTTGTCGTGTTTTAAGCCCATGGCATGCACGCGGCGGTGACCGCAATCGGTACCGAGCTCCGCGTTAACCGGCAGGCGCACGGGATGCTTACGCAGGAGCGTCTCGGCTCGGGCCCAGTATTGACCGGCTTTTGTCAGTACCCTTGTGTGCATGCTGCGCGAGCCAAGCAGGTGCAACTCAACCATCCGTTCTTCATATGGAAGACGGGCCTGCGAGGATGGCTACACCATAAACAAGGTCTTTTCAGACATAGCTTTGAGCAAATTATACAGGACGCGTCCCTGTGCTTCCTTCAGGCGCCAGATGAAATCCGATCGGCGACCTGTACCCTTTTCAAAGTGAGGTTTGTAACTATGGGAACTTTTGTGTTCGAAGCACTTGATCGCCCCGGGATGGAAGCACGACGCCTGCAAGCGCGCGACCTTCATCGTGCTTATATCCGAAACACTCCGACGGGTATGCGGTGCGTTCTGGGTGGCCCGCTACGAGAAAGGGCTGACGGTCCGATGCACGGAACGCTATTGGTCTTCGAAGCCGACAACGCCGATGATGTGCGTACCTTCATGGCCAACGATCCGTATCAGCTGGCCGACCTGTTCGAGATGGTCACTGTTTGGGAATGGTCATTGGGTCTGGGGCATATCGTCGTCGGATAAAGTTCCCACGAAGGCAGGTACATGATGCCTGCCTTCGTGGTGAGATTGATGTTTCGTGGGCGCGTCAAACGGATGGGAGCGGGATGAAATCTGTCTCGTCGGGAACCCGTGCGAAGCGATCGTGTCGCCAGTCTTCTTTCGCCTGTTCAATACGGTCCGGTCGGGAGGAAACCAGGTTCCAGTAGACATGACGCTCCTCCGGGAAGGGCTCTCCGCCGATCAGCATGACTCCGGTCTGCCCCGAAGCCCGAATGATGACCTCGGCATGCGGCTTCAAGACCACGAGTTGCCCTGCCCCGAACGATCCGGTCTGCCCCACCACTTCAATTGCCCCGCTTACGACGTAGAATGCCCGCTCGATGTGCTCATCGTTGGCCTTGTAACGGGCGCCGTGCTGTAGCTGTATTTCGGCATAGACAAGGTCTGAGAACGTCTTCACCGGGGACTGAAGACCTTCAGACTGACCCGCTATCAGCGTGAAGCGGACGCCGCCCTCGTCCTCGATCGGGATTTCCTGCGCCTTGAAATGATCGAAAGACGGGGCGGTTTCCTCGTCTGCGGTCGGCAGCGCTATCCAGACCTGCAAACCGGACAACACGCTGTCGCTCTTACGGGTGTCGAGATCGGTGCGCTCTGAGTGAACGATGCCGCGCCCTGCCGTCATCCAGTTGATTTCGCCGGGGCGGATCGTTTGGTGAATGCCAAGGCTGTCGCGATGAACTATCTCACCTTCGAGCAGGTACGTGAGCGTGGAGAGACCGATGTGTGGGTGCGGTCGGACATCCAGACCTTGTCCGCCGCGAAACGCCACAGGCCCCATCTCGTCGAAAAAAATAAACGGCCCGACCATCTGGCGTTGCGGTGAGGGAAGCGCTCGGCGGACGAAGAAGCCATCTCCCAAATCGCGAGAATTCGGCACGACAACCGTGTCGACGCCTTCGGACGGGTGAGTGAGAGTGGACATAACGCATCTTCCTGAGATCTGATTGTACACGCCTCGGATCGACCGATCCCTCGAGCTGTGCGGGTCTTTTTTATCGCCACGCCAGCATCCTGTTTAGAAGGATAAATCCATAGCGTTCATTCGACAAAATCGAAAAGAGGCAGAACGATCGTCCGGATCCACGATAGCCCACATCGAGCGAAGTGCGAGCCGGACATTTCGACTTTCTCGAACAAAAGCTTCCAACTTATGCGGGTGCCTGAACAAGCCAATCACTGCCAAAACGGCATTACCAACTCATCACAGCTTGCAGGAGCGTAGATATGGCGAAGGTTCTTGTTCTCTACTACTCGACGTACGGACACATCGAGACGATGGCGCAGGCCGTTGCCGAAGGTGCGCGATCCGCAGGAGCAGAAGTCGACATCAAGCGCGTTCCTGAAACTGTGCCAGACGGTGTTGCCCGCGACAATCACTTTAAGCTCGACCAGACTGCGCCCATCGCAAGTGTTGCCGATCTCGAGAACTACGATGCCATCATCATCGGCACCGGCACCCGTTTCGGGCGCCTTTCCTCGCAGATGGCGGCATTCCTTGACCAGGCCGGCGGTCTGTGGGCACGCGGCGCACTGAATGGAAAGGTCGGCGCAGCGTTCACCTCGACCGCGACGCAGCATGGCGGCCAGGAAACAACTCTTTTCTCGCTGATCACCAACCTGCTGCACTTCGGCATGGTTGTCGTCGGGCTACCTTACAGCCACCAGGGCCAAATGTCGCTTGACGAGATCGTCGGCGGCGCTCCGTATGGCGCCACCACCATCGCCGGGGGCGACGGCAGCCGGCAACCCAGCAAAATCGAGCTGGATGGTGCACGCCACCAGGGCGAGATCGTCGCAAAGACTGCCGCGAAACTCTTCGCGTAATACGAAAAGCGCCGGTCAAGGGGGCCGGCGCACTTTTCCAACATCGGAGAATACAAAATGAACCGCGTCCTTACGATCGCGGCGAGCGTTGCTGCGTTCGCGATTTCCCTTCCGGCCGTCGGGCAGGCCAACCAGGACGCTACTGCGGTCCAAGCAGGTGACTATACCGTCGAGAGCACGCACACGCAGGTGCAGTTCTCGGTGAACCATTTCGGCATCAATGACTTCTACGGCACTTTCCCGGGCGCCAGCGGCAGCCTGTCGATCAACCCGAAGAATCTGGCGGCGGCCAGGCTGGACGTCACCGTCCCGGTCTCGTCGGTGTCCACTACCAACAAGACGCTCGATGAAGAGCTGGTAAGCGCCGACTGGTTCGATGCTGCCAAGTTCCCGACGATGCATTTCGTCTCGACCAAGGTCGTCAAGACCGGTCCAAA
Source organism: Sphingobium amiense (assembly GCF_003967075.1). NCBI lineage: Bacteria > Pseudomonadati > Pseudomonadota > Alphaproteobacteria > Sphingomonadales > Sphingobiaceae > Sphingobium > Sphingobium amiense. Next base: position 48,037 of record NZ_AP018667.1, read on the forward strand.
GACAGCAACCATTTCCGGCAACCTGACGCTGCATGGCGTGACCAAGCCGGTTACTCTCAACGCGAGCTTCAACGCCGCGGCGGTCAATCCTCTGAGCAAAGCCTATACACTCGGCTTCAAGGCCTCCGGCAGAATCAAGCGCACGGATTTCGGTGTCAGCAAGTACGCACCGCTCGTGAGCGATGAAACGACGGCTCTGTTGCAAAGATTGGCGGCAGTCAGAGGTAGGCTGTCGCTCTGCGCCGATCAGGCGGCTGCTGCGAAATGGTGGTTGAGCATGCCCATGGCCTCCGTCAGCGCCGAGGGCCCAATGCCAAAAGCTCTCTCCACAAGGCGCACCTCGCCCCTGATGCCGGGCTGCAGGCACCAGGGGCGAGCCTGTCCTTTGCGCAGGGCTCGCATGACTTCGAATCCCTTGATCGTGGCATAGGCCGTGGGGATCGATTTGAAACCGCGCACCGGCTTGATCAGTATCTTGAGCTTTCCGTGATCGGCCTCGATCACGTTATTGAGATACTTCACCTGCCGGTGGGCCGTCTCCCGGTCCAGCTTTCCTTCGCGCTTCAATTCGGTGATCGCTGCACCATAGCTCGGCGCTTTGTCGGTATTGAGCGTGGCAGGCTTTTCCCAGTGCTTCAGGCCTCGCAGGGCCTTGCCCAGGAACCGCTTCGCTGCCTTGGCGCTGCGGGTCGGCGACAGGTAGAAATCGATCGTGTCGCCCCGCTTGTCGACTGCCCGGTACAGGTAGGTCCACTTGCCCCGCACCTTGACGTAGGTTTCATCCAGGCGCCAGCTCGGATCAAAGCCACGCCGCCAGAACCAGCGCAGCCGCTTCTCCATCTCCGGGGCGTAGCACTGGACCCAGCGATAGATCGTCGTATGGTCGACCGAAATGCCGCGTTCCGCCAGCATTTCCTCAAGGTCGCGATAGCTGATCGGATAGCGACAATACCAGCGCACCGCCCACAGGATCACATCACCCTGGAAATGGCGCCACTTGAAATCCGTCATCGTTCCGTCCGTCCAATCTCCGCCAAGCATGCTCAAGCTTCACGATTTTTGCAACAGAGCCCGCGCTCGATCCCGAGTTCCTTGCAGAGGTCGGAAACGGACGTGTCGCGTTGGGCCATAGCAGCCTGAGCGAGCCGCACCTGGGCCTTGGAGAGGGCGAACTTGCGGCCACCCTTGCGTCCCCGCGCGCGGGCAGCGGCCAGGCCAGCCATGGTGCGCTCGCGGATCATATCCCGCTCAAACTCCGCCAGTGTGGCAAAAATGCCGAACACCATCCGGCCCGATGGCGTCGTGGTGTCGATCTGCGCGCCCTTGCCGGTGAGCACCCGCAGACCGATACCGCGATCCGACAGATTCTGCACCGTGCTGACCAGGTGGGTGAGCGTTCGGCCGAGCCGGTCGAGCTTCCAAACGATGAGGACATCGCCGTCGCGCAACGATTTCAGGCAGGCGGCAAGACCGGGGCGATCATCACGGCTACCGGATGCACGATCATCATAGATATTGCCTGGCTCGACACCGGCAGCGCGAAGGGCATCGTGCTGCAGGTCGAGCGACTGCGAGCCGTCGGCTTTGGACACGCGGGCGTAGCCGATCAGCATGGATCACAAACGAAGGTTTGAGGCGGTGACGAACATGAGCACATAAGATTGGGCTATTGTGTATCTTAACCAGCATCTCAATCAAGCTATCTCAAACCGTAGCTCGGAAAGAATAAGGAGCATGTATGCCGCGTCGCGTGACCCTGACCGATCGACAGCGCGAGGCGCTGCTTCACTTGCCGGTCGATCAAGGTGAGCTGCTGCGGCACTATACCCTCAGCGATGAGGATCTCGGGCATATCCGCCAGCGCCGGCGCGCCCACAATCGTTTTGGCTTCGCGCTGCAACTGTGCGTCCTGCGCTACCCGGGCCGGGTGCTCGCTCCTGGCGAGTTGATCCCGGCGCAGGTATCGGATTTCATCGCGGCCCAGCTCGGCCTGACCAGCGACGATCTACTCCTCTATGCCGCGCGCGAGGAGACCCGGCACGAGCATCTGGCGGACCTTCGCCGAATCTACGGCTATCGCTCCTTTTCGGGGCGGGGCGCACGGGATTTGCGCGAATGGATCGCTCGGGAAGCCGAGGCGGCGACATCGAATGAGGATCTTGCCCGTCGCTTCGTTGCGGAGTGTCGCCGCACCCGCACGATCCTTCCCGGCTCCTCGACGATCGAGCGCCTTTGCGCCGATGCGCTGGTTGAGGCCGAGCGCCGGATCGAGGATCTTATCGCCCATCGCATCACGCCAACCCTGAGCGAGAATTTGGCTCACCTGTTGGAGGATACGGTGGATGGTCGCGTCACGCGCTTCGTATGGCTGCGACAGTTCGAGGTTGGCGCAAATTCAGCAGCCGCTAACCGGCTGATGGATCGACTGGAATATCTTCAAAGGTTCGATCTTCCGGCGGATTTGCTGGACGGCGTGCCGGCGCATCGTGTGACCCGGCTTCGCCGGCAGGGCGAGCGCTATTACGCCGACGGCATGCGTGATCTGCCCGAAGACAGGCGGCTTGCGATCCTCGCTGTCTGCACCCTGGAATGGCGGTCATCGCTGGCCGATGTCATCGTGGAGACCCACGATCGCATCGTAGGCCGTCTCTATCGGGCCTCCGAACGCCTTTGCAACACCAGGATCGCCGACGAAAAGGCGGCCGTTCGGGACACGCTGAAGTCCTTTGCCGAAATCGGTGGTGCTTTGCTTGGAGCGCAGGACGATGGCACGGCCCTGGACGGGATAATCGCCACCGGGCCTGGCTGGGAACGGTTCAGAACCCTTGTCGCCACGGCCTCCGCGCTGACCAACGTGCTCGCGGCCGACCCGCTCAGCCGTGTGCTGGACGGCTATCACCGTTTCCGCCTCTACGCGCCCAGGATGCTGCGCCTGCTCGACATGCAGGCGGCGCCGATCGCCACGCCTCTTCTGGCGGCCGTTGCGATGCTGCGTAACGGGATCAAGGTCGATCCGCCGGTGGATTTTCTACGTCCCAACTCGAAATGGCATCGTCATCTTCGCGCTGAGCCCAGCGGCGACCACCGGCTTTGGGAAATCGCGGTGCTGTTCCACATCCGCGACGCCTTCCGGTCCGGTGACATATGGTTGGCGGGATCGCGCCGCTATGGCGACCTCAAGCAGCTTCTGGTCCCGCCACAGGCGATAGAGCAGACCGCGCGGCTCGCCGTGCCGCTGCGACCCGGCGAATGGCTGGCCGAGCGCAGGGCTCGACTGGATACACGGCTGAAGGAGTTTGGCCGCGCGGCGCGAACCGGCACGATCCCAGGCGGCATCATCGAGAACGGCAAGCTGCACATCGACAAGCTGAGGGCCGACACGCCCGAAGGGGCCGAGGATCTCGTGCTCGATCTCTATCAACAGCTCCCGCCCGCGAGGATCACCGATCTGTTGCTGGAAGTCGATGAGCGAACCGGATTTTCCGAGGCGTTCACGCATCTGCGCACCGGCGCGCCCTGCAGCGACCGGATCGGCCTGATGAACGTGTTGCTGGCGGAAGGCGTCAATCTCGGTTTGCGCAAGATGGCGGCGGCGACCAACACGCACAGCTTCTGGGAATTGCTGCGGATCGCGCGCTGGCATGTCGAAGGCAGCGCCTATGATCGGGCGCTCGCCATGATCGTGGAGGCCCACGCCGCCCTGCCCATGGCCGCCTTCTGGGGACAAGGGCAATCGGCATCCAGCGACGGGCAGTTCTTCCTTGCTACCGAGCAGGGCGAGGCGATGAATCTGATCAACGCGAAATATGGCAACGTCCCGGGCCTCAAGGGATACAGCCATGTGTCCGATCAATATGCGCCGTTCGCAACCCAGGTGATCCCGGCAACGGTCAGCGAGGCTCCCTATATCCTGGACGGGCTGCTCATGAATGACGCGGGCCGCCGCGTTCGCCAGCATTTTGCCGACACGGGCGGCTTCACCGATCATGTGTTCGCCGCCTGCGCCTTGCTCGGCTACAGGTTCGCCCCCCGTATCCGCGATCTCCCTCAGAAAAGACTCTATGCCTTCACGCCCAACGCGACGCCGGCCAATGTGCGAGCGCTGGTCGGAGGTAAGATCAATGAACCGCTCATCGAGCGCAACTGGCCCGACATCCTGCGCATCATGGCGACGATCGCAGCGGGGATCGTCGCCCCCAGCCAGATTCTTCGCAAGCTCGCCTCTTACCCGCGCCAGAATGAGCTGGCCCTCGCATTGCGAGAGGTGGGCCGCATCGAGCGAACCCTGTTCATGATCGACTGGATTCTTGATGCCGGCCTCCAGCGCCAGGCTCAGATCGGCCTCAACAAGGGTGAGGCCCACCACGCCCTAAAGCGCGCCATCAGCTTCCACCGCCGAGGTGAAATCCGGGATCGATCCGGCGAAGGCCAGCACTATCGCATCGCCGGAATGAACCTGCTCGCCGCCATCATCATATTCTGGAACACCATGAAGCTCGGCGAGGTCGTCAATACCCGGGCCGCCAGCGGTACCCATATCGCGCCTGATCTACTCGCCCACGTCTCGCCGTTGGGATGGGAACACATCAATCTAACCGGGGAATATCGCTGGCCCAAATCCTTAGCGTAGGATTCCGCCCCCTCCCGCAAACGCCCCCATGCTGGCAGACCCGACCATCACCGTCGAGGAGGTGGCAGCGCAGCTCGGGGTGCAGCCATCGACGCTCTACCGGCACATTCCGGGCGGGCGCAGCTCGTTAAGCCTGCCGGCGTAGCGGAGGCCGCCCCGAGCGGGGCGGCCGCGTTGTTTGTCCCACCCACCCAGCTCTTGGGGCCGGGCATTGCGGCCCGGCCGGGCGCGAAAGCGCGTTCAGGCGAGGTCGTTGTTGCTTGCGCGTGAGCGTGTTCACACGTTCACGTGTTCATAGGTTCACATGAAACCATTGTCAGAGAGCGATGCATCCCCCCTTGACCATGTTGTGAGAAATAGCTACATTCGCGCCAATGCATCGGAAAGCCCTGCGTAACATCTCTTGGATCAAGGGCGCGCTTAAAGAGTTCGGCCGCTTTCCCGAGGACGCGCAGGACCAGGCGACCGACGCCCTCACGGCAATTGCCGAGGGTGACACGCCAGACATCGCTAAGCCCATGACCGGTTTGGGTTCGGGTATATGGGAACTGGCGATCAAGGAACGGGGAGACGCCTTCCGGGTGATCTACGCCCTCCAGCTCGACGACGACATTTGGGTGGTTCACGCCTTCCAGAAGAAGTCTAAGAGCGGGATCGCCACCCCGAAGCAGGAAATCGACCTGGTGCGCGAGCGCATCAAGCGTTTGAAGGAGGCGCTGCAATGACCGACGATGACGACTTCGAGATGATCCGAGGCACCGGCAACGTCTATGCCGACCTTGGTATGAAAGAACCCGAACAGCGCCAGCTCCGCGCGATCCTGGCGGCCGAGATCAGCAAGACGCTGGCGACCGACAATCTGACGGTGCGTGCGGCCGAGAAGATCACCGGCGTCGCCGCAGCCGATTTTTCGCGCATCCGTCAGTCCAAGCTCAAGGGCTTCACCATCGACCGGTTGATGACGATCCTCGATCGGCTTAATCGCGATGTGCAGGTGTCTGTATCCGTGCTGCCGCGCAAGGCGGACGGGCAAGCAGGGTTTCACCTTCTCCCGGCCTGAAATGCTCGACTAGGCCATCGAGGCGGTGTGTTCCAAGTTCGACGACCTGCCGCCGCTAGTCTGGAAGCCCCTTATCGACGAGGCTGTTGTGGCGACGCGGCGAGCGCCGAAATCCGCGAACAGCAAATAGGGTCTGGCGCCTGCCGCTGCGCGGTACCGCCGCTCTCAGTCGCTTCGCTCCCCAAGCCCGCAAGCGGTCTTGGCCCTGCCGGGTTCCGATCGGCTGGCGGGGAGAGGATCCGCGCAGCGGATCGCCGCCTTGACGTGGGCGCATGATTCGTCCACACGTGAACGTGTTCACAAGTCCACACGTTCACGTGTTCAGGGGTTCACATGAAGGTCATTACCGTCATCAGCCAGAAAGGCGGCGCGGGCAAGACGACTCTGGCGATCCACCTAGCCGCAGCCGGTGCGGGTGCGGGGCTTACCGCGTTGATCCTCGACACCGACCCGCAGGCGACCGCGAGCCACTGGAGCGAGTGGCGCGGATCGTCGGACCTAGAGGTGGTCGATTGTGCCTCCCCTCCCCTCTTGCCCCGCAAGCTTCAGCAGGCCGCCGAACTGGGGGCCGACCTGGTGGTGATCGACACCCCGCCCCATGCCGACATCATGGCGCGGGAAGCCTGCAAGGTCGCTGACCTGGTGCTGATTCCGTGTCGTCCGCAAGCCTTCGACCTCAAAGCCGTCGAGATGACGGCCGAGCTGGTGCAGGCGAGCGGCAAACCCGCGTTCGTGTTGTTCATGGGCGGCCCCCAGCGCGCGCCGACAACCTACCGGGATGCCCGCGAGCTGATCGAGGGTAGCGATGGCGTCGCCGGCATGGGCGTGGACGTTGCGCCCGTCATGCTCACCCAGCGGGCGATCTATCATCACAGCACGGCGCAGGGGAAAACCGCGATCGAGCTGGAACCCGAAGGCAAAGCGGCGGAGGAAGTTGCCGCGCTATGGGAGTGGACAAGTAAACAGGTGAACGTGTCCACACGTTCACGAGTGAACAACGAGCGGGGCGCGGCATGAGCAAGTTCGGCGCAATGAAGCAGCAGCGGGCGGAGAAGGCTGGCGCGATCGGCGACAGCCCAGACCAGGCGACGGCGACGGTCGCCACCCGCGCCCAGACCCGGCAGGGCAAGAAGGCGGTGAGCGCCTATTTCAGCCCTGAGGTCAGTCGCGGCCTCAATATGCTGGCGGCCGAGCAGGGGACGACGTTGCAGGCGCTCCTTGGCGAAGCCATCGACCTTCTTATGCGGCAGCATGGCAAGCATCCGTTTGGCGAGCGGTAGCTGTCCACGCGTGAATATGTGAATGTGTGAACACAGAAATTAGGAGCTTGGGGGTGGCACGATCGACAAACGCCAGAAAGCCGGCCGGGACGGCAGCGCAGGCCGACGAACCGATGCTGCCGATCGAAGCGCCGCGCCGTCAGCGCAACCGCATCGGCAAGAAATCGATCGCTGGCCGGTTTGATCCGGCGGTTGCCCGAGCGTTCGCGATCCTTGCTGTCAAGGAGGACAGCACGATCGAGGCGATGTTGACCGAGGCCGTCCTCGACATTCTCCAAAAATACAATCAGCCAATCGAGAAGTGAACAGGCTCACGTGTGAATGTGTGGACACGTGGACAATAGACCTATTGCACCAGCCTTATAGAGCACACTTCCCAACGCTATAGGAATCTGACAGGCTTTGGTGTCGGCGAACTCGTTCGCCGATTCGTCGTGGCGATCATAGCGGGTGGCACCGCTAGGGCCAAAACGACGAAAGCCCGGCTTGGCGGCCGGGCTCTCGGAAAGTCTGATGGGCGGGAAGCCCGTGTTCTGTCGCAGGAACAGCCTCCCGCAGATCGGACGTGAAGTCAACTCGAAAACGCTGTTTTCGAGAACGGGAGAGCTATGTCCATGTGGGATTGCCGCCAGCAGCCGGGCCGACCGATCGACGGGAGGTTCCC
>NZ_AP018668.1 GCF_003967075.1 Sphingobium amiense
ATGATATTGGCAGTCGGAAACACCAAGGGCGGCGTCGGCAAGACCACGCTCGCCGTCAATCTCGCGGTCGCGCTGGCGCTCGCCGGCCGCGACCTGTTGCTGGTCGATGGCGACGAGCAGGGCACCGCCCTCACCTTCACCCAGCTCCGCACCGAGCGATTGGGCGAGGCCGGCTATACCGCCGTCGCGCTCACCGGCGCGGCGCTGCGCAGCCAGGTTCGCCAGCTCGCCGGCAAATATGACGACATCATCATCGACGTGGGCGGTCGCGACACCGGCTCGCTGCGCGCCGCGCTCACCGTCGCCGATACGCTCTTGGTCCCGGTGCAGCCGCGCAGCTTCGACGTGTGGGCCTTGGATCAAGTCGCCGCGCTGGTCGCCGAGGCGCGCGAAATCAACGACGGGCTGCGCGCCGTCGCCATACTCAACGGCGCCGACGCGCAAGGGGCCGACAATGAGGCCGCCTTGGAGATGATCGGCGATATCGAGGGGATCGAGGTGCTGCCTACGTCGATCGTGCGGCGCAAGGCGTTCCCGAACGCGGCGGCCGAGGGCAGGGCGATCCTTGAGCAGAGCCCGCGCGATCCCAAGGCGATCGACGAGCTGACGGCGCTAATCGCGGCCGTTTGTATATCACGATAATAGCGGAGTGCATGTCGATGGCTATCGCCCGTAAACCGAACAGCAAGCCCAGGGCACCGGCGGCCGACGCGGCGGCCGACGCCTTCATCGCCGGCGCGGCGAAGCTGGCGGCCGTGCCGATCGCGGCGGCCGAGGAAGCGGGGGAGGGGGGCGAGCCGCGCAAGTTGCCGGTGATGCTGCGCTTCGATCGCGCGCTTCTCGCCAAGGTCGATGCGGCCGCCAAGCGGCGCGGGATCAGCCGCAGCGCCTGGATACAGTTCACCGTCAGCCGCGCGCTCGACGCCGGCGAGGGATAGGGCACGCCCGATCGGCTCAGCGCCGCAGCACCGGCTCTCCCGTTCGCGGGTTTGTCAAAGTGACGTTTTCGAGCGCCTGGATTCGCCAAGCGCCGTCGCGACATGCAAGCACGGCCAGGATCAGCGTATCCACGTCGTGCGCGCCCGCCGGATGAGCTGGCCCGGTGCGGAGGCGGCTCCAAAAGTGAACGATCGCGACAGGCGGGCCGATGGGGGTCGCGTCGATCAGTTCGTTCTCAAGCGTCGAATCCCGGTAGATCGTCTCATGGATGGGTTGGTGGAGATCGATGATTTCGTCGACGCCGCGCACGTAGTGCCCGAAACGATTCACGAAGGCCGCGTCATCGTGAAACAAGCGCCCGAAGGCGGCCATGTCGTGCGCGTTCCAGGCGGACTGGAACGCTTCCGGCGCATCCTCTGGCTCGGCTAAATGTGTCACGAGGTTCCTCGCTGTTGCGGTTGGCCGTCGGTGAGTTTTGGGGTAGGGGCTCACCGTTCGGCGGCGGGCAGGCTGAAATCCACCAGCACCGGCATTTCGGGGATGCCGCCGCGCAGCTTGGCGCGGCGGACGATGCTGTGCTGGTCTATCAGGTTTTGCGCGTCGCGCCGGCCGCTCGACGTTTTGGGCAGCCACATCATCGACACGCGCTCGACCTTGCGGCCCTTCTTGATCGGCGTGAACTCAACATAGAAGGGGCAGAGCTTGTTGATTTCCTCCTGCGCGACCTTGAGGCAGTATTTGTTGAGATCGGCGAAGCGTTCGAGCTTACCATCGGGGACGTTGAGCAGGCCGCGCAGCTCGGCGATCGTGAACTCTTCGGATTGCTTGTATTCGAGGCCGATACGGCGCTCGATCATTTCATAGAGACACAGGGCATATTTCGACTCGAAGCAATACATCACCTGCGTCTTTAGCCGAGCATAAACCTCGCTGTTGCGCAGTATCTCGATCAGCTCCTCGGGGATGCGGTAATGCAGGAAGCCGTCCTTTTCGAGGCTTTCGTCGCTGGGGCCGAGGAGCTGGACGCGGCGCTTGAAGCTCTTGTTGCCCTTGCGGATGGTGACGATCGCGATCGTGCCCATCAGGCGCAGCAGCGAGCTTTCGATGCGCTCATTGCCCTGGTGCGTGCCCTTAAGCGCCGATTTGGCGATGCGATGAATCACCGGCTCGCCGATCCGATCCCAGGCATTGGCGATCAGCAGGTTGTAGATGCGCCGATCGGCGAGGGTGAGGGGGGATAGCTCGACGATATCGACCAGCTCGCCAGGCTTGACGATTTCGCCGTAATTGGCGGGATCGAACGGGTTGCCGCGACCGCGCTGCGTCAATGTTCGAGCAGTTTCGGCCAAGGCAGCTTGCGTCATGCGATCACTTCCAACGGTGAGGAGACTCTTTCCATCGGCTCACCCTAGTGACGAACGGTGAGTTATGCAAATCGTCCAGCTCGCCGGTCGCCAGTTGAGGGGGCTACCCCAAAACTCACCGTCTCGATCGGGCATACCCCAAAGCTCACCCGACTCTGCCCCAACACTCACCGTAACCGACCCCAAAGCTCACTTTTGGCTACCCCAAATCTCACGCGACTCGACCCCAACACTCACTTTTAGAGGTCATTTTCCTTGGTTTTCTGCGGGTTTGCCCACCCCTGAATCTTGAATCTAAGAAGAATCTTTGAATCAGAATGCGAACAGTGAGTTTTGGGGTAACCCTGCCTGTGGATAACTCCGCGCTTGCGGCCAGGCCGACCCGAAGAACAAGAAAAGCACCGCCTCTTGGGGCTTCGCCCCGCCGGCTCGCGGCCTTCGGCCGCCCCGGATCGCTAAAGCGATCCTCCCACCCGGCATCCCCATGATGAGCCGGCTTCGCCGGCACGCTTTTTGATAGAGTAAGATGATTTAAACACTACACTTCTATCGCAACCACAACGCCACCGGCACCGTCGCAATTGGCTTTCCAGAAAAGCCAGGCGGATAGGGCGGCGATCCATCCGAGAGGCAGGGCAGGCGGAAACGTCGCCACAGGCGCGATTTCCGGGCCGCTGAACTGCATTTCGATCATTTGGCATGGTTGAGAGGGTCGAGCCGCCTATACCGCTCTACGGGCTTCCCAGGCGGCCTGTTTTCTGAATGCTAGATCCTCGCCAATCACCCGTCGCGCGGACAATCGAGACCGGCTATTATGGATCGGCCCAACGGCACGATCGCGGCCGGACCCGCCGTGGCTGCTAACGCGGCGGGTCCAACCGGCCGCTACCGCACGGATCAGCGCCGCCGCGCACGCATTGGCCGCCTTTGCCTTGTCCGCTCGATAACAGATCGTCGAGGTATGCCCACCGCTCTGAGAGCGAACGGTGAGTCCATACCCCAAAACTCACCGGTGGCCCGCAGCGGCGCGCCAATGCGCGCCATAATATGAAGATGGGCGGACGATGCTTCACGAATGTAAGCGAAACGCTATACAGATGCTATCCGTAAGATAGCGGCTGTTGCAACGGGTCCGACATTCCCACTTTAAGATCGCGGTGTGTGACTTCGTGCTTTGGGGGACCGTTCAGGCGGGATCGAATTTCCCGGCGAACTCTCGATCGGCATAGTAGCGCAGCTTGCTCGCGATGATCGGCCGCTGTCCGGCGAGGAACAGCAATTCGAGGTTCGCCGGCATGGCGCGGACTTCATCGGGGGTGAGCAGGGCGCGCCCCACATGCTGGGTTCCGAACGACAGGCCGGTTTCCTCCGCATCGAGCGCGCGGCTCATCGTCTCGAACACGACCGTCTCCTGGCCGAGCAGATCGGAGACGAGCCTCGCGCTGTCGTGATCGTTCACCCCGAACACCTGAAGGACGCCGGCGTTGGAGAGGAAGGTGCCGGCGCGGCGTTCATAGGTGGCGCGGAGCTGATGCACGTCCTGCAGGATCGGCCAGAGTTGGACGCCGTAGCCCGCCATCAGGCCCATCGCGCGCTCGACCGGATCGAGACGCCCGAGCGCGGCGAACTCATCGAGCAGGAACAGCACCGGACGGGCAGGGGCCACGCCGGCGCGGGCCAGATCGGTCAATCCTTGTGCGATCATCAGGCGCAGCCAGCGGGCATAGGTGGCGAGGCGATCGGGCGGCAGGACGAGGTAGATGCTCGCCGGCGAGGCTTTCAGATCGGCGAAGGCAAAATCCGAGCGGTCCAGCACCGCTGTCATGCGCGGGGAATCGAGAAAATGGGTGTGGCGCTGCGCGGCCGACAGCACGCCGGCGGCTTCGCGATCGGACTTGCCCAGGTGGCGGTTGGCGGCGCGCGCGGCGAGGCCGCCTTGCGCCTGCATCGTTTCGAGCATAGCCGCGAAGGCGGCCGGGGCCAGGGTGAGCCGATCGCGCAGCGTGGCGAGGGTGCGCGTCGCGGGCGGCTCGGTCGTGGCGATCGACAGGATGATGCCTGCGATCAGCGCCTTGGCTTCCTCGTTCCAATGCGCCTCGCCGGCCTCGCCGGGGGCGTCATAGACCAGCGCGTCGGCGAGCGTCATGGCGTCGTCGGCGAGATCGAGGCCGGCAGGGTCGAGGCGATCGAGCGGGTTGAACGCGGCTGAGGGCAGCTCGGTGACGCCGAACGGGTCGAGGACGTGGACCGGGCCGAACCTGGCGCGCTGGCGGGCGGTGACGCGGGCGTTCTCGCCCTTGGGGTCGATGCAGACGACCGGGCCGGGATAGTCGATGAGGTTGGGAATGATGGTGCCGACGCCCTTGCCGGTGCGCGTCGGCGCGATCGTCAGCAGATGGGCGGGGCCGGCGTAGCGCAGCAGCTTGCCCGATTTGCGGTCGCGGCCGATCAGCAGGCCCTCGCTTTGGGCCAGGGGCCGGGCTTCCGCGTCGGTGGCGAAGCGGGCCGAGCCGTGGGTGGCGTCGCCTTCCGGGCCGCCATATTTGAGGATCAGCGGTTGGAAGAGGGCGCGCAGGCCCGCGAGGATGATGACCAGGAAGGTGAGCATCATCACGATTTGGTAGAGGTTGGAATCGCGGGGCAAGCCGAGCAGCGCGTGCAGCATGAATTGCATGCCGCCGGCGAGCACGATGCCGACGATCAGGAACAGGATCGCGACCCGGAACAGATGGCGGATGAGCGCGATCGGGCTGAGGGTCAGCGCCGTGATCGCCCAAATCGGATTCTGGCGCGATATGCGGGCGAGGTTGCGGATCGCGCGGCCGAGCTGGCGCAGCCACTCCATCGTCAGGCCCTCCCGATCGGCGAGATGGCCAGCGCCGGATCGGCGTCGGGATGGTCGAGCAGCTTGAGAACGATCGCGGTGGCGAGGGGAGGGGGCACGGCCTCATCGCGCAGCATGTCGAACAGGGCTTCCTCATCGGGCGTCAGCGCCATGCCCTCGATCGCGAGATTGGCGCGCGCGTCGGCATCGTCCTCGCGCCATAGGGCGACTTCGACCAGGCTCCCGCGCCTGAACTTGAGCGCGCGGACCTGGCGGCGGATCGACTCGACATCGAGCGTGGTCATGGTGCGTCCTTCCCTTCCGCTTCCGCGTCGAACGCGCGACGGCCGCGCCGCTTCCAGAGTGCGAGCGCGTTGCCATCCTCGCGCGCCTTCGCCGCCGCTTCGAGCAGCGCGCCGTAGAGGGTGGCGCGATCGTCGTCGGCGAGATCGACGAGGCCCGCCTTTTGCACCAGGCCGCCCAGCTCGATCAAATGGCGGGTGCGTTCGCGTCGGGCCACGACCCATCCTCTCGTATCGGTGCGGCGCTGCCCGGCCTCAGCCCTGCGAACCGCCTGCGCCAGCTTCGCTTGGCTCCCTGTCGTCGCTCGCAGCGCCGCGCCCACCTTTGCGCCCACGCCTTTGAAAGAAGGCGACGCCCTTTGCGCGCCATACCTCCTTTGCTTCGACGTTGGCTTCGACAGCGGCGATGAGCGCACCCGCCAGCGTCTCGATATCGAGCGCATCGGCCCCGGTCGCGGTCACCAGCTCGCCGAGCTGCTGGACCTTGCGCGCCTTGAGCGCCTTGGCCTTGTCAACCAGCGCCCGCAGCTCCGCGTCATAGTCGCGCGTCTTTCGCATATTCTCTCCCTCGCGCCCGAAATGAAAGCCGCAGCCTAGCACGATCGCACGCGCGAGGAACGCCCCGAAGCAAGAAATGCGGCGAAGTCAATCACGCGAACGGATGAGAGTGTGAGTGCGCGCTTATACGTCGTTGCCGACGTGCGCTTGAGAAGGCAGTATAGCGGCCGTCATGGCGATCTACCATTTCTCGGCCAAGGTCATCAGCCGCGCCAACGGATCGAGCGCGGTTGCGAGCGCGGCCTATCGTTCGGCGTCCGAGCTGCACGATGACCGGCTGGGGCGCGACCATGATTTCTCGAACAAGGCCGGTGTCGTCCATTCGGAGATCATGCTGCCCGAAGGCGCGCCGGAGCGTTTAAACGATCGCGCGACGTTGTGGAACGAGGTCGAGGCGGGAGAGAAGCGCAAGGACGCGCAGTTGGCGCGCGAGGTCGAGTTCTCGATTCCGCGCGAGCTGAACCAGCAGCAGGGGGTGCAGCTCGCCCGCGAGTTTGTCGAAAAGCAGTTCGTCGAACGCGGCATGGTCGCGGACCTCAATGTGCATTGGGACATGGGCAAGGACGGGCAACCGAAGCCGCACGCGCATGTCATGCTGGCGATGCGCGAAGTGAGGCCCGAGGGCTTCGGGGCGAAGGTGCGCGAGTGGAACAGCACGCAGCTCTTGCAGGGGTGGCGCGAGGCGTGGGCCGATCATGTCAACGAGCGGCTTGCCGAGCTGGATATTGATGCCCGCATAGATCATCGCACGTTGCAGGCGCAGGGCATCGAGCTTGAGCCGCAGCACAAGATCGGGCCGGCGGCGTCGCGGATGCCCGAACAGGGGCTTGAGGCCGAGCGGGTCGAGGACCATGCCCGGATCGCGCGGGAGAATGGCGAGAAGATCATCGCCAATCCGCAAATCGCGCTCGACGCGATCACCCGGCAGCAGGCCACGTTCACGCGGCGCAACCTCGCGCAGTTCGCCTTTCGGCACAGCGACGGCAAGGACCAGTTCGACCAGGTGATGGGCGCGGTGCGGGCCTCGCCCGAGCTGGTGGCGCTGGGGAAGGACGGGCGCGGCGAGGATCGCTTTACCTCGCGCGACATGATCGAGACGGAGCAGCGGTTGGAGCGTGCCGGTGATCGGCTTGGCGAGCGGACGGGGCATGGTCTCCCGGCAGCGTCGCTGCAAAGGGGGCTGGACGCTGCCGGGAGTGGGGGCCTGGTGCTGGGGGACCAGCAGCAGGACGCGCTGGCGCATATCACCGGGCAGAACGACCTTGCAATCGTCGTCGGCTATGCCGGCACCGGCAAATCGGCCATGTTGGGAGTCGCGCGCGACGAATGGGAGCGGGCGGGCTATCAGGTGCGCGGCGCGGCGCTGTCGGGGATCGCGGCCGAGGGGCTTGAGGGCGGATCGGGCATCGCCTCGCGCACGATCGCCAGCATGGAATATCAGTGGAACCAAGGCCGCGAGCTGCTGGGGCCGCGCGACGTGCTGGTGATCGACGAGGCCGGCATGATCGGCACGCGCCAGATGGAGCGGGTGCTATCGGAAGCCGAGCGGGCAGGGGCCAAGGTGGTCCTTGTCGGCGACGCCGAGCAGTTGCAGGCGATCGAGGCCGGCGCGGCGTTCCGCGCGCTTGCTGAGCGCCACGGCGCGGCCGAGATCAACGAGGTTCGCCGGCAGCATGAGGACTGGCAGAAGGAGGCGACCAGGGCGCTCGCTACCGGCAGGACCGGCGAGGCGGTCCATGCCTATGAGCGGCATGGCATGGTCCACGCGGCCGAGACGCGCGAGCAGGCCCGCAGCGACCTTGTGGACCGCTGGGACGCGCAGCGCGTCGCCGATCCGGATCAGACCCGGATCATCCTCACCCATACCAATGCCGAGGTGCGCGATTTGAACCTGGCCGCGCGCGATCGGCTGCGCGACGCCGGCGAGCTGGGGGCCGACGTGCGGGTGTCGGCCGAGCGGGGCGCGCGGGAGTTCGCCCAGGGCGACCGCATCATGTTCCTCAAGAACGAGCGCGGGCTTGGGGTGAAGAACGGCACGCTGGGGCGGATCGAGCGCGTGTCGCCCGATAGCATGGCCGTTCGCCTTGACGATGGCCGATCGGTCGCGTTCGACCTCAAGGACTATGCCCATGTCGATCATGGCTATGCCGCCACCATCCACAAATCGCAGGGCGTGACGGTCGATCAGGCGCATGTGCTGGCAACACCGGGGATGGACCGCCATTCGGCCTATGTGGCGCTGTCGCGGCACCGCGACGGGGTGCAGCTCCATTACGGCCGCGACGACTTCGCCGATTTGGCATCGCTCACCCGCACGCTGGGGCGCGAGCGGGCCAAGGATATGGCGTCGGATTATGACCATGCTCCTGATAGCCGTGATCGCGACGCGGAGATTCGCGCTTTTGGCGACCGGCGCGGCCTGTCGGGCGAGATCCGCGTTGCGGATGCGCCCGAGCGCAAGGGCGTGGAGCTTCTTGGCCCGCGCGCGGGCACCATGCGCCAGATGGGCGAAGATCCACGCACGCGCGAGATCGGCGAGGGCCGCGGCGCTGGCGAGACGAAGGCCGCGGCCGAGCGACAGCCGCGGCGCGGTATGTTCGATGGCTTGAAGCTGTCGGCCGAGCCGGCGAAGGCGGCCGAACCCGCGCCGGACACGAAGGACGCCGCGAAGGAGAAGGCGGCTCCCAAGCGGGGCATGTTCGACGGGCTGAAACTGCCCCAGCGCACGCCGGCGCCGACGAAGGATGTTCCCGCGCGGGCCGAGCAGGGCCATACCCATGATTTCCGGCGTGCGGTCGAGCGCGCTTCGCGTTCGGCCGAGGCGGTGTTGCAGGCGCGCGCCTCGGGCGGGCCTGTTCTCGAGCATCAGAAGGTTGCGCTCGAGCGCGCGACCGAGGCGCTGGACCAGATCAGGCCGGGAGCCTCGCGCGATATGGCGTCGGCGATGCAGCGCGATCCCGGCTTGCTGCGCGAGGCGGCGGCGGGGCGCAGCGGCCCGATGGTCGCGGCGATGGCGCAGGAGGCGCGCGTGCGGGCCGATCCTAACCTGCGCGCCGATCGGTTCGTGGAGCGCTGGCAGGGGCTGAAACAGGAGCGCGACCGCCTTTATCGCGCCGGCGACATGGCGGGGCGCGAGAAGGCGGGCAAGGAAATGGCGGGCATGGCGAAAAGCCTTGAGCGCGACCCCCAGGTGGAATCGATCCTGCGCGACCGCACCCGCGAGCTGGGGCTTGAAATGGGCATGAATCGCAGCCGTGACATGGGCCGGGGCGATTTGGGCCGCCAGTTGACGCAGGATTTGGGGATTGGCCGTGATCGCGGCCTTAGTCGATAGGACGGGCCGGTAAGGAGAAAAGAACGATGGATGAGGATAGCCAGGAGCGCAACGACCCGGCGCTGGCGTTCGAGCGATTGCGTGGCGAGGTGTCGTTGCTACGCCATGCGGTCGAGGCGCTGACCAGGGCGCGCGAGTCCATCGACATTCCCGATTACGAGCCGACGCTTGAGCGCACCGAAAAGGTGCTGGGTATCCTGGCGCAGCAGATCGACGGTGTGCGGAAAAGCCCCGCCATGACGCTCACCCCGGAGAATATGGGAGGCCGTTTAAACGCCTCCGTCGCAGAGGCCACCCGCGAACTGCGGGATCAGGTCCAATCCGCGAAATCGGCCTTGTCGTCCGCGACCTTCGACCTGCAAAACATGGTCGCGTCCGCGCGGCGCGGCGACGAACAAAATCGCTGGCTGTATATCGCCGGTGGCGGCGGCCTGGCGCTGGGGCTGTTGCTCTATGCGGTCCTCGCCGACCCCATCGCCCGCGTGACCCCGGATAGTTGGCGCTGGCCCGAGCGCATGGCGACGCGGACGCTTGGCGAGCCGTCGCTATGGGATGCGGGGCAACGGTTGATGCAGACGGCCGCGCCCGAGAGCTGGGGGTTGATCGTCGCGGCCTCGCCGCTCGCCGATGGCAACCGCGAGGCGGTGCAAGCGTGCCGCGAGCAGGCCGAGAAGGCGAAAAAGCCGGTGCGCTGCACGATCGAGGTGAAACCACAGAAGTTCTAATTCTATTAAGAATGACTTGCAATAGCTAGAACATTCTGGTCCCAACTCCGGGGAGCCCGGGGATCGTGTGTCTTCGGGGTTGAATAATGAAATTTGCTACTGGCGCGGCGCTCTTGCCGCTCATGATTGTTTCTACTCCGGTGCTGGCGCAGGAAGGGCGATCGTCGCAGCGTCTGACCGAGGTTGACACGATCATCGTGACCGGCAAGCGCGAGCAGCCTTACGCGGTGGATAGCGCCGTGAGTGCCACCAAAACCGACGCGCCAATCATGAAGGTGCCGCAAATCGTGAACGTGGTTCCGGCACAGGTGCTGCTGGACCAGCAAGTGCAATCGCTGACCGAGGTACTCCGCAATGTCAGCGGTATCACCCAGACCAACGGCGCTTTCTTTGGCGACACCCTGAAGATTCGGGGATTTGGCACCGACGGCGCATTCTTGCGTGACGGGTATCCTCGCCAGAACGAATTGGCGCTTGCCCTTCGGGAAGTCGGCCGTGTCGAACGAACCTTGTTCATGATCGACTGGATTCTCGACGCCGGTTTGCAGCGCCAGGCCCAGATCGGCCTCAACAAAGGCGAAGCCCATCATGCCCTGAAGCGCGCCATCAGCTTCCATCGGCGCGGTGAAATCCGGGATCGCTCGGGCGAAGGCCAGCATTGTCGCATCGCTGGCATGAATCTGCTGGCGGCCATCATCATCTTCTGGAACACGATGAAGCTCGGTGATGTCGTCAGCAGTCGAGCCGCTGATGGAGCTGCCGTCCCGCGTCATCTCCTTGCCCATGTCTCGCCGCTGGGATGGGAGCACATCAATCTCACCGGCGAGTATCGATGGCCAAAATCCTTAGCGTAGGATTTCGCCCCCTCCCGCACACCCCCTAATGGAAACAGGCCAAAGTGGCCCGTTTTCCGCGTGCATCGCCCCCCCCCCGATCATGATGGCATAGCGTGGAAGGTACGCCAGACAACGCTAAGGGAGAACAAGAAGGGAGCATCTACTTGCCCTTCGCTGCTTGTTGGCCATTTCAAAAAACAGGCAAGATCGAGGGGCCTGCCGGAGCGTCAGCAGCAATTGAGGCCTCACTTAAATCGTAACGATAGCGCTGGTTCCACGGGTTCGGCACAATTCCCGAGACGCCAATTCTTTCCGCCGGCGCATCGAGGATTTAAACAGACTCACCAAGTTCGAGGACAATGAGACAATATCGGTCCCTAGCGCAAAGGTGGCGCCGACTATCAGGTTATGAGCGAGCCAAAACGGTGCTCCGACAAGAAAAAAGCCTTTCATGCGCGCCGTCGATTTCTGAAGCCGCGCTACGCTTCCCAACAAGCTGCCTACGAACGCGAATACAGAAGGCGGACCGTGCCATGTTATTATGGCCAGAAAAGCGAGAAGAATAAGGCTCGCGCCATAAAGCCTGACGATGATATAGCGATCAGGAATCGATGCCGAGATAATGAGCTGCGTGCATGAAATCAGGCAGGCAATGGCGGCCGTTGGCGAGCCAAGCATCAGGAAATAGAGCGCGAAAGCGGCGGCGCCTACGCTCTGGATTTTCACCACGGTGCGATAATCTGTAAAGAAGGGCCAGCCTAAGACACACAGTAGAGCAACGCCCCCGACGGCGCCGGCGATCATGACCGCCCCCTGTTGCCAGCCTTACTCTTGTCGGTAATAACTCTGGCGCTTGGATTTTCCATGCGCCAAGATTGAACGAACAGGGTTAATATGAATTTAATATATGAGACCAAAATATACTAAAGTCGGCGTTCTTCTTAAATCCAACCCTGTTCCACAGTCTGTCATTGACCAAATGGGGCTATCTCTCAGACGCACCTTCGAAACTCACAATGAACAAGAGCAGATTCGTGGATCGGAGCGTCGCAGCGGTCGGACATATAGAAAATGAAAAATGTTCAAGCACAAATTATCCGGTCAACATATTGTGGGATATTAAATTTGCATGTTCATAATATCGTTGTAGGCAGTTAGCAGCTTGTTACGAACCTGAAGTGTCGCTTCAAAATTCACGCTAGATCGAGCTTGTAGGAGAGCCACGGTAGCGATGTCGGTCGTTTCACCACGTTCATAGGCTTCGGTTGCAACGTCTTCCTGCTCGAGCGTGGTATTGACGTTCTGAATAGCAGTTTGAAGGGTAGAGGCGAAGCCGCTAAGTGGCTTTGCACCGATCTCGCTGTCCGTGGGGCTCGAACGGGACGTTGCAGGAAGCAGGCCCCGCAGCGATGCGTTGCGGTCAAGCATAGTGGCGCGCATCGCCATTATATTCGCAACCGATAAATCGCTCATTGCTCGTGGTCCACGTAAACGATCGCTCGCATCCGGCTTAACCCTGCTACTTTAAATATTGGTTAACCATATCAATATCAGGGCCAGTGCGTGCTGAAGTGAGAAGCGCAGTGCGAGGTGTTGGGCCCACGCTGGTCGATGTACATAACCAATTGCGTCCGCGGGCTTAAAACCCCGTGGCGCTGTTCTTGTCGCAGGAAGCTCTCAGAAATTCCAAGGCTTCTCCGACCCGGCGCACCGAGGCATTGTCCCCTACGTAGATATCCACCCCCCGGAAAGCGGTCATCCCGCCTGTGATCTCAACATAGGATTGAGGGCCGTTCGTTGAGAACGAGGGCCGGATGGACAGAGCGCGGCTGAGATCGACAAGGTGACTGCTTTTGTCATTGAGTGCGAGCACCATCTGGCACGACTGCTTGAAGCTGACGGCAGTCACGGCCGACAGCCGGACAAAGCCGGGCCAGGGTTTTACTTCGGCAGGGCCGCGTGCAAGCATGTCGGAGATGAAGGTGGTGGCGCTCTTCGCCGTTTTCGCAGGCGCGGCACTGACTGATTGAGCTTGCGCGGTATATCCCGGCGCAACGGCAAGAAGGACTGGCACTGTTGCGAGTACGACTCTAAGCATGTCGATAGCGTGATTTCGTTGGCGAGGCAGGATACAGCGTCTTAACGAGGACGTGCATCGATCCGGCGCTTTGATTCCTATTCCGCTCATACCAGGTCAGGCGGTAAGCCAACCGCCGGTAAAGCGCCAAGGCGGCGGCGTTGTCCGGCTGAACACTGATCATCATGCCGCTGAACCCTGACGACGCAGCCCACGCCTCGGCACGAGAAACGAGGCGGGTACCCCAGCCCTGATTTCGCCACTCCTCGTGTACGGCAAGCTCGAAGGAGGCGAAGGTGCAGCCTGGGTCATCGACGATCTCCCCGACATAGATCGCGCCGAATTTGCAGAAACCGCTGACGGCGGCGAACATGCTGCCGCGCCGATCTGGATAGGCTTCAAACGAGGGAATGGCCTCAGGTAGCTCGACAACAACCGGCTCCTCTGACCAGACTCTTTCCAGCATTGTCAAAGGGCCAAGCCCATGATGTTTTTGTGGGCACATATATCCGGATTTGGCATGGGACACTGCGAATGCGGCCTGCCCGCCATTTGGAGCGGAACCCGTAGTTCTAACGAGTGCCTCTATCATCGCAACAGCGAAGCGGGCCCCGGCTTCGCCTCGTTGCTAATAGCGGCCAGACCCACGCTAGCAACATTCTGGAGCGCGTTGCTCCGCGCCAGGATGGTGCTCCTGATGGCCGTAACTTCGTAAAGCGACATGGGAATTTCCCGAATTAGACGACGCTCTGGCGACAATAACACCAAGCCTTTAGAGGATGGTTAACGACATTCAAGAAAGATTGAGCGCTGATGCACGGTGCCATCTGGGGCAGGGTGCCTGATGGAAGCCGGTCTGGCCGACCTTCAGCTCCCATGACCTCGAAAACCCTTGATGGTGGCGTAAGCGGTCGGCGTCGACTTGACCCAGGAGCGGCAGGATCAGCCGTTTAAGCCGCTCGTTGTCCGTCTCGATCCGGTTGTTTGAGATACTTGGCGCGGCGGTGGTCAACGTGGACGGGGCAGACGCCCTCCCGCTCCAACTCGGCAATCGCAAGGCGGTAAAGGCGTGCCGCGAGCAGGCGGAAAGGCGAAGAAGTCGGCGCTACACGATCGAATCAAATTGATGGCGGCGCGACAGCTTTTTGCCTGTGGACTTTCGTCTGGAACGGAAAGCCGATCGATCGCTTCGCCGATGGTGACCGCATGCGGCGCAACAATTACAGGCTCACTGGCGGTCCTTTAGTTCAAACGGTATGCGGACGAGGCCTCGTACCTGGCTAGGTCGCCCGTCGATCATCGTCGGCGACCATCGCCAGCGGCGAACAGCATTGAGCGCAGCTTTGTCGAGGCGATCGGCGCCGCTGCTTGCCGCGACCGATATGGCGCTCACCCTCCCTTCCTCATCGACAACGACCATGAGGATGACAGTCCCGGTCTCGCGTCGGCGCCGGGATTCTATTGGATAGCGAGGCGGCTCGGCTGACAGCAGCCGCGTGTTGAGGTTGACCAGGGTGTTCGTTGCTCGTGACGGTGGCGACTTTGTCTCCTCTGTCTTGACCGGCGCGGGCGGTTCCGGTTCGGTTTTCGGGGTCATCTGGATCGTCGTGGGCGCCGTCGGCGTCGCGACGAGTGGAGGCGGAGCGACAACCTGCTGGGGCTTGGGAGCCTTTTCGACCATTTTCTGCGTCGGCAGCGCGATCGGCTCGGGCGGCGGCGGATCGAGCGGAAGAAGATTGACCACCAGCGGCGGCGCCGGAAGCCGTTTGGCAATATCTATGTTCAAATGCTGCAAGGCATAAAATCCGGCGACATGGATCACAGCGATCAGGCTAAGCGAAATCCAGCGGAGCTGACTGCTCGGCTGATAACGGCCAGGCGCCTCGCCTCCCCAGGGCTTTTGCGCCTCATACGCGATGTCCCGATGAGTCTCGCCTGGTCCATAGTCGACGACTTTCACGTCCTCACCCACGCTTTAAATCGGAAGCGGCGCGATAGACACCTGTGCGCACGCGCACGAGCAGTCCCTGCTTGAACATCAGGCTGACGACCTGCCGTGATACGCCGAGTGCGGCCAGATCGCGCGACGAGGCGATACCGCGTGAGCAAACGAAGGCGAGCGCCTTTTCCTGTAGGCTTTCCGGCATCGGCGGCAAGGGCCGCCGCTGCGATCGAGGGCGGACTTGCAAGAGCGGCGCGGTCGAAACAGACAGTTCCTTGCAGGCGTCGATCATGCCCGAGAGGCGGGAGATCGACGCGTGATTGAGGTGCACGCCCTCAAATGCCAAGCGGCGTGCGCAGGCAAGCGTGGGCGTACGGATTGCCCCACTGATCTTCAGGAGCACGCCGGGATTCTCGCGTTGCATCGCGGCGATGCAGCCAAGCAGGCATAGCTCCTGCCGGCTTGCATAGGCGCCTGTAAGCGGTCCCGGCCGAAACCCAAGCTCGCCGGCGGTCGTGCGAAGCCGATCAAAGAGAGCAAGTAGTCCGCCGGACGCCGACCCAGGATCGGCCCCCCGCAGGAGGCCGATCACATAGCGTTCGCGCGAGGTGAGCCGGGCAAGGCTGAACACGCGCATGACCAGTGTCAGAACCGGGCGTTAAGGCTGATCCTGAACGCTCTCGGCGATCCAGGCGTGATGTTGTTGTTGCTGTTCGCGTAAAGGAAGTAGCGTTCGTTGAGCAGGTTCTCGATATTGACTTGCACGCTGAGGTTCTCGCTGACGTCGTAGAAGGCGGCTGCATCGACGCGGGTGTAGCCGGGCATCGCGACGATGTTGTCGGTGCCTGCAAACCGGCGGCCTTGGCGGATAACGCCGATCGCACCGCTCAGTCCGCCGCCAGGATTGAAGCGCGTCCAGATCGATCCGCTGTGCTTGGGCACATTGGCGAGCTGGTTACCGGCGCGCACGGTGCCCGACACGGTGTCCAGGAACCTGGCGTCGGAATAGGTGTAGGCGCCGACAACGCTCAACTGGTCGGTGATTGTCCCCTGCGCGCTCAACTCGACGCCTTCGCTGCGCTGGCGGCCGACCGGGATGGTCGGCGAGGCCGCATTGTTCGGATCACTCAGCGCAAGTACATTGCTGCGATCAAGCCGGAACACGGCGGCCGTGACGTTGAAGCCGGGATTGATGTCCCACTTCGCGCCGATTTCGTAATTTTGATACCTCTCGGGTGCCAGGTTCTGGTTGGAAACCGACAGACTGGTGAACTGATCGCCGCCGCGGGGCAGATAGGTCCGCGAATAGGCAGCATAGATCGATGCATTCTCGGCCGGCTTGAAAATCAGCGCCGCACGCGGCGACCACAGATTGTCGGTCACATCGAATTCGCGCTGCTGGGTCGCCGGCACGAATGCTGCGGGCCGGCGGTCGGTCACCTTGGTGTTGAGATACTCGTATCGGACCCCGAGGATGACCTGGAACATCGGCGACAGTTCGATCTGGTCCTGAACATAGCCGGCAGCGACCTTCAGCACGCCGGCGTTGTTGCCGCTGGTGGCGGCGGGGCGGTAGATCACGTCGGGTCGGCGAATGTTGGAGGCGGCGATCGGAACGGTAATGGATGACGTTCCAACCAAATCCGTCGGACTCGCGGGGAAGAAGCCCTCCCGACGGAAATTCTCGGTCTCCTGGCGACCCAGTTCAGCGCCGACGAGCAGGGTATGCTTGATCGACCCAGTCGAGAATTCAGCATTGAGGTCGGTCTGGTTGATCAGGTTTCGCCGCTGCATCGCATTGTCGTAAGCCGATATGGAGACGCTGGTGCCGGCAGCGTTCACGGCGCCGGGAAAAACATTGCGGTATAGCTTGGCATAATCCGCGTAGCGGGTGCGGTTTCGCAGCGTCACGGCCTCGCTGAAGCGGTGCTCGATGTAGAGGGTCCCGGCATCGGTATTGGTGTAGGTCGGGCTGCCGGCCGGATCACCAAAGAACTGCCCGCGCGGCGTGTCGAGGGGCCCGCCGATACTGGTCGTGGATGCGCCGGGGCGCGCCGGGACGCCACGGTCGGCGATGCGATCGTCCTTGAAATGCTCGTAGCCAGCGGTGATCGTCGTTGCCTCGCCGAGTTTGAACGTGACGGTCGGATTGAAGCCCCAGCGGTTGTAGTTGACGCCATCGCGGTAGCTGCCGCTATCCTGATAGACGCCGGTCAGGCGCACGGCGATCGCATCGCTGAGCGGCGTCCCGAGATCGAACTGCGCACGCTTATGCTCGAAGCTGCCGCCTTCGAGCCGGAAGGCGCGATGCGGTGTCCAGTCCGCGACCTTGGTGACGCGGTTGATGAGACCGCCGACGCCGCCGCGGCCGAAGACCATCGCATTTGGTCCCTTGAAGACCTCCAACCGCTCGATGTTATAGAGATCGCGATAAGTCTGCACATCGTCGCGGATGCCATCGACGAAGAAATCGCCGGTAGTGGAGTTACCGCGGAACACCAGCGTTTCGCGGTTGCCTTCACCTTGCGCCGAAAAGACGCCTGGGACATAGCGGATCGCGTCGCCGATGCTGTTCGCCGCCTGATCGTTGATTTGCTTGGCCGACACGACTGTCACGCTCTGCGGCACATCGATAAGCGGCGTGTCGGTGCGCATTGCGCCGATGCTGCGCGACACCTTGTAGGAGGTTTCGGCTTCCTGATCGTCGATGACCGTATCGGTCACGGTCACGCCCCCCAGCTCGGTCGGTTTGTCCTGCGTTTGTGCCAGCGCCGGCGAAGCCGCAGCAATCAGTGCGACCGAAAGCGAGCCCAGCGAAACGCGTGTGAGGATACCGGATTTCATTAATTCCCCCCTGGCAGGTAATAGCTAATGCGAACCAATTGCATATTTGCGATTGGCGCTATGGACGGCCAGGGGCCGCCCGTCAAGTTGGTGTAGCGCTCGTCGGCCGCCGGTGAGCAGCGTCTGGGCGCTCTTGCGTTGGTGTTTTTCCCTGTTCACTCGCGACAGGCGCCGAGCAGCCTCACCGCCATTCCGCTGTGGCTGCTCGGCGGCGGCTTGGTGCGGCTATAGCCGGATGGGACGATCAACGTCGTGGTGGCTCTGTTGCAAACGCGCTATCCGGAACCGAACCG
Organism: Sphingobium amiense; assembly: GCF_003967075.1. Taxonomy (NCBI): domain Bacteria; kingdom Pseudomonadati; phylum Pseudomonadota; class Alphaproteobacteria; order Sphingomonadales; family Sphingobiaceae; genus Sphingobium; species Sphingobium amiense. The sequence continues at coordinate 18,039 of NZ_AP018668.1, forward strand.
AATGGTTATGGACGGTCGAAATTGGCAGCAGAACCATATACCATATCCGAAGCCGCAAGCTTACGGCTCACTGACCAAGTCCTGGTCACGAATAAGAATACCATAATTCCTGCACAAAATACTACAAAGACATCAAAATATATTCGAGCCGAGGGAGGACTGGCCATATTCTTTGTGAGAAGCATAGAAAGAGATAATATAATTAATATTATCCTTAGTTCTGTCGGGCCAATGTTGAAGTGCGAAAGAGGAAATTCGTGGATGACGTGAGCGATCAGAAATGTATGGATCGCCAGCAGCAGGTATCCAGCAAGGGCGAACAGGGCGATCGACATCGTGACGTACGGGCTGGCGCCCATGCCGACCATGATGAAGAGAATGGTCAGGCCATCGCAACTATGATCGACGAAATAGCCATATGATGGCCGCTCGATGCTGCGGAACCTCGCTAGGCTCCCGTCCATCGAGTCACCGAACCACTGCACCACAAAGCCGGCGATCGCGAGGATGAGCCAGAACGGGTTGCTGTTGCTGGCCGCGTAACCGATGCCAGTCAGGGCCGCGCCGGCCAGGCCTGTGGCGGTAAGGATATCAGGTGTCATCCAGCGCGGCATGCGGGCGCATAGCCAGGTCAGCAGCCGCCGTTCGGGACCGGCAAGCAGGTTTTCTTGAATTCGTTTCGGCCGGTTGGTCATGTCATTCCTGCTGTGGGTCGTTGGTGCTTTCTCGTCCATCAGGGCAACACAGGTAGGGTTCGCCGATCGATCGGCTGCGAAGGGACACGTCCGCGCAGAGCGTCGATCTCAGCCTGACGACCCGCAAGATAATGAGCCCGGGAAGCTGCATAGGGATCAGGCGAGTCTTTGAAGGCTTGCAGTTGCGTATCGAATTCAGCTCGGTAATCGAGCGAGCCGACGATAGTGGCCGGGGCCGTGTAGGTGGGTTGGTTGAATGGCGCGCCGATCGTTGATGGGAGCACCATGCGATCGATACTCAACCCCACCAGATCACGGACAGTCGTGGGGCCGATCAGCGGCAGGAAGAGAAACGGCCCGGGCTTCACACCATAAAAGCCTAATGTGTTGGCAAAGCCGTTCGGCCGTCGCGGAAGCCTGAACGGCTTTCGTCGGGCAACATCGATGACGCCACCCACACCGACCGTCGTATTTACCGCGAAGCGGGCGACGGTTTCTGCCGCCCTGCCCGGTTTGATCTGCAGCATGAAATTCAGGAAGCTGACGGGCTCGGACAGATTGTTGAAGAAGTTGCGGATACCCGCCCGGAGCGGATCCGGCAGCACTTTCTGGTAAGTCAAGGCCACGGGTGCCACGACCGCTTTGTCGACAGCCTGGGTAGCGGCATAAGTTTGCACGTTGACCGCTTGGAGCGGATCACCGGGGGCGGAGCGAGGTCGCGCTTTGACAACAATATCGCTTTGGTCGCCAGGGAGAGGATCGATCTCCTGCGGCACCTCGCCTGTTGGAAGATCAAGAGGTGATTCGATTGCGGATGGAAGAGCTGCGACCGTCAAACCGCTAATCATGACTGCGTTGGGCGCCAGTAGCGGCCTTGCGTCTTTTCGGTCCGCCGCCTGCGGAGAAGAAGCCGCTTCCACGGGAAAATCTACCACCGGCAAAGGCTGGCCGTCTTGCGCAACGGCAGCGGAACCGACGACCAATGCGAACGGGCTCAAAACGATCGTTGTCGTCCGGTTTGCAAATCGCATCGTGGAACCTCTCCGCTCTACCTAGTTTACGCAGCAGGACAGTGTTGCCCTTGGGTTGCGTGTTTTTTTTGAGAGGCGACAGGAGATCGAGCAATCAGCTCCGCCCAAAACCGAGGGATTCCGGACGGGGTCGCGCGGCGTGTCTAAAAGACAGCTGGACGCGGTATGGACAGGCATCTCGATACGGACACTTTGTAAACGGATCAGGCCCTTTTCGCCCACCTGCGCTTAAGCCCGCGTATCCATTCGCTCGACGGCGTGAGGGCAAACGGTGTTCGCTGCGTATCTCTATTAGAGGGTCGCTGAGCAGCAAGCGCGGGTTGTGGCAGGTGCCACGTCGATCAGGAGGGAGCGCAATGGCAGGCTTGAATATTGATACCCGTCGGCATCTGCCCAGCGCGACGTTCGTGGGCATTGCCGCCGCGCTGCTAGCGGTCTTCACCGGCATTTTCATCTATGCGGGAATATACAATATCGCAGGCGACGACCCGCATAGCAAACCCGTCTATTGGGTGCTCGAAAAGCTCCGTAACCAGTCGATCGCCGCGCGGGCGCGCGGTATCGCGGTCCCGGCCGACCTGGGCAGCGCGACACGGATCTCGACCGGCGCGGGCCTCTACACCGAGATGTGCTCAGGGTGCCATCTCGGGCCGGGAGTCGAGCGCAGCGAGATGAGCCAGGGACTCTACCCGCAAGCGCCCGAACTTGCCCGTGACGGGCAGCGCCTGAGCCCGGCCGAACAATTCTGGATCATCAAGCACGGTGTGAAGTTGAGCGCGATGCCGGCCTGGGGTCGCACCCATCCCGATCCGCTGATCTGGGACATGGTCGCGTTTGTCAGGAAGCTCCCTGGAATGCCGGCGGAAGAATATAAGCGTATCATCGCGACCGCGCCTGCCGACCACGATGAGATGATGAAAGATATGCCCGGCATGGCGGCCAAGCCCGGCGCGAAGTGAAGACGACAACATGCGACCCGAGGCAACGGCCATGACGGAGCAGTCGCCACGCATCGCCTGTGCCGACGGCGATCATCGTCCCCACCGAATTGAGGATGACGAGAGCGGCGTGCAGCGGGCGGTCTGTCGTGCTTGCGGCTGCACGCTGGTGCGGACCCTGGCGACGCGGCGTTGGTATTACTCCGGCGTGCTCGGCGACTCGCCAGCGCAGGCAGGCCTAGCCCAAGCCGTTACTGGCCGAGCGCGCGCACTTCCCCGCCATGGACAATGAACGCGCTCGCTTGCCCGATGGAAGCTGCCACAGCGGTCGCAACTGGCACCTCGCGCCCAAGACGATCCCGCTTAGCTGGCTTCTCGGCGCCGTAGGCTTCAGTCTTGTCGCAGTCGTCGTGATGATGGTGCGATTGAGAATCGCCGTGCAGGTCGATGCGAGGCTCGGTATCTTCATCGTGCTCGCATTCTCCGGAACCGTTACGATCCGTTTCCGATTCCGGCAACCGCTATCGAGACAGCAGCGGGTATGGCGGGACGCCGCCGAATATTATGGGCTCTTCATAAGCATCTGCGTGATCGGCGCCCTGGCGGCCTATCCTGTGGCGGCGATCAGTACGGGCTTCGCCGACTCAGCGCTTGAGCGCGTGGACCATTTTCTGCGTTTCGACTGGCTGGCATGGTATCGCTTCGTGGTGGAGCACCCGGCTATCCAGTGGCCTGAGCGAGCGGCTTATCAAAGCATATTTTTTACCCCCGCAGTGTTGTTCGCTTACTACGCCTGGAGCGCTCGCAGGGCTGAGGCGCGCCAGTTCATCCTATCTTTCTGGCTGGCTGCGTTTCTTACGCTGCTGTTGTTCTTCCACGTTCCCGCGAAGGGGCCGCTCGCTTTCCTCTGGCATGGACCGCTGCCCTATGTGCCAGAGAGCGCGCTGTACCAGGCCGATCTCATCCCCGCGCTCAGAAGCCATGCGGCAAAGCCCATCGACTTGGGGGCGCTACGTGGGCTGGTCGCCGCTCCCAGCTTCCATGCGGCGAGCGCTCTGCTCTACATCGCAGCGGCGTGGCCGCTGAGGCCTCTGCGGTGGCCGGTCACCATTCTCAACGCGGCGATGCTGCTTGCGACGCCGGTCGAAGGAACGCACTATCTTGTTGACCTGATCGCTGGGGCTGCGGTCGCGCTCGCTGCTCTTGCGATCACGCAACTGGCCGCTCGCCGTTTTAGCCCCCGTCTGGCTAGCCGTCCGCAGCGATGGAAAACAGCGCAATCGACAATCAGCAGCGCTGAATAGAATCCAGATTCTCCGCACCCTATGGCGGAAATGTTAGGGAAGAAGCTTGATTGGCCGGCTGAATGGGCCATCGCCGACTCCGCTGTATCATTCCGAGATATCCTTCTGGATTGTGCTTTGTTGGGCGTGTTGGCGCGAGCGGTGCGATAGTCGCGTCCAGCCTGGCATGCGATGGAGTTCGAGGATCAGCAGGAGCAGAACCGCTGTCATGACGGCGATATGGTAGATGCCGTAGGCGGTACTGAGGCCGACCGCAGCGGATGCCCAGAGTGTAGCGGCGGTTGTAAGACCGGTCACGCGTCCGGAATCACGTAAGATGATCCCCGCGCCTATGAATCCGATCCCTGTGACGATGCCGGCGGATATCCGGCCGCCATCGCCGATGGCGCCGGAAATCAGCCCGAATGCGCATGCACCCAACGAGGTGGCCATATAGGTGCGGATGCCGGCCTCGCGGCCGCGATGTTCGCGCTGCCATCCTATAATGGCCCCGAGCAGGGCAGCCAGACTTATACGGCCGATGTCGACCCACCATGGTGCATCGCCTGTTGCGAATTCCGTCATCAACGCCCCGATCTCTCACCACTTATAGAAATTGAATAACGATCAACGCACCTGCGGTGGCCGCTATGACGGCCGTTGTAGCTTATCCGAGAAAAAGAAGCTTTTGGGCGCGGTGAACTGTCCCATGCCGCTGCGGCGGGACACCACGACCATCGGCGCGACCATGATCGGCATGGAGACGATGCCGTTGATGACCGCGCTCCAGAACAACACCTTGATCGGATGAGTGACGAGCAGTGGATTGCGGCGTTGAGCGGGGCGGCAAGGGTGATAATGCCATAGAAACCGGCGCCTCCCCAGGGCGCTGGTCGAGGCCACACTTCGACCATGCGCAATCGATCGTCGGCGCAATCCAAGCTTCAATTTCCTCTCCCGTTGACGTAACTGAGCTCATCGAGGCTATATACGCGTGGGGAATGAAGCGCGAATGGTTTAAGGCCTTGTCGCATAGTTGTTCTTATGAGGCTGAGTTACTCGCTCGCTTATGCCGGACAACTGCGTCACCAGATAGAAGGGCCGCCTATATTCCGAATCTAAAGTGAAGTCAGACGACCAGATAAACGCATCATGAATGCGTCGCGAGCGACGTGATTCACTATCGAATGCAAAGAAGTAGTGGTTGACCAGCATGCAGATGCCGCCGGGCGACAGAAGCTGTGCTATGCGCCTCGACAATGTTTTCAGGGCCGCATCGTCCAGCGGAAATAGATAGTAAAGGACATCCGCGATCATGATAAGATCAAAGCGGCCGTCGAGAGATGACGGTAACGCCATGATATTGTGGGTTTCGAAGGCCAGGTTCGGCACGTCGGCATGCTGTACACGGGCACGCGCGATGGCGGTAGGCGCAACGTCTACGCCCAGCACCGAATCCGCATGAGCTGCAAGATGCCGCGATAGCAAGCCCAGACCGCAGCCAAGGTCGAGCGCGTGATGGAAACGTCGGGGTGGCAATCGTGAGGCAAGAACCTCATATTTCCGACGCTGATAGCGATAGTGCGGTGAGCCTGCGGCCCAAGGGTCGGGGTTGGCGGCATAGACGGCCTCAAGCGCAGCGGCCGCACCCTGCGTTGAGCGCAGCTGATTGAGGCGAGCATCGGTGCGGGCGCTGCGAACGAATAGACCAACGTCGCGCAAGCCCATGAAGAATGGCATTGCTTCATTCATTCCTGTTGCGCGCGGCCTTGCCGCGAGGGCGGGCCAGGCAAAGCGCAGCCGGGCGGCTCTGTGGGCCGTCCGGCTGCGGCACTTTACTTGCTGGTCTTGGCTGCCTGGGAATGACGTTTGCCAGGATGGTGTTTCTTGGCTTTATGTCCCTTGCCCGTCATTCCTGTGGAGGCACTGGCTCCTCCGGACCTATGCGCAGACTGACTGCTCATCGAGCTGTTGGACATGCCCGGCATCGACTTGTTCATCTGTGCGGTAGCTGGTGCGGTGATGACTAGCGCAGCGGCAGCGATAACAGGGATCGATTTAATGTTAGTCATGACGCTCTCTCCTCAAAACTAACTAAAATAATTCATTTAATCGAATAGCTTTCAAAAAAAGCAGTACAGGGCGTTAGTGGCGTTCGCCCCTGCGGTAATAGTCCGGATGGTCGAAGGTGTGCCAACTGGGATGGTTCTGATACCAGGACTGTGGGTGGCCATAGTTCCGCCAGTCCGGCGGATAGGTATATTGTTGACGCTGATTGTGTGCGTCCTGATAATAGCCCGTCTGATATGGGATGCGCGAATTATTTGGGCCGGGATAATAGCCACTGGGAGCGCCTCTATGCTGATCATGGCCATGCCCCGGGTCGGCGAACGCCGGACCACTGAGTGACGCAGCGCAGGCCAGCGCGACGCAGGCCAGAATTCCGTAGCTTCTGCTTGTCATGCGCCTTCTCCTTAAAGCCTGCCGCAGGAGCGGCACGCATATTCTCTCTTATGGAATACGCACGGATGCGGAAAACCCCTCAAGGTTCGTTGCGGCTAAGCCGGAGGGCACCCCGCCCGGTGAACGGCAACCTCTATCCGTGGCCATTATGATGTTCACCGGCGAGCGCGCAAACCCGGCGCTACCACACCAGCGGGGCACAGCCTTTCAGTCCAGACTGCCGAGCGCGATCGGTGAATGCCGGCTGTCGATTGTATTCAGCATCGGGCAACAGCGAACCGCTTAGATCATCAGCACGGTCGATTTGACGATCGCGCCTGAAAGGAAGTGTGATGAAACGCATGGTGCTTGCAGCTGCGGCTCTGGCCGCGACGGCTTTTACTGCGGCGGCGCCCAGCGCGGCGTTTGCCCAGGATCACTATCGCGGCGGCCATCACGCCCGCTATGATCATGGCGGCGACAATCAGGATTATCATTCGCAGCCCCGCTGGGCCGGTGATCCCTATGGGACATGGAGCTATAATCAGCAGTGGCAGAATAACGGCCATGCCCGCGGCCACGATCGGCGCGGCTACACCGGCCACGGATATGATGGTCGCCAGTATGACGTCCATGGCTACGATCAGCGCCACGGTGGTGGGCACTATTGATCGTATGGCAGTTGGGGAGCGGACTGGCCGAGGCGCGGCGTAGTTAACCAAATTTGAAGGCGCTTTCCTTAAACCGGTAGAGGCTGGCTAAGGAGTTTGATCGGTGAGCGACATATCGGTCGCGAATGTCATGGGGATGCGCTCGGCGATCCTTGAACGCAACGCGGCGCTGCGAAACGTCGCCCCGTCTCTTCCCAGAGCGACCGCGGGGGTCGGCAGCGTCGCAGGCGTGGGGTCGGTCAGCTTCGCGTCCACGCTGGATAGCGCCGTCGAGAAGGTCAACGCCACTCTCGAAGCGGAGGACGTGGCGACCGAAGCCTATGAGCGCGGTGAGACGAACGACATCGCTACCGTCGCCCTGATGCAGGCCCGGACATCGGTGAGTTTCGAGGCGACGCTCCAGGTCCGCAACAAGTTGCTCTCAGCCTACAAGGACATCATGAGCATGCCGGTCTAACGGAGAAAGCCACCGGCCGCTCCGATTAGTGGTCGTGATGATCCCCGTGCCCACCGTCGAAGCCGTGCCCGGCATAGCCATGGTCGCCCCACCCGTGACCACCGTCATGCCAGCCGTGTTCGTAGCCATGGTAGCCGTAGCCGCCGTGCCCATGGCCGCCCGTTATGATAGCGACCGAATACCCATGCGAATGGCCGGGATATCCAGCATAGGGGTAATAGCCGCCGTATGACGTATAGGGCCCATAACCATAAGGGCCGTAGCCGCCGTAATAAGCGCCCGAGTAATGGCCGTGACCACGATAATGATGACTATGATGATCATGATGGCCGTGCGCTACCGCGACCGAGGGAATAACGCTCAAGGCCGCGCCAGCAGCCAAGGCCAGTAGTTTATTTCGCAACATCACGCTTCTCCGGGGCTCCTGGACCGATCGAGTTTCTAACGACTCCAACGCTTGACAAGTCAGGATGATACAGACGCTCATATGAGTCTGGCCTGAACGCCGCCGATTCGTAGCCTTCGGCCCAAAGTGCGGAATCCGAATTGATGCCGCCCATGATTCCTAGCTGATCGTGCCCAAGCTTGCTCAACGCCGCATCAGGCCTGGCTTCGTCATCGCGTAGTCCTGCTGGCGCAGAACACATCAAGCTGCCGCTCGGCGCGTCCACCGCAAATTAAAAATGCAACTGCAATGGTGGAATTCCCGCCCCGCCCTATATATGATAATGTCCTTTATCACACACTCAAACACCAACAGACCAAGGACGGAAAATGCGTGCGGTGCATGAGAGTATCGAAGGCCCCTTTGCGATCGGGGAGGACCTGGCCGTCTATGGTCACATCACCCAGGGCGCGACCTTGCGCGAGGGGGTCAAGCTGATCCTGCACGGCACGATCGCCGGCGACCTCATCATCGAGCCGGGATCGCGTGCGATCATCCACGGCACCGTCGCGGGGCGCATCTACAATCATGGCGGCCGGGTCGAAATGTTCGGCATGGCCGATTCCGTCGAGAACCTGTCCCCCGAAGCCGCGACCATTATCGATGCGGCGGCGCATATCCTGCGCGGCCGGCGAGTGGAGCATGTGCGATGAGCGAGGAACAGGACGACGGGGCGTTTGCCGACAATTACGCCGAGCGCAGCCAGGCCAAGGCGCTGCGCGAGCAGGCGCGCGCAGGCGGCCTGCGCTTCGAGGCGTATCTACCCCCGGATATGGCCGACTGGCTGTTGGAGCGGGTCGAGCGGGGTGGTTTTGTCGATCCGTCTGAGGCGGTGTTCGCGATCGTCCAGAACTACATTGAAATGGAGCCGCACCGCGATTTGCGCGACGAGCTACTGTGCCGAATGTTGGAGAGCAGCTTTGAGGACGTGAAGGCTGGCCGCGTCCATGATGCCGAGGAGGTGTTTGACGAGATACTCCGCAAAATCGCCGAGCCGCGCCCCGAGGCGGCGCGGTGGGAGAAGATCCAACGGTGAACCAGCTCGCCCCCCTGCCCTCGCTGGCGTTGCCGGCCCTGGTCGCGGCGGCCGACGAGCGCGCGCGGCTTCGCTTCCTTGAGTTCTTCGCCGTCACCATTCGCAACCCGCATACCCGTCGCGCCTATATGCGCGCGGCGGGCGACTTCCTGGCGTGGGTAGCGCCGCGCGGCGTCGTATCGCTCGCCGGCGTGCAGCCGCTGCACGTCGCGGCCTGGATCGAGGCGCTGGGGGGCGAGCTGGCCCCGCCCAGCGTCAAGCAGCAGCTCGCGGCCGTGCGGAGCCTGTTCGACTGGCTGGTGACGGGCCAGGTGGTGCCGGTGAACCCCGCCGCGTCGGTGCGCGGGCCGGCGCACAGCCAGCGGCGCGGCAAGACGCCGGTGTTGGCCCCCGACGAGGCGCGGGCGCTGCTCGATCGCATCGACGTTGCCACCCATGCCGGCCTGCGCGATCGGGCGTTGATTGGCCTCATGGTCTATAGCTTCGCGCGGGTCGGCGCGGCGCTGGCGATGAAGGTGGAGGACGTGTTCATGCAGAACCGCCGTCTGTGGGTGCGGCTGCACGAAAAGGGCGGCAAGCGCCATGAGATGCCGTGCCACCATAATCTTGAGGAATATCTGTTGGCCTATATCGACGGGTGCGGCTTGCGCGAGGATCGCAAGGGGCCGCTGTTCCGCACGATCGGGCGACGGACCAAGCGACTAAGCGATAGGCCCCTCCCCCAGGCCAATGCGTTCGCGATGGTGCGGCGGCGCGCGGCGGCGGCCGGGATCGGGACCGCGATCGGCAACCATTCGTTCCGCGCGACCGGGATTACCACCTATTTGAAGAACGGCGGTACGTTGGAGACGGCCGCGACGATGGCGAATCACAGCTCGACGCGCACCACCCAGCTCTACGACCGGCGGCCCGATGACGTGACGCTGGACGAGGTGGAGCGGGTGTTGATCTAGGCGGCGAGCGGGGGCGCACAGGCCCAGCGGCCCGCTTCCCAATGGAACCCTATCCGCTGCGCGTTGCCGATCGCGGGCGGCTCGCCCTTGCGCCAGAACCCGAGCATCTTGGCGCGGGCATCCAGATCGACGTCGGCGACGATCGCGCGCGCGGCCTGGATGAACTGCCCATGCCCGAACACATAGACCAGCGATAGCGGCGGCATGGCGGCAAGCCGCGTCAAGGCCGCCTCGCAGCGCCGTAGCAAGGTGCCGAAGCTCTCCGCCCCTTCCCCGTCGCAATAATCAGGATCGGCCTCGCGCCAATAGCGTTCGAGGTGCGGCATCCGCTCGGCGCTGCGCGTGCCGTTCCAGCGCGCCGGTTGCAGATAGGTGAACTCCTCGATCGGCCAGACTTCCACCGGCACGCCGGGAAAGCGCGCGATCGTCGGCGCGGCCGTCTGCCGGGTGCGGGTATAGGGCGAGGTGACGATGAGCGCGGGCGCTTCCGTCCAACTCGCCGCGACCGCGCGCGCCTGTTCGTGACCGCGCTCCGTCAGCTCGATCGTCGCCAGATCGGTGCAGGGCACGCCGGCGTTGCCGGTGCTTTCGCCGTGACGGATGAAAATCGCCCTCACCCGAACCCTCTTCAATTCAGCCGCAAGGCGCGGTCGTGATCCTGACCGGGGCCGATGATGCGATGCACGAACACGGCCCAGTCGGCCCGAAGCTGCGATTTTGGTCATCTTGGAGAACACGTCGGGAACGGGCTGGTTGTTGTTGACGATCGCCCATGCGAGGAACGACGTTCCGCTCCGATAAGGGAGCGGCGTTATGAGCCTTGGCGTTTCGAGTGGGGATCTGATCGGCTCCTGGAGCCTGAGTTTTTCGGACATCGCGTTCGTGACCGGCAAAGCGGAGACGGCACGACTGGGATTGGCGGTTCAGCTTAGATTTTTCGCCGGGCATGGCTTCTTTGTGCCGGATCATGCGTCGATACCCTCCGACGGTGTCTTGTATCTGGCGGAGCAACTTGGTCTCGATGCCAAATCCGTGAACCACTATGATTTTTCCGGGCGCACCGCCCGCCGGCATTGCGCGGAGATTTTGCGGCATCTCGGGTTCCGCCGTATGACGCAGACGGATCGCAGGGCGTTGTCGAGGTGGATTTCCGACGATCTTTGTGCGGGCGGGCAGCCGATCAATGCCATGCTCGAGCATGTTTTCCTGTGGTGCCGCGACCGCCGTATCTATGGGCCGTCGCGCAAGGAGCTGGAACGCCTCGTCCGTTCGCAACGACACCTCTATCTGGAGGCCCTGTTGGCCCGAGTCCGCGATCGGCTTGCGCCGGATGCGGTCGCCTTGCTGGAAGCCTCGCTCGCCGATCCCGATGGCCCGACCGGCTTCAACACGATGAAGGGGGATGCAGGTCAGGCGACGCTCGAAAACATTCTTGGCGTGACCGCCAAACTCGCCTTTATCCAACGGCTTGCTCTTCCCCGAGATTTCCTATCGGTCACGGGCAAGGCATGGGTCGATCAGATCGTTCGCCGGGTTGCCGGCGAGAAAGCCTCGGAGATGCGCCGGCATGTACCGGCGCGCCAGCTCGGGCTCTATGCCGTTTATCTGATGGCGCGGGAAGCTCAGCTTACGGATGCGATGGTCGACCTGCTGATCGAGACGGTCCATAAGATCGGATCGCGCTCGAAACGCAAGGTGGTGGGCGATATCGCGAAAGACATCGAGCGGGTCTATGGCAAGGAGCGACTCCTGGTCGAGATTGCCAGCGCTTCGATCGACGATCCATCCGGGCGCATCTGCGATGTCATTTTCCCAATCGCCGGCAAGGACAAACTGGCGGCGATCATCAAGGAAAGCCAGGCAAAGGGCGCCTTGGATCGGCGGATCTACAAGGTGATGCGGAGGTCATGGGCCAATCATTATCGCCGTATGCTGCCAAGCCTGCTTTCGGCACTGGAGTTCCGGTCGAACAACGCCGTGTGGCGTCCGGTGCTGGCGGCCCTGGACTGGATCAGAAGCAAAGTGGATGATGGATGCCGCTACGTGCCGCCGCACGCAGTGCCGGTCGACGAGGTCATTCCGGCGAGATGGCGCAGTTCCGTCATTGATGAAGAGGGGCGCGTAAACCGGATCAGTTATGAGCTTTGTGTCCTCGCGCAACTGCGCGATCGCATCCGTTCTAAGGAAATCTGGGTTGTCGGGGCGGACCGATACCGCAATCCCGATGACGATCTTCCCAAGGACTTCGATGCGCGGCGAGAAGCATATTACACAGGATTGAACCTGACGGCGGATGCGCGTGCATTTTCAAGCGCCATCCGGGAAGAGCTTGCTCAGGAACTGTTGCTCCTCAATGCCAATATTCCCCGGAACGACAAGGTTCGGCTGCTGTGGCGCGGCGAGAACCGTATATCTCTCACCCCGTTCAAACCCTTGCCCGAACCCAGGGGTCTCGCCTCGATCAAGACCGAGATCGGCCAACGCTGGCCGATGACCGGGCTGCTCGACGTACTGAAGGAGGCTGCCCTTGATACGGGACTTCTCGAAGCGTTCGAAACATCGGCCTCGCGTGTTGCACTGCCGAAAACCGCGCTGGATCAACGTCTCCTGCTATGCCTCTACGGCCTGGGAACGAATGCCGGGCTCAAGCGGATCGCCGGCGCCACCCCCGATGTCAGCTATGAAGAGCTGCTGCATGTCCATCGCCGCTTCGTTCATGCCGCGGCGCTCAAGGAGGCGTGTGCCAGGGTTGCGAATGCGACCCTGGCAATCCGCAATGCTGCAGTCTGGGGGGACGCCGGCACGGCCTGTGCGTCAGATTCCACAAAGTTCGGAGCCTGGGATCGCAACCTGATGACGGAATGGCATGCGCGTTATGGTGGACGGGGCGTCATGATCTACTGGCATGTCGAACGACGCGCGACATGCGTCTATTCCCAGCTCAAGCGCTGCTCTTCCTCCGAGGTCGCCTCCATGATCGAGGGCGTGCTGCGCCATTGCACCGACATGGAAATCCAGCGACAATATGTTGATAGTCATGGCCAAAGCGCGGTTGGCTTTGCATTTTGCCGGCTTCTCGGATTTGAGCTTGCACCCCGCCTGAAAGCGATCGCTCGCCAGAAGCTGGCTCTTCCCGATGTCGGCATGCGAACGCGGCTTCCCCACTTGCAGCCGATCCTCTCCAGTCCGATCAACTGGGATGAGATCGAGCAGCAATATGACGAGATGGTCAAATATGCAGCCGCGATGCAGACAAAAACCGCCGACCCGGAGGCGATCCTGCGCCGGTTTAGCCGCTCCGAGGTGATGCACCCGACCTACAAGGCGTTGAGTGAGCTGGGCCGCGCGGTCAAGACGATCTTCCTGTGCCGGTATCTGCGCGAGGAGTCCTTCCGCCGCGAAATTCATGAAGGCCTGAATGTCGTTGAAAACTGGAACAGTGCCAATGGGTTCGTTTTCTTCGGCAAGGGCGGCGAGATCGCCACTAACCGCATCGATGAGCAGCAGCTCTCGGTCCTGGCGCTACATTTGCTGCAAGCGTCGCTTGTCTATGTGAACACCCGAATGCTTCAGAGCGTGCTGGTGGAACCGAAATGGACGGGCCGGATGACGCCGGATGATTATCGCGGCCTCACACCGCTGATTTACAGCCACGTCAATCCTTATGGCCGCTTCGACCTCGATCTGAATAGCCGGATCGATTTTGGGCGGCTTGCTGCCTGACCGGGGCCTTTCCGCTCGCACCATTTGGGTGCACCCGAACGTGACGATCGGAAGTGACATATACGACATGTCACAAAAGGGTGGTTCCGTCACCAATGTTACTGTACGAGGGCAAAGCCACCCTAATGTGACGGATTTGCCCATGACCCGCGTCGGCTACGCCCGCGTCAGCACCATCGACCAGGATCTCGACATCCAGGTTGCCCGGTTGAAGGCAGCGGGCTGTGAAATCCTCCGCTCCGAAACAGGCTCGGGCGCATCGCGCACTGGACGCACGGAGCTTGAGACGATCATGCAGTTCCTGCGCGCCGATGACGAACTCGTCGTCCTGCGTCTCGATCGGCTCGGTCGCTCCACACGCGATGTTCTCAATCTGGTTCATGAACTCGACCAGAAGGGAGCCTCATTGCGGGTGCTTGAGCCGGAGGTGACGACGGCCGGAAGCATGGGGCGGATGGTGATCACCATTCTGGGCATGGTCGCGGACATGGAACTGACGTTCATCAAGGACCGGCAGCGCGCCGGGATCGAGGCGGCGCGCGCCGAAGGCGTCTACAAAGGCCGGAAGAAAAACATCGATGACGATGAAATCCGACGCCGGATCACCGCCGGCGCGAGCAAGGCCAGCGTCGCGCGCGACCTCAAGATCTCAAGAATGACCGTCTATCGGGCGCTTGACGTCATTCCTTCAAGGATCGGGCTGCCGGAAAAGCCGCCTTCTGTCACCATCGCCCTGCATCTGACCATCGAGAACTTCAACAAGCATGGTCGTGGCAGAAAGCCCGCTCGCGAGCGCATTGAGGCGATGCTGGAGCGGGATTACCAGATGCAAAAGACCGGGAACTGCGATTACACGCTGACCGTCGCCTATGATCAGGGTGCCGATGGCGTCAGCCTCGATGATGAGATCGCATCTCTCCAGACAGAGATGTTCAACATCGCAGAGAGCTACAGGTGCTCGATCGAGACCGATGTTTACGAGATTGGAGGACAAGAGCGAGCCTGGTAGATCGCCATGTTCAATCTTTGTTCTTCAACATGGCCAAAATCGCAGCTTCGGGCCGACTGGGCCAACACGCGATCGGGCTGCACCGAATAGAGGATGCCATAGCCGTTGTAGGAGCGCCGCCTGATTCCATGCTGCTCATAGCGCGGGACCAGCGGAAAGGCGCGTGACATGTCGCCTATGCGCCTTGCGGCATCGCGCAGTTCGTCAACGAACGAGATTGCGCGAGTGGGATTGTCCTTCTCGATATATAATCGGATGCCTTCGAGGTCGCGCCTGGCCCGCGTGGACAGCGTGACCTTCATTGACGCGCTTCACCGCTCGCGGTTTTCTGAATGTCGGCGATGATCGCGTCGCAAACTTCATCGAGATCATGGCCGCCACCGGCCTGCATCTCCTGAAGGCTTTCGTCGATCGAGGCATCGAGTTCCTTCAGCCAGCGCTCTTCATCGACGATCGCGCTTTGATCGCGTCGGATCAGATCGCGCACATAATCGCTGACGCTGGCATATTGGCCGCTGTCGATACGGTTCTGCACATAGTCTCGCAGGGGATCGGGCAGGGAAACATTCATGGTAGCCATCGGCTGATACCTCCAATCGTCCCTATATGGCAAAAATTGCCACGACATTCAACCGCGCCGCTTCCTTCATTTGAATACTATCATATGTATATCATGGCGGTATCGTTATACAGTCATTCCGACACTAAAGAGAAATAGCGGGCGCGTCCCTTCGGGCACGGCTCTATCTCCGCGTTACCGCTCCGACCAAGCCCGCAAGGCCTCTGTGCATTGTAGGGACACGGATTCACGGTAGGCATCGACGTCAGGGGTAGCGAACTATTTGCGCAGGTTCTCGATGCCAAGTTCGCGCCATATCCAAGTGAAGTCGTAGGTGGCCATCGGGTCGTTCGCGTCGAGTTGGCTGCTGCTGCGGTTTTCGAGATGCTTGAGCCACCCGGCTACTCGGTGCCGGCCTGCGGCAGTTTGAACGGCTGCGCGCGGGGTGATGTCGCCGAGCATGCCGACGGGTTCATCGAGCGTCGCGCGGTACTGACGGTCGAGCATGGCATGGATGAGCGGGGTTGCAACCTCTGGCGCAATGGCGGGTGCCGGTTCGGATGATGTCAGCCCCTCGGCCCGCGCCGCCATGGCCTGTTCGACCGTCTCAATCGTGGTCAGCGGCGAGCCGACCAACCCGGCGAGCGCATCGTTGATAAGCGCGGTGCCGCGTTTCGCTCGCTCGGCCGAGGTGACGGCGAGCATCAGGGCGCGGCCTTTCAATTCGACATTGCCGAGCACCGGGGTGCCGTCCGCCATCGTCACACCCCACGCCATGCGCCCGGTGCTTTTCGCTTTTCCGTTCGGTTTCTCGCCCAGCCAGTTCCAAAAGTGCGTGGTTTCCCGCTGAAGCGCAGGGACAGTATCAAGCCGCTCGCCGACCAGCGCCTGGGTCACGCCGCGTGCGAAGGGAAAGCGCACGCGGTGGAACATCACCTCCTCGCCATCAATGTTGTGCAGCGTGGGGATGGGCGCCGGTCCCATGGTCTTGGGAACGACATCGAACAGCCATGCCGTGCTGATGAGGGCCGGAAGTGCAGCCAGATCGTCGGCGTCTAGGTTCAACGCGGTGCGCGGGCTGCGCTTGCCCTTCGAGCGCCGTAGATCGGCGACGAGCGCCTCGGCCGCCTCCATCGTGAACGACAGCACGCCGCCCGACAGGAGGTGCTTGCCTCCGACCTGCACGACGCGGGCACCGATCCTGTCCCATTGCTTCAGCGTCTGCGAGGCGCTGCGCTCGGATACTCGAAGCGGCTCGCCGCCCCGGATCAGGTCGCGCACGAGGAAGCCGCTGCCGGGCTCGACCTCGCTGACCTCGTGGAGGCTCATCACTGACGATCGAAGGGCACGCAGGTAGATTTTGGTCGGGCCGCTCTCATTCCAGCCCCGGCGCCGAATATAGTCATCGACGATGTTCCGGTCGGGTTGGATGGTGCGCGTCAGCAGATCCTCGAACGCGCATCCCCACAACACGCCGGCCCAATGATCGCCGACGATGTCCGCCAGCTCGTCCGCTTCGAAGTCGAACTCCTCCATCGCCAGCCCGAGATGATCGCCGAGCGCCTCGCCCAGATGCTCGCCCCAGGCCGGCGAGGTGGCGAACTTCATGACGCCGGACAGATCGTGACCACGCTTCATGCCTGTTCCCTCTGCTGCTGACTGAATTGCTGGCGGTGCGCGGCGACGATGCGCGAGACGGTGGGTTCACTGACGCCGTAGAGCCGCGCCATCTCGGCACCGGACTTGCGGCCGGACGTGACGGACTCGGCGATTTCGCGGCGCTGCTTGTCGCCGAGCTTGGGCCGACGCCCGCCGATCCGTCCTTCTGCGCGAGCCTGGGCAAGGCCGGCGCTGGTACGCTCGCGGATCATGGCCCGCTCGAACTCGGCGAAGCTTCCCACCATCTGCATCATCATCCGCCCTGCCGCGGTGGTGGTGTCGATCGCCTCGGTCAGTGAGCGGAAGCCCGCGCCTGCCAGCTCGATCCGCTCCATGATGTGCAGCATATCCTTTAGGCTGCGCGACAGCCGGTCAAGCTTCCAGACGACGACGACGTCTCCGTCGCGCAACTGGCCGATCATCTCCAGAAGCTTGGGTCGGTCCCACCGCCCACCGCTGGCGGTCTCCTCGAACACCCGCTTGCAGCCGGCCGCATCGAGCGCGCGCCGCTGCGCGGCGTTCGACTGGTCGTCGCCCTTCGACACGCGGGCATAACCGATCAGATAGGGTTCGCGCGTCATCTGCGTCTCTTTCACAAACGGCCGTATCTGGAGGCGGAAACAGCATGCACCAATTTCCGCAGCCTTGGGTCTTTCACAATCCTCTTTCACTAAGCCAACAAAAGGCAAGAGGTTTTTGGAGGATGAAACATGCCCGCACGTATTCCGATGACCCAGCGGCAGCGCGCCGCGTTGCTTGCTTTGCCCGACAGCGAGGCGGCGGTGGTGCGACATCATGGCCTCGATGCCGAGGACCTTGCTGCGATCGGCTTCGCACGCACTCCGGCGACCCGCTTGAGCTATGCCCTGCAACTCTGCTGCCTGCGCTATCCGGGGCGACATCTGCGCACAGGCGAGCTGTTGCCTGCAATCATGCTCGACCACATCGCCGAACAGGTCGGAGTGGATGCAGGCGTCGTCGCCGACTTCGCGCGGCGAGCGCCGACCCGCTACGATCAGCTTGCCGCCATCAAGGCGCGCTTCGGATTCACCGATCTGAGCCGGCCAGCGCGCGGCATCATGATGACTTGGCTGGAAACCGAAGCCATGGCTATCGTGGACGGGCGCATTTTGCTTGATCGATTGCTGGACGAGCTGCGCACGCGACGCATCGTCATCCCTGGCATCAGCGTCGTTGAGCGGATGGCGGCCGAGGCGATGCTTCGGACGGAAACCGATCTGGTCGCCGCGGTCGATGCTAAACTCGATGCGGATATGCGTCAGCGTCTCGATATGCTGATCGATGAGAAGGTACATGACCGGCAGAGCCGCTTGTCCTGGCTGCGCGAACCAGAGCCCCGCGTCGCGTCAGCCTCGCTTGCCGAAATCCTCGAGAAGGTCGCGATAATCCATAGGACCGGTATTTCCAGCATTCCGGTCGATCCCCTGCACGAGCCCCGCCTGACGCAGTTCGCCCGCGAAGGCGTGCGATATACAGCCCAGGCTTTCCAACAGATGCGCGTCTCCCGCAGGCGGGTCATCCTGCTTGCAACGCTGCGCGAGATGGAGGCCACGCTTACCGACGCGGCGATCGCCATGTTCAGCGCCTTGATGGGACGCGCTCACCTTCGTGCTCGCAAACGCCTGGAGCAGAGGGTCGCGATTTCGGGACGCGAAGGCCGCGATCGGCTGATGCGGATCGCCACTGTGCTGGAAACAGTTAGCCAGGCAGCACGCGCCGGCGGAGATATCGGTGCGGCCCTCAGGGATATCGTGCCTCTCGACATGCTCGATGCTGATGCCGCAATCATCCGTCGTACCGCGGCACCTCACAGGGACGATGTGCTGAGCGAGATCGCAGCCGAATACCGGACCTTCAAGCGAACAGGGCCTCTATTCCTGCAAGCGCTCGATTTCCACGGTCGGGCCGGCACCGCGGCATTGCGCGACGCGATGGCGATCCTGTCGAATCTTGATGGCGACTGGCGCAAGCCCCTCCCTGCCGACGTTCCGCTCGGTCATGTCGAGCGGCGCTGGCACCGCCATGTCGTGGTCGCCGGCAAGATCGACCGGACGCACTGGGAGATGGCGACTTACGGCGCGCTCACCAATGCACTGGCCTCGGGTGATATCTGGGTGCCGAGGTCAAGGCTGCACAGGTCGCTGGACGTGCTGCTCGCGCCGTTATCCGGCGCAGCGCTGCAACCGCCGTTCTCGCTCGGTAATCCACACGCATGGCTCGATCAGCGCGCCGCGCAGCTCGACAGCGCCTTGCGCGACGTCGCCCACAATCTGGCCGGACGCGATGCTGCCCTGTTCGCTGGCGAGCGATTGCGATTTCCCAAGGAACTGAAGGACGATGATGCCAGGCACGACGAAGGACGGCGCCTGACGCTTGCCTGCTACGACATGCTGCCTGCCACGCGTATCACCGACGTGTTGTCGCAAGTCGAACGCTGGACCGGCTTCACCCGGCACTTCGGGCACGTCTCGACCGGGTTGCCGCCTGGCGATGAGCAGGCCTTCCTCGCCACTCTGATTGCCGAAGCGACCAATCTTGGGCTGTCGCGCATGGCCGAGGTATGCGGCGCAGGGTCACGCCGCGCGCTGCTGCGCATGCAGACATGGCACATGCGCGAGGAAACCTTTCGGGCGGCGCTCGCCTGTCTGACCGACGCCATCCACGCCGAGCCGATCGCCGCCTGGTTTGGGCAAGGACACCGGGCTTCCGCGGATGGCCAGGCCTTCTACCTGGGCGGGCCGGGCGAAGCCGGCGGAGCGGTCAACGCCCATTATGGTCGCGACCCAGTGGTCAAGATCTACACCACCATCACCGACCGCTACGCGCCGCTGCACCAGACGGTGATCGCCGGCACGGCAGGAGAAGCCATCCATGCGCTCGATGGGCTCCTCGGCCATGACAGCAACGCCGATCTGACCGCGCTGCACGTCGATGGAGGCGGCGTTTCCGACATCGTATTCGCGACGATGCATCTCCTCGGGCTCGATTTCGAGCCGCGCATTCCTCGCCTGTCCGACCGGCGCCTCTACGCTTTCGAACCCTCGAAGCGCTATGGCAGGCTTGCGCCACTGTTCGGTCACAGGCTCAACCGGGACCTGATCGTCAGCCACTGGCCCGATATTGAACGTGTCATTGGCGCGATCCGTCACCGCACCGTCACGCCATCGTTGATCCTGAAGAAGCTGTCCGCCTACCGCCAGCAGAACAGCCTCGCTGCGGCGCTGCGGGAGATCGGGCGGATCGAGCGCACGCTGTTCACGCTCCGCTGGTTCGAGGATCCGGCTCTGCGCCGTACCGTCACTGCCGAGTTGAACAAGGGCGAGGCCCGCAACAGCCTTGCCCGGGCGGTCGCCTTCCATCGGCTCGGCCGTTTTCGCGACCGTGGCCTGGAGAACCAGCAGACCCGAGCGGCCGCGCTCAACCTCGTCACCGCAGCGATTATCCTGTTCAACTGTCGCTATCTGGGGCGCGCCGTCGACGAAATGCGTCGTCGAGGAAGCCCCATCGATCCAGCTATGCTGTCCCGGCTCTCGCCGTTGGGTTGGGATCGCATCAATCTCACCGGCGATTATGTCTGGTCCGATCACCTCGATCTCGACGCCAACGGCCTCATGCCGCTGCTCATCAAACCGCTACCGTGAATCCGTGTCCTGATAATGCACAGGGGCCCGCAAGCGGTCTTGGCGCATAAGCGTGACGATCCCCGCGCGAGCCAGGGGCAAGGCCCCCTGCCTGTCGTGCCGGCGTGCGCCGGCGTGGATCTTCGCTCAGTGGGGAGAGAGCGTTCCGCCCCCTCTCCCCAGCAACGGCAATAGACGGGCCGTGCCTCGCTGCGCTGCGGCCGCACCACCCCGTCGATTCCCGCTGCCCCCCTCTCCTGCCGGCGTTCTTGGGCGTCCGTGTCCGGCCGATGGCCTGGCCATCGCCGGTCAGGCGATTTGAAGGGAGTAAGAACGATGACGCAGGACAACCGAGAAAGCTGGCTCAATCGCGTGGCGGCGGGCATGGCCCCCTTGTTCGAGGTGCTGGACGCCCCCCTGCCCGCCCGCGTGCGCGTGGCGATCGGCTTCACCAGCGCGGGCCGCAAGGGCAAGGCGATCGGCGAGTGCTGGGATAACCGGCTAAGCGCGGACGGCCATTTTGAAATCTTCATCCGGCCTGATCTCGCCCACGCGCCCGACGCCATGCCAGCGCAGATCGCGGCCATCCTCGCGCATGAGCTGATCCATGCCGCTGTCGGCATCCCGGCAGGGCATGGGAAGGCGTTTAAACGGATCGCGCTTGGGCTTGGCCTTGTCGGGCCGATGCGCGCCACCACCCCCGGCGAGGCGTTCCTATCGGCCATCGCGCCGATCTTGGACGCGGTTGGCCCCCTCCCCCATGCCCGTCTCGACACGGACGGGGAGTCGACCGCGCCGAAGAAGCAGAAAACCCGGATGCTCAAATGCGAGTGCGCGACGTGCGGCTATACGGTGCGGACCGCGCGCAAATGGCTGGAGCTGGCCGGCGCGCCGCTCTGCCCGATCGAGGATCATGGCCGGATGGAGCATGAGCCGCTGGACGATGACGATTCCGAGCCGGAGGAGTAGGCGTCATTTGTATATCAGAGTGATGGACACAGGATGCCGAAGCGATTAACGATAGCTCGCAGAGTGAGGGCGCT
>NZ_AP018669.1 GCF_003967075.1 Sphingobium amiense
ATGCGATCATGTAAGGATATTCACATGCCAACAATCGCGATCATCAGCCAGAAGGGCGGCGCGGGGAAAACCACCCTCGCCTTGCACCTGGCCGCCGCCGCCGAGGATTCCGGGCATACCGCCCTTGTGATCGACGTCGACCCGCAGGCGACGGCGAGCCAGTGGGCGGCATGGCGACAGGATGCGCCCCCGGTCGTGATCGACAGCGCGCCCCCTCGCCTTGCCGCCAAGATCGAGCAGGCGACGGGCCAGGGCGCGGCGTTCATCGTAATCGACACCCCGCCCCACGCCGACAGCGCCGCCAGCGCCGCCGTCGAGGCGGCCGACCTAGTGTTGATCCCTTGCCGCCCCAGCGCGTTCGATTTGGCGGCGATCAAGACGACCGCCAGCCTTGTGAAGATGCGCGGCAAGCCTGCTTTCGTGATCTTCACGGCGGGAAGCCCGACCGCGCCGCGCATGTATGACGAAGCCGCGCAGCTCGTGCAGGATTATGGGCTTGACGCCTGCCCCCACCATATCGCGGATCGCGCCGCCTTTCGCCACGCGGCGGCCGAGGGCAAGACGGCGATGGAGATCGAGCCGAGCGGCAAGGCGGCCGATGAGGTGCGCCAGCTTTACAAGTGGACATGCGAGCATGTAAACATGCAAGCATCTAGGAAGCGGAGGGCCAACGCATGAGCCGGAAGGGATCATTGCTCGCATTGCGGGATCGCGATGCAGCGCCAGCGCCGGCGATGGTCGAGCCGGAGGGGAGGGCGGCCGCGCCGATCGCCCGTGGCACTGGCGCAGGCTCCGGCAGCGGATCGAGCAGCAACCCGGTTGCGCCGAGCCGTCAGGGCAAGAAGGCCATGACGGGCTATTTCAGCCCGGAAATGTCCTTCGCCATGCACATGACCGCCCGCAAGCACGGCATGAGCCTACAGGACGCGATGGCCGAGGCGTTCAACGACTGGCTTCGCAAGATGGGGGAAAGCCCTGTAGGCAAGTGAGCATGTCCACATGCAAACATGCGGGTAAGTAAACATGGCCGCTTGCCCGCATAGAGCAGGGGATCAGCGTAGTGGTTTGCGTTCGTGCCGTTTCTTGCAGAAGCCGAGGAAGGCCCCGGCAGGGCTTTTGAGTTCGGGCTTGCCCATGTCGTGCCACCACGACACCCATTCGTCATAGAGCGCATACACGTCATAGCCTGGCGCGGCCGTCTTGGCGTCGTGCATGGTTTCCGGGTCGATATAGGGCGCATCGTCGCCGGCGCTGGCGACCGGATCGGGCTTGGATTTGAGGCCCGAGCGGTTGCGGAACAAGATCACGTCATCATCCATCGTCACCGCATAGTCGGGGAAATGGCCGTGATCGGCGTCATGCTCGCAGACCTTCTTGACCAAGGCCCGGAACACTCGGAGCGGGCTGTTCGAGCCGCATTTCTTCTGTAGCAACTCTAGGCCGATCTTCCATTCGTCCTTCACGCCGCAATGCTTGCGCGCCAGTTCATACATGCGCCGCTCGAACGGCTTGCGGAGCCGGAAATAGTCGCGGTGGAGCGTCAGGACGTTCTTGCTGATGACCGAGCGATAGACCCAATCCGACAGGGTGATTTCGAGATCGAGCATCCGGCCATCGAACGTCTTGCGCGTGATCTTGGCCTCTTCGATCAGGCCGAAAATCCGCGTTTCTTCGACACCGCCCGTTTGAATATTGGTCCGCACCGTGGTCCCGCGCAGGCGGGTGAGGGCGTCGGCCATCAGTCGATAGCCTTCGCCGCTGGTTTGCCGGTTGGTGGCGACGAGCATGTCATAGGCTTGCAGGCGCACCGTGCGGCTAGGTTGCTCGCCCTGGTTCATCTTCGCGACGAGCTGCGAAATGCAGTAGATCAATATGTCCTTGTCGTGGATCGTCGCCAGCCCCTTGCCCGAGGGGATAATCTCGATGACGTTGCCGTTATGCTCGTAGCGCCGCGTCCGGTTGTCGGGCTTGGTCGAGAGCGAAAACACCGGATGCTCCATTGAGGCCATGTCATCCTTGGGGATGGCGTCCAGCACGTCGCAGATGAACAAGTCCTGGTTGGGATGGCGCACCGGCAGCAGCGGCGTGCGATCGTCGCCGTCCACGGCCGAGACCGGCGCGGCGATCGGCGCGTCAAACAGGGAAGGGGAGGGGTCTATCGTCATTTCACTAACGCTAGGGCTACTATCGTCATTTCACATACGCAAGCGGATTATCGTCATTTCAGATTCACCGCCGCGCTATCGTCATTTCGATTACGCTTGAGCGCGGCAGGGAAGGCCTGGCGCTATCGTCATAGTGGATTCGCCTTTTCGTCACTCTGGATTCGCTTTTTCGTCAGAGCGGATTCACCGCGCGGCAAATTTCTGCCAAAAAAGCGAGGATTTCTGCGCCTTTCCGGGCAGGCCGAATTTCCGTAACACATCACTAAACCCATATTTTAACACTAGGCTGACCTGTGGATAACTTCAGCGGAAGATTATGACGAGAGGCTGGATCATCGTGGTTTCACCCACCAGCGTCCCGCCAGATCGGACAGCTTGTCCCGAAAATCGGGACAACGGCAGCGCGACTCACCAGCGCCGCGCTTCAGGCACAATCAGAAAGAAGAAAAACACCGCCTCTTGGGGCTTCGCCCCGCCGGCTCGCGGCCTTCGGCCGCCCCGGATCGCTTTAGCGATCCTCCCACCCGGCATCCCCATGATGAGCCGGCTTCGCCGGCACGCTTTTTGTTAGAAAGGGGATCGTTTAAACGCTGCGCCTCCATCGCAGCCACAGCGCCAGCGGCACCGTCGCAATTGGCTTTCCAGAAAAGCCAGGCGGATAGGACAGCGATCAATCCGAGAGGGCAGGGCAGGCGGAAATGTCGCCACAGGCGCGATTTCCGGGCCGCTGGGCCTCATTTCAGACGTTCGGCAAGGTCGGGGAGGGTTCGGCCGGCATGGCGCTCTACGGGCTTCCCAGGCGGCTGATTTTTTGGAAAGCTAGATCCTCGCGGGGTCAGAGGATCTAGCGCGTAGAATTTGAGCCGGTCCTAATGGCGCGTCCGCTTCTGTGGCGGCGGCGCTGCCATAAGCCCATCAAAGGCGGAGTCATCGCCCAATGCGTAGCGGCGCAGCGGATCATCCTCCGTCATGCGACCGGCCTGCACCTCGCGCCCGGTCACATACCGCAGCCGGTCCCGGTCCAGCACGCCATCGACAAGGCATTCCGCGCGCAGGAACATCCAGGGGGCGTTTGCGGGAGGGGGCGGAATCCTACGCCAAGCTCGCCCAGATAGCCGGCGCGAGATCTTACTTGTTGCTGCCTTCTACGGTCGCGCCAGAAAGGCCCAGTCGGCCCGAAGCTGCGATTTTGGTCATCTTGGAGAACACGTCGGGAACGGGCTGGTTGTTGTTGACGATCGCCCATGCGAGGAACGACGTTCCGCTCCGATAAGGGAGCGGCGTTATGAGCCTTG
Source organism: Sphingobium amiense (assembly GCF_003967075.1). Lineage (NCBI taxonomy): Bacteria > Pseudomonadati > Pseudomonadota > Alphaproteobacteria > Sphingomonadales > Sphingobiaceae > Sphingobium > Sphingobium amiense. Next base: position 3,461 of record NZ_AP018669.1, read on the forward strand.
GCGTTTCGAGTGGGGATCTGATCGGCTCCTGGAGCCTGAGTTTTTCGGACATCGCGTTCGTGACCGGCAAAGCGGAGACGGCACGACTGGGATTGGCGGTTCAGCTTAGATTTTTCGCCGGGCATGGCTTCTTTGTGCCGGATCATGCGTCGATACCCTCCGACGGTGTCTTGTATCTGGCGGAGCAACTTGGTCTCGATGCCAAATCCGTGAACCACTATGATTTTTCCGGGCGCACCGCCCGCCGGCATTGCGCGGAGATTTTGCGGCATCTCGGGTTCCGCCGTATGACGCAGACGGATCGCAGGGCGTTGTCGAGGTGGATTTCCGACGATCTTTGTGCGGGCGGGCAGCCGATCAATGCCATGCTCGAGCATGTTTTCCTGTGGTGCCGCGACCGCCGTATCTATGGGCCGTCGCGCAAGGAGCTGGAACGCCTCGTCCGTTCGCAACGACACCTCTATCTGGAGGCCCTGTTGGCCCGAGTCCGCGATCGGCTTGCGCCGGATGCGGTCGCCTTGCTGGAAGCCTCGCTCGCCGATCCCGATGGCCCGACCGGCTTCAACACGATGAAGGGGGATGCAGGTCAGGCGACGCTCGAAAACATTCTTGGCGTGACCGCCAAACTCGCCTTTATCCAACGGCTTGCTCTTCCCCGAGATTTCCTATCGGTCACGGGCAAGGCATGGGTCGATCAGATCGTTCGCCGGGTTGCCGGCGAGAAAGCCTCGGAGATGCGCCGGCATGTACCGGCGCGCCAGCTCGGGCTCTATGCCGTTTATCTGATGGCGCGGGAAGCTCAGCTTACGGATGCGATGGTCGACCTGCTGATCGAGACGGTCCATAAGATCGGATCGCGCTCGAAACGCAAGGTGGTGGGCGATATCGCGAAAGACATCGAGCGGGTCTATGGCAAGGAGCGACTCCTGGTCGAGATTGCCAGCGCTTCGATCGACGATCCATCCGGGCGCATCTGCGATGTCATTTTCCCAATCGCCGGCAAGGACAAACTGGCGGCGATCATCAAGGAAAGCCAGGCAAAGGGCGCCTTGGATCGGCGGATCTACAAGGTGATGCGGAGGTCATGGGCCAATCATTATCGCCGTATGCTGCCAAGCCTGCTTTCGGCACTGGAGTTCCGGTCGAACAACGCCGTGTGGCGTCCGGTGCTGGCGGCCCTGGACTGGATCAGAAGCAAAGTGGATGATGGATGCCGCTACGTGCCGCCGCACGCAGTGCCGGTCGACGAGGTCATTCCGGCGAGATGGCGCAGTTCCGTCATTGATGAAGAGGGGCGCGTAAACCGGATCAGTTATGAGCTTTGTGTCCTCGCGCAACTGCGCGATCGCATCCGTTCTAAGGAAATCTGGGTTGTCGGGGCGGACCGATACCGCAATCCCGATGACGATCTTCCCAAGGACTTCGATGCGCGGCGAGAAGCATATTACACAGGATTGAACCTGACGGCGGATGCGCGTGCATTTTCAAGCGCCATCCGGGAAGAGCTTGCTCAGGAACTGTTGCTCCTCAATGCCAATATTCCCCGGAACGACAAGGTTCGGCTGCTGTGGCGCGGCGAGAACCGTATATCTCTCACCCCGTTCAAACCCTTGCCCGAACCCAGGGGTCTCGCCTCGATCAAGACCGAGATCGGCCAACGCTGGCCGATGACCGGGCTGCTCGACGTACTGAAGGAGGCTGCCCTTGATACGGGACTTCTCGAAGCGTTCGAAACATCGGCCTCGCGTGTTGCACTGCCGAAAACCGCGCTGGATCAACGTCTCCTGCTATGCCTCTACGGCCTGGGAACGAATGCCGGGCTCAAGCGGATCGCCGGCGCCACCCCCGATGTCAGCTATGAAGAGCTGCTGCATGTCCATCGCCGCTTCGTTCATGCCGCGGCGCTCAAGGAGGCGTGTGCCAGGGTTGCGAATGCGACCCTGGCAATCCGCAATGCTGCAGTCTGGGGGGACGCCGGCACGGCCTGTGCGTCAGATTCCACAAAGTTCGGAGCCTGGGATCGCAACCTGATGACGGAATGGCATGCGCGTTATGGTGGACGGGGCGTCATGATCTACTGGCATGTCGAACGACGCGCGACATGCGTCTATTCCCAGCTCAAGCGCTGCTCTTCCTCCGAGGTCGCCTCCATGATCGAGGGCGTGCTGCGCCATTGCACCGACATGGAAATCCAGCGACAATATGTTGATAGTCATGGCCAAAGCGCGGTTGGCTTTGCATTTTGCCGGCTTCTCGGATTTGAGCTTGCACCCCGCCTGAAAGCGATCGCTCGCCAGAAGCTGGCTCTTCCCGATGTCGGCATGCGAACGCGGCTTCCCCACTTGCAGCCGATCCTCTCCAGTCCGATCAACTGGGATGAGATCGAGCAGCAATATGACGAGATGGTCAAATATGCAGCCGCGATGCAGACAAAAACCGCCGACCCGGAGGCGATCCTGCGCCGGTTTAGCCGCTCCGAGGTGATGCACCCGACCTACAAGGCGTTGAGTGAGCTGGGCCGCGCGGTCAAGACGATCTTCCTGTGCCGGTATCTGCGCGAGGAGTCCTTCCGCCGCGAAATTCATGAAGGCCTGAATGTCGTTGAAAACTGGAACAGTGCCAATGGGTTCGTTTTCTTCGGCAAGGGCGGCGAGATCGCCACTAACCGCATCGATGAGCAGCAGCTCTCGGTCCTGGCGCTACATTTGCTGCAAGCGTCGCTTGTCTATGTGAACACCCGAATGCTTCAGAGCGTGCTGGTGGAACCGAAATGGACGGGCCGGATGACGCCGGATGATTATCGCGGCCTCACACCGCTGATTTACAGCCACGTCAATCCTTATGGCCGCTTCGACCTCGATCTGAATAGCCGGATCGATTTTGGGCGGCTTGCTGCCTGACCGGGGCCTTTCCGCTCGCACCATTTGGGTGCACCCGAACGTGACGATCGGAAGTGACATATACGACATGTCACAAAAGGGTGGTTCCGTCACCAATGTTACTGTACGAGGGCAAAGCCACCCTAATGTGACGGATTTGCCCATGACCCGCGTCGGCTACGCCCGCGTCAGCACCATCGACCAGGATCTCGACATCCAGGTTGCCCGGTTGAAGGCAGCGGGCTGTGAAATCCTCCGCTCCGAAACAGGCTCGGGCGCATCGCGCACTGGACGCACGGAGCTTGAGACGATCATGCAGTTCCTGCGCGCCGATGACGAACTCGTCGTCCTGCGTCTCGATCGGCTCGGTCGCTCCACACGCGATGTTCTCAATCTGGTTCATGAACTCGACCAGAAGGGAGCCTCATTGCGGGTGCTTGAGCCGGAGGTGACGACGGCCGGAAGCATGGGGCGGATGGTGATCACCATTCTGGGCATGGTCGCGGACATGGAACTGACGTTCATCAAGGACCGGCAGCGCGCCGGGATCGAGGCGGCGCGCGCCGAAGGCGTCTACAAAGGCCGGAAGAAAAACATCGATGACGATGAAATCCGACGCCGGATCACCGCCGGCGCGAGCAAGGCCAGCGTCGCGCGCGACCTCAAGATCTCAAGAATGACCGTCTATCGGGCGCTTGACGTCATTCCTTCAAGGATCGGGCTGCCGGAAAAGCCGCCTTCTGTCACCATCGCCCTGCATCTGACCATCGAGAACTTCAACAAGCATGGTCGTGGCAGAAAGCCCGCTCGCGAGCGCATTGAGGCGATGCTGGAGCGGGATTACCAGATGCAAAAGACCGGGAACTGCGATTACACGCTGACCGTCGCCTATGATCAGGGTGCCGATGGCGTCAGCCTCGATGATGAGATCGCATCTCTCCAGACAGAGATGTTCAACATCGCAGAGAGCTACAGGTGCTCGATCGAGACCGATGTTTACGAGATTGGAGGACAAGAGCGAGCCTGGTAGATCGCCATGTTCAATCTTTGTTCTTCAACATGGCCAAAATCGCAGCTTCGGGCCGACTGGGCCAGAAAGGCGACGGCTCAGTTCTATCCGGCGATGGCTACGCATTTTGAAGGTGTCTGGCCCAACGCGCCGATACTCAATGAAGCCGAGAGAACGCCAAAATCGCTCTGCCGCTTCATTCGCTTCCAGCACGGCCAACCGAATCTCTGTGGCACCTCTCGCAGCGGCCCAGCTTTCGACCGTCGAGTAAATTGAGCGTCCGACGCCACGACCACGCTGTGCGGCATCTACGATCATGAAGCCGAGATACCATGTGCCATCACGCGGATAATCGCGGAGGATGGCCGCGATTGCATATAGGCCGCCAGGCCCCTTCCATCCCAGGACAGCTTGATTGTGGGCGCTCTTTTCGGGCGGCACATCGGAGAAAAGCTCGCGAGCATCGTCCAGCGTGGGCGCGGCCCCGTCCTGCAACAGGAAATAGTCGCTGCAACGGTTGTAACAGGTCTGCAACGTCTGCGGCGTCCGCTTGGGGGCTCTGTTGCAAAGATTGGCGGCAGTCAGAGGTAGGCTGTCGCTCTGCGCCGATCAGGCGGCTGCTGCGAAATGGTGGTTGAGCATGCCCATGGCCTCCGTCAGCGCCGAGGGCCCAATGCCAAAAGCTCTCTCCACAAGGCGCACCTCGCCCCTGATGCCGGGCTGCAGGCACCAGGGGCGAGCCTGTCCTTTGCGCAGGGCTCGCATGACTTCGAATCCCTTGATCGTGGCATAGGCCGTGGGGATCGATTTGAAACCGCGCACCGGCTTGATCAGTATCTTGAGCTTTCCGTGATCGGCCTCGATCACGTTATTGAGATACTTCACCTGCCGGTGGGCCGTCTCCCGGTCCAGCTTTCCTTCGCGCTTCAATTCGGTGATCGCTGCACCATAGCTCGGCGCTTTGTCGGTATTGAGCGTGGCAGGCTTTTCCCAGTGCTTCAGGCCTCGCAGGGCCTTGCCCAGGAACCGCTTCGCTGCCTTGGCGCTGCGGGTCGGCGACAGGTAGAAATCGATCGTGTCGCCCCGCTTGTCGACTGCCCGGTACAGGTAGGTCCACTTGCCCCGCACCTTGACGTAGGTTTCATCCAGGCGCCAGCTCGGATCAAAGCCACGCCGCCAGAACCAGCGCAGCCGCTTCTCCATCTCCGGGGCGTAGCACTGGACCCAGCGATAGATCGTCGTATGGTCGACCGAAATGCCGCGTTCCGCCAGCATTTCCTCAAGGTCGCGATAGCTGATCGGATAGCGACAATACCAGCGCACCGCCCACAGGATCACATCACCCTGGAAATGGCGCCACTTGAAATCCGTCATCGTTCCGTCCGTCCAATCTCCGCCAAGCATGCTCAAGCTTCACGATTTTTGCAACAGAGCCGGCTGTCGCTCTGCGCCGATCAGGCGGCTGCTGCGAAATGGTGGTTGAGCATGCCCATGGCCTCCGTCAGCGCCGAGGGCCCAATGCCAAAAGCTCTCTCCACAAGGCGCACCTCGCCCCTGATGCCGGGCTGCAGGCACCAGGGGCGAGCCTGTCCTTTGCGCAGGGCTCGCATGACTTCGAATCCCTTGATCGTGGCATAGGCCGTGGGGATCGATTTGAAACCGCGCACCGGCTTGATCAGTATCTTGAGCTTTCCGTGATCGGCCTCGATCACGTTATTGAGATACTTCACCTGCCGGTGGGCCGTCTCCCGGTCCAGCTTTCCTTCGCGCTTCAATTCGGTGATCGCTGCACCATAGCTCGGCGCTTTGTCGGTATTGAGCGTGGCAGGCTTTTCCCAGTGCTTCAGGCCTCGCAGGGCCTTGCCCAGGAACCGCTTCGCTGCCTTGGCGCTGCGGGTCGGCGACAGGTAGAAATCGATCGTGTCGCCCCGCTTGTCGACTGCCCGGTACAGGTAGGTCCACTTGCCCCGCACCTTGACGTAGGTTTCATCCAGGCGCCAGCTCGGATCAAAGCCACGCCGCCAGAACCAGCGCAGCCGCTTCTCCATCTCCGGGGCGTAGCACTGGACCCAGCGATAGATCGTCGTATGGTCGACCGAAATGCCGCGTTCCGCCAGCATTTCCTCAAGGTCGCGATAGCTGATCGGATAGCGACAATACCAGCGCACCGCCCACAGGATCACATCACCCTGGAAATGGCGCCACTTGAAATCCGTCATCGTTCCGTCCGTCCAATCTCCGCCAAGCATGCTCAAGCTTCACGATTTTTGCAACAGAGCCCGCGCTACATCTTAGGGGCGACCAAACGCGCACCAAATAATTGACAAAGCAATCATTGCTTCGGCAATAGACACCTCGTGCCCATCGATTCGATCCTCTTCGACCTGACCAACGCCGTGCAGCCGGTGCGGCGCGCATGGGTGCAGGCAGCAAGCGTGATCATTGCCGATTTCGGGTGTCAACGGCGGAGCAAAAGTCGGCCATTCGGCGGCGTAAAACCAGGCCATCGTGTTACATGCCGGGGGTAGTGGCGTGAGGGCGTAGCCCGAGGGCCACTCCCCCCGGCATTGGTGTAATTTTCAGGGTCTGGTTTTGGCCTTGCGGGCCCGGCTGTGCGCGAGGCGATAGCTTTCGCCGTTCATCTCGAGGATGCTGACGTGATGGGTCAGGCGATCGAGGAGCGCGCCTGTGAGACGCTCAGATCCGAAGGTTTCGGTCCATTCGTCGAAGGGCAGGTTGCTGGTGATGAAGGTGGAGCCGCGTTCGTAACGCTGGGAGATCAGCTCGAACAACAGTTCGGCGCCGGTCTTGGAGAGCGGCACAAAGCCCAGTTCGTCGATGATGAGCAGCTTGTATCCGGCCATCTGCTTCTGGAAGCGCAGAAGACGGCGCTCGTCGCGGGCCTCCATCATTTCGCTGACCAGCGCTGCCGCGGTGGTGAAGCCCACCGACAGTCCTTTCTGGCATGCTGCCAGTCCGAGCCCCAACGCTACGTGCGTCTTTCCGGTGCCTGATGGCCCCAGAGCGATGGCGTTCTCACGCCGCTCGATCCACTCGCAGCGCGCCATCTCGAGCACCTGCATCTTGTTGAGCCTGGGGATGGCGGCGAAGTCGAAGCTGTCGAGGCTTTTGACGGCGGGGAAGCGCGCGGCCTTGATGCGCCGCTCGACCATGCGACGCTCCCTGTCGATCATTTCCATCTCGACGAGGCGGGCGAGGAAGCGGATATGATCGACGCCTTCAGCGGCACATTGCCGCGCGAGCTTGTGATGCTCACGCAGGCACGTAGGCAGCTTGAGCGCCTTGAGATGGTGAGCGAGAAGGATCTCCGGGGCCTGATCGCTCATGCGGCCTCCTGCCGGTCGGAGAGCAGGCTCAGATAGGCTCTGGCAAAGGTCTTCTCGACCGTGGTGCGTGGCAGGAAGGGATAGACGTCCAGGTCCAGCCTGGGCGGTACGCGTTCGATCCGGCACAGGACGAGGTGCTTGACGGCATCGAAGCCGATGGCGCCAAGATCGATGGCCTGTTCGACCGCCGCCTGGAGATCGGCGAGGGTGAACGTTTCCAGCAGGCGCAGTACCTGCACATATTCGCGCCTGCCATGTTTGTGCATGCGCCCTTCCATCAACCGCTGCAGTGTCGTGAACGCTTCGGGCAGGTCCCAGCCCTGCAAAGGCGCAGCCTGGTCGAATGCGTTGATCTTCTGCTCGATCAGCGGGAGATAATGGAGCGGGTCGAAGACAACCTCCTCGCGGGCATAGCAACGAGGATGACGGGCGATGACTTCGCTGCGGCAGCCGATCACCACCTCATCGACATAGGCCCTGATCCAGACCTCCTGATGGCCCCAGGCCACCGGAACCGAATAATCGTTGGTCCTGTAGCGCACCAGGGATTGCGAGGAGACCCGCCCGCCTTTCTGATCGCAGGCCTCGAAGGGTGTAGCGGGCAGAGGCTGCATGGCCGCGAGATCGCGCTGCAGCCGCTCACCGATCGTCTCGCTCTGCCCGCGCACCTTGTCCTGCTGGCGCTTGCGGCATTGCTCCTCCAGCCACAGGTTGAACGCCTCCCAGGTCGGGAACTTCGGGATCGGCACCATGAAGTTGCGCCGGCAATAGCCTACCAGCCCCTCCACATTGCCTTTCTCGTTCCCCTTGCCCGGGCGAGCATAGCGGTCGCGGATCACGTAATGTGACAGGAAAGCGCTGAACAGCGTGGCACGCTGCCGCGTGCCGTCGGGCAGGATCTTCGTCACAAGGCAGCGATCGTTGTCATAGACGATCGAGCGCGGTACCGCGCCGAAAAACGCGAAGGCATGCACGTGTCCGTCCACCCAGGCCTCCGCCACCGCCGCCGGATAGGCCCGCACATAGCAGGCATCACTGTGCGGCAGATCGAGCGCGAAGAAGTAGGCCTTCTGCTCCACCCCGCCGATCTCCACCAGCGCTTCCCCGAAATCGGCCTGCGCATCTCCCGCAGGGTGCGCCAGCGGCACGAACATCTCCCGGCTGCGCTGTTCGCGCTCCCGGATGTAATCCTTGATGATCGTATAGCCGCCGGTGAAACCATGCTCGGTGCGCAAACGGTCGAATACCCGCTTCGCCGTATGGCGTTGCTTGCGCGGGACACTGCGGTCACCCTCAAGCCATCCATCAATGATCGCCACAAACCCGTCCAGCTTCGGGCGCTGCGGTACGGACTGGCGCCGGTAACCCGGCGGCGATGAAAACGACAGCATCTTGCGTACCGTTTCGCGCGACACATTGAAACGCTTCGCCGCCGCCCGTTGGCTCATGCCATCCGCGCAAGCCAGACGGACCTGAAGATAAAGTTCCACGCTGTAGATCCCCACACCTCCCTGACTCGGCAGAAAGGCTTCAAGGTGGACGACTTTTACGCCGCCCGCAGCAGGACTATCCCGCCGCTACCGTGGTCGAATATTGCTCCGCCGTTCTCAGAAAAGGCCGCTCCAACCTCAAAGAACATTTCGCTCCTTGGTTGACGAGGTGACGCAGGAGGGTTACTCCCTTAATGGTAGTGAGCGCTCACTCCACTGGAAAGGATAATGTACGTGGAGGGAAGCCGATCAATCACGATATGCTTCTCGATCCCAAGAGATCGTGCGCGCCCTTTTGCAGTCGCGCGAGCGCGAGGGGACGTCCTCTCTGTCTCCAACGCTTGCCGCTGTCTTGTCAGCCCTTACCGGTTGGCGGGCATGCGTTCACCGGATCCCCCCTCCGGTATGGCTTTGCCTGCCGTCCTGCCAGCCGATTATCCCGAAGCCGCGTGGCGTGTCTCCCTGGGTCACAGGCGTCGGCTGGCAGGACCCCTTTCAGATCGGACCCGCGCGACCCTTGTCCGTCTCCTGCGATGCGATCGCCTGGCTTTCGGCCGAGCGGCGGAAGGGATCTCGAATGAGCCATGATACGACCGGACCGGACCGTCACAGACCGATCCTGCATCTGCGCCGAGCCATCGGCTCGACCAGTATAGCCGGGCCCGATTCAACGTGCTTATCCCCTGTCGATCGGGCAACGAAGCAAGGCACTGGCCGCAATCGGCCTGATGCCGCACGGCGCAAGCGTCAAGGCGGCAGGCGTGAAGAATGAATCGCCGCATCATCAATTGCGGTGCGCTGCGGCACCTAGTCGCGATCATGCCCGCTGTCGCGCGAGAATCAGGCTTTTCCAACCTCAAGAGTCATGAGGAAGCGCAGCGCATATGAGGCTATTTCATCATCCCAGGATATCGACGGCCGCTATTCTTGTCCTGTTGGCGTCCACCACGGTCACATTGACAGGGTGCGGACAGGACACCGGCACGGATGGCGCGGAGAACACCATCGTCGAGAACGTGCAGGTGACGCTGCCGCCATCGATCAAAGCGAGCCACCCCTATCGCTGCGAGGACAATAGCGTCGTCACGATCGATTTCCTCTCCGACGACGTGACAATCAATCTGCGCAGCGAAGGCACGATATCGCAGCTTAAGGCGCCCGCACCCGGCGAAGCGTTCACCGATGGCAAGCACACGGTAGCCGGCGACGAGGCCGCCATAGAACTCACCAGGCCGGGCAAGAAACCCCAGACCTGCAAGATGTGATGTTGGCGATGCCGATGGCGCTGTTCGAGCTCTCGGCGGGAGAGCGGCGCGCCGCGCCCGCTGGACAGGAAATCCGCGAGCACGGCCTGGCATGGCGCCACGATGTCCGGCCTACCCCTTTCAAGGGCGAGGCGCGCCATTTTCCGAAACGATGCGAGTATCTGTGCATGACGTTATCCAGCCGTATAGGGCGTCTCGCATGGCCAACTCTGCTGCTGGCGGCGCTGGCATTGCCGGCAGCGGCCAGTGCCCAGTCCGGCGATCATGTGACGCTCGGCGCCGGCGCCGGCGTCGTTCCCGACTATCAGGGCTCCGATGACTATCGGTTCCTGCCGATCCCCGTGATCGATGCGCAGTTCGGGCAGTTCTTCGTCAGCCTGCGCAATGGCATCGGCGTAAACGTCATCGAGATCGGCCCATTGACGGCGGGTGCGAGCGTAGCGCTGGTCGGCGGCTACAGGCGGCGTGATGTGCCCGACGGCATCCGGCGCGTCTCGACCACGGCCGGTGGCCGGCTCTTCGCGAACCTCAAGCTCGACAATCTGTCCTTCACGGTGGGCGCCACCAAGGCGGTGGAAGGCGGCACCCGGGGCGTGGTAGCGGATGCCAGCCTCTCTTATGCGCTCCCCGTCTCGGACCGGATGACGGTTATCCCGACGATCGGCACGAGCTGGGCGAACGGCAAGCATATGAATCGCTATTTCGGCATCGACGCGAGCGAAGCCATCGCCTCGGGCCTGCCCTTCTATCGTGCCGGAAGCGGCTTCAAGGACGTGTCGGGCCTCATCACCGCCAGCTATCGCCTTGATTCCCACTGGAGCCTTGGCGCGACAGGCGGCGTCACCCGGCTGCTCGGGGACGCCGCGGACAGCCCGCTGAACGAGCGCCGCTGGCAGCCGAGCGGCTTCATGTCCGTTGCCTACACCTTCTAAGTGCGCAGCCCGGTGCCCGCTGCGTTGAGATCGAAGGGGTTGCTCCAATGAAGCTCTCGATCGTCGATCTCGCCACCATAGCACCGGAACGACAGCCAATTCCCGAATGTCATGCTGCGCAGGGTTCGACCGATGATTAGATATGGCGGCGCTGTGTGCATCGCTCTCGGGTTGGCGGCGGGACCGACCCGCGCGGAAGCGGGTACGACAGCATCGCAGATTGAGCTTGTAATCAGCGCCGTTGCAGACGGGGATGCCTACGGCGCCGCCTCCGTCGAGCTTCGCCTGCTGAACAGCGGCTCCGCCCCCGAAGCCATGGCCCTGCCGCCGCAGATCGGAGCCGAACTGACGGTCAACCGCAGCACTAGCAATATCAGCCTTGAGCGGGCGCCGCAGACGCCGGCCGCCGTGAGTGTGCCTGCCGGTGGCTTCACTAGGGCACGTTACATCCTGCACCTGCCACCGCATACAGCCGCTGGAGAGGCAGTGCTGGCCGTACCCGGATGGAGCGCACAGCGCCTTGCGTTTGCGGTAGGAGGGAGCGTGTCCGCTCCGCCGCCGGCGCCGGCGGGTGGAGGCGCCGGTCCCGCGACCCCCCGTTGGGATACGTCTGTCCCGCAGACACACCTCGCGACCAATGACGTTGCGGCCGGCAATGCCTTCCTGTCCAATCTTTCCGCCTATGCGCCGATCTATGCCGCCTACGGTCCCGGCACGAATAGTGATGCCCGGCTGCAGATCAGTTTCAAATATCAGCTATTCGGCCCGTCGGCCGCGCCGGACCGGCGGCAATCATGGGAGCAGGGACTCCACTTCGCCTACACCCAGCGCATGTTCTGGGACCTCGGGGCCAAGTCGTCTCCCTTTCGCAACATCGACTTCGTGCCCGAGCTGTTCTACCTCGCTCCAACCATTGGCATCGGGAGCGGCGTCTCGCTCGGCGGCCAAGGCGGCTTCCGACATGAGTCCAACGGGCGATCGGGTGCGGGGTCCCGAAGCCTTAACACGCTCTATGTGCAGCCGGTGGCCTCGGTTGCCTTGGGGAGCTACCGCCTCAGCGTCGGTCCTCGTCTCTGGCTCTACGCCGGGAGCCTCAGCGACAATCCGGACATCAAGCGCTACCGTGGCAATACGGGCTTGTTTGCAGAGATCGGTGAGGACGACGGGCTTCGAATCACGACCAATACCCGGCTCAATTTCGGATCTGGCAAAGGCGCGATCGATGCCGACATATCCTACCCGATCGATCGACTGATCGGCGGAAACCTGAATTTCTATCTCTTCGGCCAAGCCTTCACGGGATATGGCGAGAACCTGCTCGACTATAACCGCCGCATGACCCGCCTCCGGGTCGGACTGGCGATCGTCCGGTGAACGCATTCAAACACCGTCGAACGGGCTTCCGCCCGCTCGCCCAACAGTCGGAGCGCATCGACGGCTTGTTCGATGACAACTTTGGGGCTGGGCTGATCGAGCAGGCTGCGTCGCTCAGTGCCTATGCCCGCCGCCTTACCGGCAGCGGCGGTGCTGACGCCGACGATCTGTTGCAAGAGACCATGCTCCGGTGCTGGGTGGCCCGCCGTTCGTTCGTGCCCGACACGAATCTGGGAGCGTGGATGCGGACCGTGATGCGGAACAGCTTTCTTTCGGGGCGTCGCCGCGCCCCCTTCCATGCCGACCTTCCCGAAGATGCGTTTGACCGGCTGCTAGGCGTCGCCGGGGGGCAAGGCGCCGCGGTGGATTTGCGCGACGTGAATTGGGCGCTTGGCGAGCTGATCCCCGACCAGCGGGCGGCGATCCTGTTAGCCGCCGAAGGGCTATCTATCGAGGAAGCGGCGGCCAGCTTGGCCATTCCGGCGGGCACCTTCAAAAGCCGCCTGTGGCGCGGCCGGCTTCGATTAAAGCGATTAATAGAGCACAGGGACACCCCATTGTTGGATCGGCGCGTGGTGGAGAAGCATTCGAAGCCCCGTCCTCGGCGGAACTGGAAAGGCGTGGTGATCGGCTAGGCTGCGCTCCTCAGCGGCGTCGGTCCGCAAAACAGGTTAGTTTGCAGCACGATCCGTCGCGCAGCCGATTCAACTCGACTCATCGGGCTCACGCGCGCTCGCGCGCGGTGGCAGGATCAGCTTAGGGGTACCAAGCCTCGCTTCATGCCCAGCCTCCACTCTTTCCGCATGGCACCAACTGTCTCGACAGGCCGGCGGGGGATTATTCACCCGTTGAACGGGCGATCGTGGACGCCATTGCCTGATGCTGACACACGCGGGATTCACGCTCCCTCCTATGTGTGATAATGTCCTTTATCACACACTCATGGCGATCCGATGGAGCCGTTTAAACGGTCCCGAGATCCACCGCCGAAAGGGAGCGATATGGACCAGGACGAGGACACGGCTTTCGCCGACAACTATGCCGAGCGCGACCAGGCCAAGGCGCTGCGCGAGCAGGCCCGCGCGGGCGGCTTGCGCTTCGAGGCGTATCTTACCGGCGATCAGGCCGACTGGCTGTTGGAGCGGATCGAGCGCGGCATGTTCGCCGATCCTTCCGAGGCGGTGTTCGCGATCGTCAAGAACTTCATCGACATGGAGCCGCACCACGATTTACGCGACGAGCTGCTACGCCGGATATTGGACGGGTCGATAAAGCGCGGCCTTGAGGACGCGGAGGCTGGCCGCGTCCGCGACGCCGACGAGGTGTTCGACGAGCTGCGCCGCAAGATGGCCGCGCCGCGTCCCGCGCCGGCGCGATGGGAGAAGATCGCGCGATGAACCAGCTCGCCCCCCTCCCCGCGCCCGCGCCCGCGCTGGCGTTGCCGGCGCTGATCGCGGCGGCCGACGAGCGCGCGCAGCTTCGATTCCTTGAGTTCTTCGCCGTCACCATCCGCAATCCGCATACACGCCGCGCCTATGCGCGGGCGGCCGGCGACTTCCTGGCCTGGTGCGAGGCGCGCGGCGTCGCCTCGCTCGCCCAGGTGCAGCCGCTTCATGTCGCGGCCTGGGTCGAGGCGCTGGGGCGCGAGCTGGCCGCCCCCAGCGTCAAGCAGCAGCTCGCCGGCGTGCGCCACCTGTTCGACTGGCTGGTGACGGGTCATGCCGTGCCGGCGAACCCGGCCGGATCGGTGCGCGGGCCGGCGCATAGCCAGCGGCGCGGCAAGACGCCGGTACTGGCCCCCGACGAGGCGCGGCGGTTGCTCGACAGCATCGACGTGACCACCCATGCGGGCCTGCGCGACCGCGCGCTGATCGGTCTCATGGTCTATAGCTTCGCGCGGATCGGCGCGGCGCTGGCGATGCGGGTCGAGGACGTGTTCATGCAGAATCGGCGGCTATGGGTCCGCCTGCATGAGAAAGGCGGCAAGCGCCATGAAATGCCCTGCCACCACAATCTAGAGGATTATCTAACCGCCTATATCGACGGTTGCGAGCTGCGCGAGGACCGCAAGGGGCCGCTATTCCGCACGATCGCGCGCAGCACTAAGCGACTAAGCGATACCCCCCTGCCCCAAGCCAACGCCTTCGCGATGGTGCGCCGGCGCGCGGCGGCGGCCGGGATCGGGACGGCGATCGGCAACCACAGTTTCCGCGCGACCGGGATCACCACCTATTTGAAGAATGGCGGCACGTTGGAGACGGCCGCGACGATGGCGAACCATAGCTCGACGCGCACCACCCAGCTCTATGACCGCCGCCCCGATGACGTGACGCTGGACGAGGTGGAGCGCGTGTTGATCTAGGCGGCGAGCGCGGGCGCGCAGGTCCAGCGGTCGCCCTGCCAATGAAACCCTACCCGCTGCGCGTTGCCGATCGCGGGCGGCTCGCCCTTGCGCCAGAAAGCGCGCATCTTGGCCCGATCGTCCAGATGGGCGTCGGCGACGATCGCGCGCGCGGCCTGGATGAACTGCCCATGCCCGAACACATAGGCCAGCGATCCCGCAGGCATGGCGGCGAGGCGCGTTAGCGCCGCCTCGCAGCGCCGTAACAGGGTGCTGAAACTCTCCGCCCCTTCCCCGTCGCAGTAGTCAGGATCGGCCTCGCGCCAATAGCGTTCTAGGTGCGGCATCCGTTCGGCGCTGCGCGTGCCGTTCCAGCGCGCAGGTTGCAAATAGGTGAACTCTTCGATCGGCCACACTTCCACCGGCACGCCTGGAAAGCGCGCGATCGTCGGCGCGGCCGTCTGCCGGGTGCGGGTATAGGGCGAGGTGACGATGAGCGCGGGCGCTTGCGTCCAGCTCGCCGCGACCGCGCGCGCCTGTTCGTGGCCGCGCTCCGTCAGCGCGATCGTCGCGAGATCGTGGCAGGGCACGCCGGCGTTGCCGGTGTTTTCGCCGTGGCGGATGAAGATCGCTCTCATGTCCGGTTAGGCGGCCCGGTATAGCCCATTGCTGGCTTCCCAGCCCCGGCACGCCAGCAAGATTGGTTTCGGCACCTTCTTTTCGCCGTTGGAGTAGTAGGCGACCATGCGGCGCGAGACGCCAAGCGCATCGGCCGCCTTCGACAGCGACAGCGCATGGCGCAGCCGCCATTCGAGGAAGGCGCGCACATCGCCATGCCCGGTTGCCGACAGCGTTTCGAGCCACAGCATGTCCGCGCCCAGCTCCGCACCCGAAGGCCAGGCCAGGCTATGACCCCAATCGCCCACTTCGACCTTGGCGAACTCGCCCGGATCGCGCAGCGCGGCAAAGGCGCGATCGGCGAGGACCGCGCCAAGATCGAGATCAGCCGCCGTCCCTTCCGACCAGGACAGATGCAGCGATGACGGCCCGGTCGCGCGCACGGCGGTAATGGTGCGGGCCTTGTCGGTGATGTTCATCCGTTCAACTCCTGCCACGTCTGCATGAGCAAAGCCTGATTAGGCCGCGCCCATTCCAATGCGTCCTTCAAGACCGCCGCCGACACGGTGCCCACGATCACGTCAAACGATGCAATCGCCACCGAGCAGCGGAAATCCGGGCCTTCGATGTGGAAATGCGGCACGCCATGATCGCGGCCATAGACGGCAATTTTCCAGCGGGGACCGCGAAACATCGTGACCATGCTTCAATGTAGTGCAAAGGTTGCACTAGTGCAAGGCTGATAGCCAAAATGATCTAAGCGCCTGGCGCTGGCACCGTGGCCCTACTCGTTGCGCTCCCCAAGCCCGCAAGCGGTCCTGGCCCAAGGTTCCGGCCCACATGGCGGGCGAGATCGCGTGCGCGGATCTCGCGGCACCCTCGCCGATTACCGGCGATGTAGGCGATCGGGCGTCCAGCCTTCAATTCGTCGCCGGGTTCCGGCGGCCGATCAGGCACCTTGTCGAGAATGCGGTCGAGATCACCCACCGCACGACCTTTGGAGCGCCGCGCGAAAAACTCGGCCGCCGTTTCGGGTCGATCAATCGTCATCATGGAGATCAGACATAAGCGCCTCAACGCTGGTGAAGCGCACGCCCTTGCCAGCTTCCAGTTCTTCGATCGCATCGCGCGTAGCAGCGCGGCCCATCAACTCGGCCTCCAACTTCGCCTTATGGGCCTCATTACGCGCGCGGCGCTCGGGACTCCAATCTTTCATAAGATCGGAAAAGGGGCGATGGCCGGCCATTCTATCAATCCTTCTAGGTGAGAATCTGGATGCCGCGCCGCTTCACCAGCGTCAGCAAGGCGAGCGCCGCGCCAGTCGGCCGCATCGTGCCGGCCTCCCAGCGCTGGACCGTGCGCTTGTGCGCCCACAGCAAGCGCGCAAACCCGGCCTGGCTCAAACCGCTCTCCTGGCGCACCGCCGGATTTCGGCCGCCTCCATCGGTGGATAAAGGATTTCGCCGTTTCGATCAGTCCCCGTCATGGTCGTTCATCCCGGCCATGCCGGCTGCTGCGCCGGCTTCGGCGATGGCGTCGTTGATTTCCTCGATCGTGAACCGCGCGCCGTTGCCCTTCACTATCCCGCGCAGGTCATCCCACGAGCTTTTGCGCGGTGCCGGCGGCGCGATGACCGCCGCCGTCGCGGCGGTCATCAGGTCATCCAGCGAGAATCTGTTAAACTTCCCGCGCAGGAGGTCGTTGAGGCGGGGCGGCGTCAGCCCGAGCCGCTTGGCGGCCTCGCCCAGCGGCACGTCCCACGACTTCACCCGCGCGGTGATGCCCCGCATCAGGTCCGCGCGCGTCCTCAACTCCGTCGCCTCCTCCGGCGTGTCGGCGATTGCGTCAAAGACGCAGGCGAAGGTTTCGACCTTCATGTCGTCGGCGTTCATTGCCCTGCCTTCCAAACGTTCGGCCGTCGAGCCGATTACTCGAACAGTTCCGAATGGGTTCCCGCGCGCACGAAGTTCACCAGATTGCCCTCAATCGTGTAGATCAGCAGGAAATCGCCGCCGATATGGCACTCGCGATGATCGCTCCAATCGCCCTTGAGGGCGTGGTCCAGCCATTCCGGGCCAAGCGGCGCATCGTTGGCGATGAGCAGCATCATCGCTTCCTTGAGCTGGTTCATGTTGTAGCGGCCGCTGCGCGACAGCCGCTCCCAATCCTTGACGAACCGCTTTTCGTAGGATGCCTCTCTTGGGAACGAAGCCCGCTTACTGCTGGCGGGCTTCTTGGTCGAGGGCATCGAACAGTTCCTTGGGATCGGTGAAGCGCGCACGACGCGCCTTCATGGTCGCGCGGGACGATTCGATCGCGGCGCGCGTCTCGGCGTTGGGCACCTTCAGCTCGAACGGCAAGGCATGGTCCTTGGCGACCCGCGTAAGCGTCATGCGGACCACATCGGAAACCGTCAGCCCCAGCTCGGCTAGGACGGCGGCGGCTTCATCCTTCAATGTTTCGTCGATGCGCGCACGCACGAACGCGGTAGCAGCCATTGGAATCTCCCTAGTCAGACGAACGATGTAGCTCATTTGAGCAACAATTTCAATCTAGGCGAGGAGACTGCGCCTGCCGCTGCGCGGCACCGTGGCTCTACTCGCTTCGCTCCCCAAGCCCGCAAGCGGTCTTGGCCGAAGGTGACGACCCACATGGCGGGGCCGAGATCGCAAGCGGATCTCGGGCATGGTGCCGGCGTGCGCCGGCATGATGTTCGTTCGCATGGGGAAAGGCGGTCCCGGCCGCCTCTCCCCAGCAACGGCAATCAGCGGGACCGGGTTGGCGCGAAGCGCCCGCCCGCACCACTCCCGCAGATTCCCGCTGCCCCCCTCTCTCGCCGGCTGCTCCGCGCGAACTCGGGAGCGATGGCCGCAGCCATCGCCCCGCAGGGCGATTTGAAGGGAGTAGAAGGTATGGAACAGGACAACCGGGAAAGCTGGCTCAATCGGGTGGCGGCGGGCATGGCCCCCTTGTTCGCGGCGTTGGACGCTCCCCTGCCCGCGCGTATCCGCGTGGCGATCGGCTTCACCAGCTCGGGCCGGAAGGGCAAGGCGATCGGCGAGTGCTGGGATAACCGGCTGAGCGCGGACGGGCATTTTGAAATCTTCATCCGGCCCGACCTCGCGCACGCGCCTGACGCCATGCCGGCGCAGATCGCGGCCATCCTCGCGCATGAGCTGGTCCATGCCGCCGTCGGCATCCCGGCAGGGCATGGGAAAGCGTTTAAACGGATCGCGCTGGGGCTGGGGCTCGTCGGGCCGATGCGCGCCACCACCCCCGGCGAGGCGTTTCTTGCGGCCGTCGCGCCGATCTTGGAC
The DNA here is from genome assembly GCF_003967075.1 of Sphingobium amiense. Taxonomy (NCBI): domain Bacteria; kingdom Pseudomonadati; phylum Pseudomonadota; class Alphaproteobacteria; order Sphingomonadales; family Sphingobiaceae; genus Sphingobium; species Sphingobium amiense. The sequence continues at coordinate 22,033 of NZ_AP018669.1, forward strand.
GCCGTTGGCCCCCTCCCCCATGCCCGTCTCGACACCGATGGGGAGTCGACCGCGCCGAAGAAGCAGAAAACCCGGATGCTCAAATGCGAGTGCGCGACGTGCGGCTATACCGTGAGGACCGCGCGCAAATGGCTTGAGCTGGCCGGAGCGCCGCTTTGCCCGATCGAGGATCACGGCCGCATGGAGCATGAGCCGCTGGACGACGGCAGCGAGGATGAGGGCGGCGACGACGGCTAGACCGCCCTCCCCTCCCCGCAATTCGGGGTTTCATTGACGCTGCGCGCCAGTTCGGGGTTTCGTTGACGCAACCGGAGCAAGCCAGTATGACCACATGCAAAC
>NZ_AP018670.1 GCF_003967075.1 Sphingobium amiense
TTGCTAGGGGTTAGATCAATTACAACTATTAAGACAGCAATAACTGCACTTGTTTCTGGAAATTGGATTGAAGTCAGGCGGATTGGTGAAAACGGCACTGTCAACGCATATGTGTTGAACGATAGAGTTGTTTGGTCTGGACCACGTGAAGGGCTAAGATACAGCCTATTTTCTGCAACTGTCGTCGTCTCCGACAGCGAACAGCCGGACCGCGATACTTTGGGCAAGCAAGAACCACTACGCCGCCTTCCCCCGATAGGTGAGCGTCAGCTACCGCACGGCGACGGACTTCCCCCTCCTTCGCAACCGTTCCTAGATGGAATTGAGCCTGATCTGCCCGCCACCGAACAGCAGAACCTCGATCCGGCGATGCAAGAGGAACTATCCCAGCTCGTCATCGGCCTAGGAAACAGGCTCCGCGCGCCCGATGCCTCTCCCCCTGACGATGCAACCGATATATAGATACTATACAGGCCGACTTAACAGCGAGTGACATCATGGGTATCACCCTAAGAGAAGCATCCGAAAAGGTCGGTGTCACCCGCCAAACGCTCATGAAGGCGATCAAGACAGGCCGGGTTTCCGCCGAAAAATCCGATAACGGCGAATGGCGCATTGAACCTGTCGAGCTATTTCGTGTCTGGCCCCCTGTAAATGGGGTGCAGCAACCTTTACAGCCTAACATAACAGGCAGTGACACCCCCGGTTTACAGGCTGAAAACAGGCTGTTGCGGGAGCAGGTTGCCGAACTGCGTGAAGAACGGAACGCTTGGCGGGAGCAAGCCCAACGGCTCGCCCTCACCGATCAGCGCGCTGTCTCGCAGCCCAGCTCCCGCCCCGGCTTCTGGTCGCGCCTGTTCGGCCGCTAGGGCGACAGCCCTAGCGGATAGTGATGAATCCATTGAGAAAATTGTTGCGGTTTCGCAACATATTAGAAAAAACTCAGTTGACCTCAAAATATTTCTTGTATTTTTTAGTTTAGCAGTTACCCCCCCCCCCCCCGCTAGGGTCGCGAAAATTAGTCATGTTTCGTGTTTACTTAGGGGGTTTATTAATGAAGAAGATTATTACTTGCGCTGTTCTTGCGTCTGCCGCTCTTGCTACGCCTGCTTTCGCGCAGGATGAAGCCGACAAGGGTATGTATTTCCAACTTCGCACCGGCGTTGCTGACCTCAACAATCCCGATTTCGCCATCATCGACACATGGTCCGAGCCGAACAATCGCCTCGACACGAAGCTCAACACCAAGTCCGCTGCAACCTTTGGCGGTGAGCTGGGCTATGATTTCGGCGGCGTCCGCGTCGGCCTCGAACTGGCCTATCAGCGCAACAAGGTGAAGGGCATCACGCTCAAGAGCCTGAACGGCACCGCGATCACGGCCGAGGACCTCTCCGATGTTGTCGAAGGTCTTGGCGAACTCGACATTATCAGCGTCGATGATTTGGACGGCGTTGACATTAACGGCACCACGATCAGCGCGACCAACGGCTCCGTCGCTAAGCTGCGCCAGCTCGCCGTGATGGCGAATGTCACCTACGATATTCCGCTCGGCGGCAACACGTTCAAGCCCTATGTCGGCGTGGGCCTCGGCGCGGTCGGCTCACACCTCAAGGCGCTGGGCGAGGATGACGGCTCGGTTCGCTTCGCATGGCAGCTCCGCGCCGGTGCAGCCGTGAAGGTGACGAAGGGCATCGATCTGACCGCCGATTACACCTATCGTCAGACCGGCAGCGGCAAGCTGAACTTCGGGGACGAGGACGTGGAATATCGCCTCGGTAAAACCAAGGCTTCGCTGTTTCAGGTCGGTCTGCGCTTTACGCTCTGATCCGCGACCCTCTCAAATCGCGATAAGTGAGAAACCCTCCTGCTCTGCGGGAGGGTTTTTTCTTGGCTATACGATCCGATCATATGCGACCGAATCATATATGATCGGATCGTATATCGCCGTCACAAGCTCATGCCCCGGTCGCGTTGCAGGATCAGCTCCCGCTCACCGATGAGCTGACCCACGGCGCGCGCCATTTTCGGTTCACGCTGGATCTGCTCGATATAAAGATCCTTGGTGTGCTGGTTGGCCCCGTTATAGGCGTCCACCGCCTTGCGGAGCGCTTCCGGGGTCGCCTTCCAGTCGCTGTTATGGTCGCCATAGCCATGCGCGCCCGCCTCGCGCTTCCCGGCGATGGTATTGAACTTCTCGGCCACCCGCTCGCGTTCCCGCACCTGCTGGCGCTCCTGCGCTTCCTGACGGGCGCGATCGGCGGCTAGACGCTCCTGCGCTTCGCGGGCGAGTTGCACCTCGGCCGCCTCGCGCCGATCGCGCTCGACCGCACCGCTCAAGCTGGCCGCAACATCGTGCAGCCTGCCCGCGATCCGCTGCCCCATGTCTGGCGTCACTTCAAGGTTTGTGCGCCAGACAACGATTTGACGGACATTTCGGGAACATCGGTCATGCCACGAGCTTGAGCCGCGCCAGCGGATCGTTCAGCGGCCGAAATTCGCCCGCAGAAATTCGCTTGGCCTGGTCCCAAAGATAATCGCCGGTCAGGCTGATGTGCGCCCAGCCCATTGGCGACAGATGGGCAAGCAGCGCTAGATCAAATTCGATGTCGGTAGCACCGAGATGCTGCACAGCCCGGTCAAGATAGAGCGTGTTCCAATAGGAAATCGCCGCGATCAGCAGATTGAGGCCCGAAGCGCGGTATTCCTGGTTTTCGAGGCTTCGATCCGTAAATCGGCCCTGGCGATTGGTGTAGATGGCCGCTGCCAAAGTATGCCGCGCCTCCCCCTTGTTCAGGCCCGCTTGGCATGCCCGCCGAAGCGTGGGCTGTTCCAGCCAGTCGAGCGCGAACAGCGTGCGCTCGATGCGGCCGAGTTCGGCAAGCGCAAAATCCAGTTTGTTTTGCCGCTTGTAGGCAGCAAGCTTGCGCATGATGACCGAGGGCGCGACAGTGCCATCCTTGATCGACGCCACGACCCGGACGATGTCATCCCAATCGGCTTCGATCGCGGCTGTCTTGATCGTGCGGCCCATCAGACATTCGATGCCCCGATAGGATGATGGTGCCAGAATGGAGCCAAGCTTGCGATCCGCAATGTCGCGCAATCGCGGGACGAATCGGAAGCCCAGTAGGTGGCACAACCCGAACACATGGTCACTGGCACCGCCGGTGTCGGTATAATGTTCGTGCAACGGGAGTTGCCCGGCGCCCAGAACCAGACCATCGAGCACATAGGGCGCTTCCCCGGCTGTTGCGGACATGATCCGCGAGCCGAAGGATGCAAAATGGTCGGAGACATGCGAATATATCTTCACCCCTGGCTCTGCACCGTACTTGGCATTGACCTCGGCGGCGCCCGACCGGCTTCTTCCGGAGCGGAAAAACTGGCCGTCGGACGACGAGCTGGTTCCCGCGCCCCAGTGGCGCGCGAACGGAAGCTGATGATGGGCCGCGACTATCGTCTGGAGTGCGTGGCTGTAATTTTCGGGCGACAGGTACCAATTGTGCGTCCACGCGATCTGAGCATAGGTCACGCCTTCGCTGGCATTGGCCATGCGCTCCAAGCCCAGATTGGTGCCGTCCGCCAGGATCGCCGCGAGCACGGCATTGGGGTTGTCGTGTTCCTTGCCGGATCGCAGCTCGCGAAAGGCTGATAGAAAACCCGTGCGTTCGGCCACTTCGAGCAAAAGCTCGGTTATCCTGACGCGCGGGAGCAGACCATCGAGCCGCCGGTCGAGCGCTTCGGCTTCGGGCGGGCTGATTGGCGGCATTTGCTGGATTTTCAATCGGTCGCGGTCCAAAGACACGCCTTCAAGGTTTCCGCCTTTCAGCTGCTTGGCAAAGCGGCGCAACCGCCAATCGAGCGTTCTACCGCGCCCGGCAAGGTAGGCTTGAGCATCGGTCTCGAAGGCAAGCTGCTCCAGGGCTTTCGCTGTGTCGCGACGGCTGAGCAGATAGGCGTCGAAGCGCTGATAGCTACGGCTGCCCTCGACCCACACATCGCCAGCACGCAACCCGTCGCGCAAAGTCGCAGCAACCGCAATTTCGTAGAGCCGACGGTTGATGCGCCCGCCGCTGGTGATGATCTGCTTCCATTTGCGGTTCGGGAACGGCAGTGGAACACTGTCGGGGAGATGGCGTGCTTTGCGCTGGTTGGCATCCCTGATGACATCGATGGCCTTGATCAACTGCAATCGGCTGCCGGACGCCTTGAACGAGAATGCCTCGAAGAAGGCGGGGCCGAACCGGCGCAGCGTCGCATAGCGTTCGGTCGCCATGACCAAGGCATCCTCGCCGGCGAGGTTGGCCAGCGCGTCGACCTGCGCCTTTGCGGCCACCAGCTTGTGCCAACCCACCATTTCATCGATCAGCTCGAGCGGATCGCCGCCGTGCTGGATCGCTTCATCAAGGGCCGAAATCGTCGCGCCGAACAGTCGCATCAGCTGGCCGACGGACTGGATGCTGTCCTGATAGCGCCTCTCCCGGCCGCGCCGTGCGCGGGTGAACATGCCGCCGATCAGACGATCGAACATCTGGATCGCACCATCGGCAAGCCGGGCTTCAAGATCGATGACGGCTGCCACAAGCGTCGCGCGGCGGCGATTAAGGCTGTAGTCAGAGAGGAGAAAGGCCGGGGCCACGCCGCCTTCGCGAACAAATTGGGCGAAGCGGAATTCGGGGATCTCGGAGCTGACTGCGGGATCGATGCCAATATTGCGCACAAACCGCAACCGCTCCAAGAGGCCATTGATGTTCGCTGTATTCGGCGCTTCATCGTAGGCGCGGAGCCAGGCCAAGGGCGTCATCCCGAAATCGGAATTGTTGACGAGCAGGTCGTCGAGATGCGCCATCTCGGAGGAATCTAGCGTCTCGATGAGTGCGGCTGCGGCCGCTTTGCGCGCGCGAGCCCGTCCGGCAAGTCCGGCCCGCTCCAAGGTATCCGAGGCGGGCAAGATGAAGCGCTTGTCCTTCAGCCCCTCGATCAGTGCGCGAACGATGGGTTCGCCGCGATCTGTGTGTCGCGCGGCGGCTTCCGCCAGTTCCAGCGCGAAAGGAATGTCCATGCGCCGGAAGGGATGAAGCCCCAGGTATCGGGCGACGATCTCGGCATGGTCGTTTCGGGTCTGTGAGCGCTGACCATAGCTGGTGAGCGCTGCCGGATCGACGTGCAGTTGGGCGGCGAGGTAATGCAAAACGGGGGTCGGGACGGCATTGTTTCCCGGCAAGCCGAATCCAAGATGACGCATCAAGGCAATATGGCTTGCGAGGCCAAGCCTGTTCGGCGCGCCGTAGCGCCTGCCGATCACTTCGATGTCTTCGGCGGACAACGTGTAGTTGGCGATGATCGCGATGTCGTCGGTCGGCGGCTCGAATAGGCATCGGCGCTCGTGATCAGTCAGGAGCCGTCGTCTCGCCAATTTGCCCTCCCACCGATTCGTCGCGTCAGATTAACGCGAGGGTCTGCCAATGCGAAGAGGTGCACTGTCCGATAGACGATCCCTTAGCGAACATGTGTCGGCAGCGCCGCCATCGCACCGAAAACCTGTGTTCCGCCTGTCTCGTTTGACTGGTCCGATTTGTTTTGCGTTGAAGGCCCCTTCTGCGATACAAGTCCCGGATGACCAACACCCTGATCGGCTATGCCCGCTGCTCAACGGACAAGCAGGATCTTGCCGCACAGCGCGACGCTCTGGTCCAGCTTGGGGTGGCACCGGATCGAATTTATACCGACCACGGTTTCACCGGGACCAATCGTGCGCGACCAGGTTTGGATCAGGCCTTGGCCGCAGTTCGCAATGGCGACACGCTGGTGGTGCCCAAGCTCGACCGACTTGCGCGCTCCGTTCCCGACGCACGGGCGATCGGCGACCAGCTGACGGCACGCGGCGTGAGATTGCAACTCAGTGCCAGCGTCCACGATCCCGGCGACCCCATGGGCAAGCTGTTCTTCAACATCCTTGCCACCTTCGCGGAATTCGAAGCCGATCTGATCAGGATGCGGACCCGGGAAGGTATGGCCGTCGCCCGCGCCCGGGGAAAGCTGCGCGGCAAGAAGCCAAAGCTATCTGATCGGCAGCAGAAGGAGTTGCGCCGGATGTATGACACCGGCGATTATTCGATCAGCGACCTGGCCGAACTGTTCTCGATTTCGCGTCCGACAGTTTATCGCACCCTTGGCCGGCAGCCCACGGTCACTGCCGTGACGGCGGAACCAGCTTGACTATGCACCTTATATAGTGCATATGGTAGCCATGGGATCGGGGACCGCACAACGCATCGAGCTGGTGTTCTACCAGACCGATGCAGGCAATGTCCCCGTTCGCGACTGGCTACTCGGTCTCCCTGAAGCCAATCGCCGCGAGATTGGCCAGGACTTACAGCGGGTCCAGTTCCGCTGGCCGGTTGGCATGCCGCTGGTTCGCCCTATGGGAAAGGGGCTGTTCGAAGTGCGTACATCCCTGCCTGACGGAACGATCGCGCGTGTGCTGTTCTGTTTCCACCAAGGCGAACTCTACGCGCTGCATGGATTTATCAAGAAGTCACAGACGACGCCAGCCGCAGATTTGGAATTGGCACGCAAGCGCCAGAAAGAGGTTGAAAATGGCTGAGAACAAACATCGCGGCCCGACGCTGGACAGCTTCCTCGAGGAAGAAGGTGTGCTCGCGGAATTCCAGGCCAAGGCCATCAAGGAAGTCATCGCTTGGCAGCTTTCCGAGGCGATGCGCGAACGCAAGCTCAGCAAGAAGCGACTGGCGCTATTGATGCATACCAGCAGGACACAAGTAGACCGCATGCTTGATCCCGCCGATGGCAATGTCACCATCGAAACCCTGCAGCGCGCTGCCGCCGTCGTGGGGCGTAGGGTCGAGCTCGCGCTGATCTGATAAGCAAACAAGGCCGACTACGCCGAATGTTCCGCTTATGTCCGCCAAATCGTTGTTTGGCGCACAAACCTTGAGGTGACGCCTGTCTCGCAGCCATTCCGTCCCGCGCTCGATATACTGGCGCAGGCCGGCCCGCTCGACGACGCCGGCGTTGTGCTGACCTACCGCCGTCACCGGCTCATAGGCCCGCCCTTCCCGCGCGGCCACCTGCTCGGCCCGCCGCTCCATCGCCGTCGCACTCGGCCCCATATGCACGGTGGGTTCCTGCTCGATCCCCTGCCGCTGGTGACTGCGATGGTCCACCCGGTCGGGGACGTTCGCCAGTTCCAGCGCCCGATTCTGCATCTCGGCCCATCGTTCCCGCCACCGCTCGACCTCGCCGCTCTGCTTCTGGTCCAGCTCGCGCGTCTTTTCCCCCAGCCCCTCAGGGCCAAGGCGGCGCGTCGTCGTCAACAGGTGGGCATGGTGATTGCGCTGGTCGCCCTCGCGACCAGGTGCATGGATCGACACGTCCACCGCCACCCCATGCCGCTCGCTGATTTCCCGCGCGAGGCCCAAGGCCAGCTCCCGGCGCTCGTCGGCCGACAGCTCGACGGGCAGCGCGATTTCATATTCCCGCGCCACGGTCGCGTTCTTGCGCGTCTCCGCCAGCTCGGCCGCGTTCCATAGCCGCTCGCGGTCGGCCGCCCACTCCGGCGCGTCGGTCGGCAACATCAGCTCGCTATGCTCGACGCCCTGCTTGCGGGTGTAATCGTGGACGAGGCCGGTGCGCTCGTCCGTGATTTCGACGCCCGCACGATAGGCTGCCGCCGCCGTCGCGCTGCGACCGGCGGAACGGCCTATCGCCTTCACCGCAAGATGGAAACTCGCCATCGCCGCGCCCTACCTTGCCATGCGGGAGCATGGCGCGGGCGATAGCCCGCTGGGGTGGAGGGGTATCCCCTCCCGCACGCAAACGCAAGTTTGCATAAGTGCGCCCTTCCTCTCTTTCGTTCAGTCGGGTCCGGTGCTATCAATATCACTCAGCGAAAGGATTGTGCATGGCCGCTCCGACGCCAGAGGCTATCGAAAACGCCCGCCGCAAGGTCGAACAGGCCAAGGCCCGGTTGCAGGCATTGGAAGCGCGCGCCGCCACCCTGAACCGCAAACAGGACGCCCGCCGCAAGATCATCCTCGGCGGCCTGCTCCTCGATGCCGCGATGAAAGACCCCGCATGGGAATCCCGCCTCAATGACCTGATGGGCCGGATCAGCCGCGATCAGGATCGCAAGGCGTTCGATGGCTGGACCTTCAAGGGCGGCCCCGCCGATGCCTGACCCGTTCGACCCCGCTGAGTTCGACGCCCCGCCCCCTGCCGATCCCGGCGCGGATTATCGCGTCCTGCTCGATGCGATGCGGCAGGCCGGGGCCGATGGGATCGCGCAGCAGTCGGCCGCGCTGGTCCAGCGGATCGAGCAGGACGCCCGCCAGCGCCTCGAATGGGGGCAACGGATGGGAACGGCGGTCGATGATCTCCAGCGCGTGGCGGGGCAGCTCCAGCGGGTCAGTGCCGGGATATGGTGGGACCGGCTGAAGGAATGGCTCTCGGCCGCCCTGATCGGGCTGGGCCTGATCTTCGCCGCGGCCCTCGCCTACCAGTGGGCGAAGGAACCCAAGATTGAACAGCGGCTATACGGCTGCACCGCACGATGGGACGCCAAAACAGGCAAGTGCAAAGGCGACTGGGTGCCGTTGCAGGCAAGGGAATGACCGACGCCCTTCAAATCAGCCCGACGACAAGGAGCAAGGCGCGGTCCACGGCCTTCATCCGCTCATCGTCAAGCCGCCCGAAAGGCTTGCTGATTTTCGAGCGGGGCAGGGTCGAGAGCTTGTCCACCATCACCTGCGAGAGCACACGCAACCCATTGGCGTTGTCCGGCTCGACGGTGATGCGAAAGGCAGCGTCGCGCACGGCGCTGGTGATCGGGCAGATCACGAGGCTTTCCAGCTCGGCCAAAAGATTCGACTGCACAATGAGGGCCGGGCGAGGCTTGCCGTAGTCACCTTGCAACGAAACCGCGACAATATCGCCTCGCTTCACTGCCAGCCCTCGACCTGCGCCGCCGCTTCCTCGACAAACCGCAGCGCGTCCAGCTCCGCCGGGTCGCCCTTCAACTTCAAGCATTGCTGGCGCACACGCTCCGCGAAGTCAGCCCCGCGCGTGTCGGGAACCCAGAATTGGACGGGCCGAAACCCCGCCGCACGCATCCGCTGGCGGTGCCGATCTACCTTGTCAGCCCTTTGCTTGATCGCGGCCATGTGAATCTCCATAGGTATCATGCTAAGTTACATGATACCTCTTTGACTGCTCCCCCGCAAGTTCCTTCACTCCGATTTGCCTCTGGCGTCCCGCAGGGGCGCCGCCGAGCCTTTGGATGGCACAAAAGCCACCCCCAAGCGCCTCCCTGCGTCCTACGGGCCGGAAATCGCCTCCTACACCCCCTGATAGCCCGTAGGAACTTTGCCGTAGGAACTGCCCTTTGCGGGAATATGCGACCGTATGAGCTGGGCGTCTCCAACCCATAACGCGCGCCGCGATTAGCGGCGCTCATTGTTCACTTTTTGTTCCTATCTAAAGGGGCTGCTTCGCCAGCGCTTAGGTCCGCGCTTGCACCCCCTTTAGATCATATAGAAGGGCGAGATTTTTTATTGCGTAATTTCAATGTGTTGGCGGGGGGGGGTAGCCAGTAGCTGATTGGCTAGGGGTAGCCAGTAGCTGATTGGCTAGGGTATGTCGATTTTCACCAATTTATTGTCGATAATTGACGTTGATTTTTGATAATTTTCTGGCGATAATCGGACATAGATTGACTGCCCCTAGCCAATCTATGTCCGATTTCTCGACACTGGAGTCACACCCCTGTGACAGATACGCGCACCTTGCCCGCCACCAAGCCTCAGCCTAGCCGATGGGTCCAGACTGACCGTGCATCGCATGAGGCTTGGGCGCGCTTAAGCGCATCAAACCCCAAGGCTGGGGCCTTACTACATCTGCTTGCCGCTCGGGTCGGAGATAATAATGCTGTTGTAGTAAGTCACAAGACATTAGCAGAA